>JBAZMB010000133.1:0-2515 GCA_041649975.1 Candidatus Margulisiibacteriota bacterium | reverse complement strand
AGTCCTCTTGCGCGGCAACGATCATCTCCGGATTGGGAGTGACGACCAGGCTGGGTTTCCCGGCGGCGATCAGGCTTTCAACCTTCGCGACCGCTTCCGCCAAGGTGACGTTGTCTACTTTGAGCCCCGAAAAGTCGACGGTTTCCCCCACGATTTTTTCTCCTTAGTGATCGGCTTCGAAGGCTTGTGAATTAACTTCGGCGCTTTTGTCCTCGGCATTTGACCTTTCATGGTAATAATCATTATAGCTGAAAAGTGCCGTTATTGGTATAATAGATAATCCTGAAATAGAAAGTTGGGTCATATGTTAAGTCCATTAGCCGGTCAAAAAGCGCCCGATTCGATCCTGGTTGATATAACTAAATTAATCGATCTTTATTATTCTACCCATCCGGACCCCAACGATCCGCAGCAGCGGGTTGCTTTCGGGACTTCCGGCCACCGGGGCTCGTCATTTAAAGGGAGCTTTAACGAGGACCATATCCTGGCGACGACCCAGGCGATCTGCGATTACCGGCAGGAAAACGGGATCAACGGGCCCCTTTATATGGGGAAAGATACCCACGCCCTTTCCGACCCGGCCCAGAAAACCGCCCTCGAGGTCCTGGCGGCCAATGGAATTTCTCTCTTTATTCAAGAAAATGATGGCTATACCCCGACCCCGGTCATCTCCCATGCCATCCTAAAATACAACCGAGGTAAACAAACCGGGTTCGCTGACGGGATCGTCATTACCCCATCCCACAACCCGCCGCAGGATGGCGGCTTCAAGTACAACCCGACCCATGGCGGACCGGCCGATACCAAGGTGACGAAATGGATCGAGGAACGAGCTAATCAGTACCTGGCCAAAAAGCTGGCTGGGGTTAAGCGGGTTGCCTATGAATCGGCCCTTAAAGCTTCAACTACCAGGCTCTATAATTTCATCACCCCCTATGTTAATGACCTGGGGAACATTATTGATATGGAAGCGATCAAAGCTGCCGGACTCTCGATCGGGGCCGACCCAATGGGTGGCGCCGGTGTCAATTATTGGCATCCGATAGCCGAAAAGTACGGCTTGAAGATCGATATCGTTAACCAAGCGGTCGATAAGACTTTTTGTTTTATGACCGTTGACCGGGATGGGAAGATCCGGATGGATTGTTCGTCACCTTACGCGATGGCGAGCCTGGTAAAACTAAAAGATAAGTACGATATTGCTTTTGGCAATGACACCGATTTCGACCGCCATGGAATCGTCACCCCCTCTTCAGGGTTGATGAACCCGAACCACTACCTGGCGGTGGCGATTTGGTACCTCTTCCAGCATCGGCCAAAGTGGCCGGCAACGGCGGCGATCGGCAAAACCCTGGTCAGCAGCAGCCTGATCGACCGGGTGGCGAAAAAACTGGGCCGGCCCCTCATGGAGGTCCCGGTCGGCTTTAAGTGGTTCGTTGAGGGCCTCCTCAATGGGAGCTTCGGCTTTGGCGGCGAAGAGAGTGCCGGCGCTTCTTTTCTTCGTAAAGATGGGACCGTTTGGACGACCGACAAAGATGGTTTTATTATGGACCTGCTGGCGGCCGAGATCCTAGCTGTAACCGGCAAAGATCCGGGAGTTCATTACCAGGAACTGACTGCCCTCTTTGGCGCGCCGGTCTACGAACGGATCGACGCTCCGGCTAACGCCAAGCAAAAAGCGGTTTTACAGAAGTTAGCACCGGAGATGGTGACCGCCACTACCCTGGCCGGCGAGCCGATAATCGCCAAGCTGACCCGGGCGCCGGGGAACAACGCCGAGATCGGCGGCCTTAAGGTGACGACCGGGAACGGCTGGTTTGCCGCCCGACCTTCCGGGACCGAAGACGTTTACAAGATCTACGCCGAAAGTTTCCTGGGAGCGGACCATCTCAAAAAGATCTTTGAAGAGGCGAAGAAGATAGTCGCGGATGCTTTTAATAAAACAGGAGTATAAATATGTTCAACAAGACCAACGCTTACAAAAAACTGGCCAAGCATTATAAGGAGATCGGACAAAAGCATTTGCGCGACTTATTCGAGGCCGACGAGCGTCGCGGGCACAAGTTTTCGGTTAAGACTGAACACCTATATTTTGATTTCTCCCGCCAGCGGGTGACCGAAGAGACGGTCCAGCTCCTGGCCGAACTGGCCAAAGAATGCGACTTATCAGGTAATCTCCAGGCGATGTTCAGCGGCCAGAAGATCAACCGGACCGAGAACCGGGCGGTCCTTCATACCGCGCTGCGCAACCGGAAGAATGACCCGGTCATGGTGGACGGCCAGGATGTGATGCCAGGGATCAACGCGGTCTTGGGCCAGATCGAACGCTTCTCCGGCGAGGTCCTCTCCGGCCAAAGAACGGGCGCGACCGGCAAGAAATTTAAGAATATCGTTTCGATCGGGATCGGCGGCTCTTATTTGGGTCCGGAATATTTTGCCGTGGCCCTGCGCCCTTACGCCCAGCCGGGAATGAACCTGGTCTTCATCGCTAACATTGACGGGACCGACTTCGAAG
>JBAZMB010000132.1:0-2527 GCA_041649975.1 Candidatus Margulisiibacteriota bacterium | reverse complement strand
AACCGTTCCGCTCGCCACGATCTTGCCGCCATGGACTCCCGCCCCCGGCCCGATATCCACCAGGAAGTCGGCCGAGCGCATCGTCTCTTCGTCGTGTTCGACGACGACGACGGTGTTCCCCAGGTCGCGCAAGCGGATTAAAGTATCGATCAGCCGTTTATTGTCCCGCTGGTGAAGGCCGATCGACGGTTCGTCGAGGATGTAGAGGACGCCGACCAGGCCGGAACCAACCTGGGTCGCCAGCCGGGTCCGCTGGGCTTCGCCGCCGGAGAGGGTCGACGATTGGCGGTCGAGCGACAGATAAGAAAGGCCGACATTGATCAGGAAAGTCAGCCGCGCCTTGATCTCTTTGATGATCTGCTTGGAAATGGTCTGTTCCCGTTCGTTAAAGCGGAGATCTTCGATGAATTTTTGGATGACGTTGATCGGCATCGCCGCCAATTCGGCGATCGATTTGCCGCCGACCAGGACCGAAAGGGATTCCGGCTTGAGCCGTTTCCCGCCGCAGACCGAACACGGGATCGAGCTCATGTAGCGGTAAAGGTAAAACCGGACGTTTTCTGATTTGGTCTCGAGATAACGGCGGCGGAGATTGCCGATCACCCCTTCAAAGGTCCCCTCGTTCTCCCAATACCCCCGGTCCATGACGTACTTGAACTTGATCGGCTTCTTACTGCCGTAGAGAATAATGTTCATTTGCTCTTTGGTCAGTTTTTTGACCGGCGTATTCAGGTCGAAACCATAAGCCTCGCCGACTGATTCGAGTTTTTGCAAATAATACGACGCCGCTTCACCCCAGGGAACGATCGCCCCTTCGGCCAGGGTCAGGTTCCGGTTCGGAATGACCAGGTCGGGATCGAACTCGAGCTTGTCCCCCAACCCTTTGCAGTCCGGACAGGCGCCGTACGGGCTGTTGAACGAAAAAATGCGCGGGGTGATCTCATCGAGCGAGATGCCGCATTCGGCGCAGGCAAACTTTTCGCTGAAAATCTTCGGCTTGGCCCCCGCTTTTTCGACCAGGACCTCGACGATCCCGTTGCCGTAACGCAAAGCGTTCTCGACCGACTCGTTGAGCCGCTTCCGATTCCCGGCGTTAACGACGATCCGGTCGATGACAATAGCGATATCGTGCTTAAGCTTTTTGTCCAGGTCGGGGATGTCGGGAAGTTCAAGGACCTTGCCGTCAACCCGAACCCGGATGAAACCGTCTTTTTGAATGTCGGTGAAGAGGCTCTTGTACTCCCCTTTGCGCCCGCGAATGACCGGGGCCAGGACCATGACCTTTTCCCCATCGGGCATCTCCAGCATCTGGTCGACGATCTGCTGGGCGGTCTGCCGTTCGATCTTCTTACCGCATTTGGGACAATGCGGAATGCCGATGTTGGCGTAAAGCAAACGGAAGTAATCGTAAATTTCGGTAACGGTCCCGACGGTAGAGCGGGGATTGCGCGGCGGCGCTTTCTGGTCGATCGAAATGACCGGTGAGAGCCCGTCGATCGAATCGACGTCCGGCTTGGCCATCTGTTCCAGGAATTGGCGGGCGTAAGCGGAAAGGGATTCAACATAGCGCCGCTGGCCTTCGGCGTAAAGGGTATCAAAAGCGAGGGAGGACTTGCCGGAACCGGACAAGCCGGTGAAAACGATCAGTTTGTACCTGGGGATCTCAAGATTAACGTTCTTGAGGTTGTGTTCCCGGGCCCCTTTGATGATTATTTTGTCTAGTCCCATAAAGCGAACCCTAATTTTACCATGAAAGTAGAGACTTGAACATGTTGGGGGATGGTGTCTATTCGTAGTATAATTATCATATGCTCAAATACGCCATATTTAACAAGCCTTTCGAGGTCCTCTGCCAGTTCACCGATGAAATGGGGAGAAAGACGCTGAAGGATTTCATCAAGGTACCGGGGATCTACTCGGTCGGACGGCTCGACTACGACAGCGAAGGATTACTTTTATTAACCAACGACGTGGCGATGAACCACCGGATCAGCAATCCTAAGAACAGAGTGGAAAAGACCTATTGGGCGCAGGTCGAAGGGATCCCGACCCCTGAACAGCTAGCTAAACTAAAAAGCGGGGTTTTGATCGAAGGGTATAAAACCCTTCCCTCCAAAGTCCGGGCGATCCAGGAACCAAAGCTGTGGGAACGATCGAAGCCGATCCGTTTCCGAAAAAGCATTCCTACTTCGTGGATCGAACTGACGATTAGAGAAGGGAAAAACCGCCAGGTGAGGAAAATGACCGCCGCCGTCGGGCTCCCCTGCCTCCGCCTGGTTCGAGTAGCGATCGGCCCGCTGAAACTAGAAGGACTCCCGCCGGGAAAATATAAAGAGATCATCAAGCCGGCGATCTAAATGAATTTGAAAACCAACCGCGTGATCCCGTAGCCAATAAAGACCAGCAAAATCCCCAGCACATTGTTCAGCAGAATATTTAAAACCGCCAGCGTCATTTCCCCGTCGCGGAAAAGATGGAAGGTATCGAGCCCAAAACTGGAAAAAGTGGTGTAACTCCCCAGGATCCC
>JBAZMB010000131.1:0-2552 GCA_041649975.1 Candidatus Margulisiibacteriota bacterium | reverse complement strand
GGCCTTGATCGACCAGCTAGTCGAAAAGAAACTGATCGCCGACGCGGCCGATCTATACACTCTCACGAAAGTTGATATCCTCAAGCTGGAACGGATGGGGGAGAAGTCGGCCCAAAACGTGATCGATTCGATCCAGGGGAGTTTATCCCGGCCGTTCGATCGGCTGATCTACGCGCTTGGGATCCGGTTGGTTGGCCGTCGGACCGCCCAGCTTCTGGCCGATCATTACGTCGATATCGACCAGCTTGCTAACGCGCCGGCCGATGAGCTGGGAAAGATCCACGAAATCGGACCCAAGGTAGCCGAAGGGATCGTTGTTTTCTTTAAGGAAAAAGAGAACCGCCATTTGATTGAGAAGCTGGTCAAAGCGGGGGTTAAAGTTAAAGGGGGCGGGAAGCGGCAGACGGGGCCGCTTAAGGGGAAGAAGTTTGTTTTCACCGGCGGGATGGAGCACTACACCCGCCCGGAAGCGGAAGAGCTGGTCCGTCAGCTCGGCGGCTCGGCCAGTTCGGCCGTCTCCAAAGAGACCGACTACGTCGTCGCCGGGACCGATCCTGGATCCAAGTACGATAAAGCGAAAAAGTTGGGGGTATCGATCTTGACGGAAGAAGAGTTTGTGAAGCTTACGAAGAAAATGTAAAGATCCAGGCAGCCTGCGAATGAAGGCGGAAACCTGCGGCAATATCGCCGCGGTTTCCTGGAGGGTTTGGCTTTGTTGAAATAGCTAATGATAAATAATGAATAAAATAAAAAGTAAAAAGAAGATAGGAACAAATAATTGGGTAGTAATAATTGCAATTGTTTCCGCTGTTGCTGCAATTATTTCGGCGTTTAGTGCTTATGGAAGTTATATAGCAACTTCAAATTATTATAGTCTAGCTTCAAGGCCATATTTAAAGGTTGATGCTGTTCTCAGGCAGGAGAAGTCTTCAAAAAGATATTTTGCTATGACATGTCTTCAGTCCCCGCTAGAGATTGTAGGTGGTCATTTAATATATACATTAAAGCAAGGCGAAAGTGCTCCTATTAAAAAGGAAGCACCTATTGATAGTAGGAGTAAAATAGTTATGTTCCCCGGTCAAACATATAATTTTTTGACTATGTTCGATTACCCAATAGGAAATAATTGCATATTGAATGTTAGCATTAAATATAAGTCATTGTCTGGCTCGAATGTTTATTCATATGTTTATGAGGGGGCCTATTTTTCAAATGATATTGATGGAAAATGGTTTCTTCAGAAAGTGTTTGCTAATTAAAAGTATGTAATTAGAACGGAAATCTGCGGCAATGTCGCCGCGGTTTCCTTGGGAGAGAGTAATAATGGGGAGGAAAATGAAGTGAATAATAAACAGCTTGCGATTATAGTAACTACACTCATATTTGTAGGGTTTTGTGTATTGTTTACTAATGGAGTATATGAATTTAGAATAAACACGAACAGTAAGTCCGAATGGCCAGCACCGGATATTATCAGATTTAATAAATTTACCGGTAAAGTAGATTATATTGTGTTTTATAATTATGAACATGATGGAGTGAAACAGCCTGGATATGGTGAATTGGGGATGTTTTTAGGAAAAAAATGAACTTCCGAGGATAGTTGGGTTTAAACGGAAACCAGCGACAATATTGTCGCGGTTTCCGGAGGGGAAAAATGAAAACAGGGATTATTGTTGGGATAGCATTATTGGTAATAGGTGTTGCTTTAAGATTGCCTAAAAGGTTGGCCGATGATTTATGGGAAGAAATAGTAAATTATACTAATCTGAACAAGGAAAACGGATTGGTTAATGACCATTATTTGAATAAGAATATTTCAGGTTCTAAAGTACGAGTCAGAAATGTTGTTGAATATTGTGACCTTCAAATTAAGGCTGAGAACAATAGGCCAAGGGAAATAATTAAAAAAATACGAGAGTTTCATAGCAAAGCTATTTGGCTTGAGAAGGTTAGTTGGCTCTTTTTTCTTGGTTAATTTAAGGCCAGGAAGTCGCGACGATACTGTCGCAGGCTTCTAATATTGATGGGTGGAAGGGGTTGGCAGGATGGGGAAGTATGTTCACTATGTCTTTTCGACTTATAAAAGAAGGCAATTGATTTCGGAAGAGGTTGCGGAATGCTTAAAAGGATCTTTTGCCGACATTTGTAAGGAGAAGGGCTTTAGGATCGAATGTTATGGCATTCTGATCGATCATGTTCATTTGCTCATTGAGAAGCAGGCTGACGATAGCAATGAGTATGTAATGAAGATGGTCAAAGGACTTAGCGCTAAAGAAGTATTAGCTAAGTTCCCGACCAATCGTTTTGATAATCGAAAGCTTTGGGGAAGAGGCTATCGGGCTTACGAGATTAAGGATGCGGATTCATTACGAAAAGTGATAGATTATATAAAAGGACAGAAGGTTAATGGTGAAGATAAACGATTGCTTTAGCATGGAAACCGCGACGATATTGTCGCAGGTTTCCATGCTTGATTCGCTAGAATAATCAGAGAAAAGGATAAACTAAATGCAACAACAACTAAAACTAATTAAAAATCTCCTCGAGAC
>JBAZMB010000130.1:0-2691 GCA_041649975.1 Candidatus Margulisiibacteriota bacterium | reverse complement strand
ATCGTCCTGCTCGGCGCGCCGGCGGTCAAAGCAATATTAGACATGGACGATCCGATGACCTCGCTCCGCGGCCGTTGGTTCAAGTTCCCCGGTAAAAAAGACATTTCGATCATGCCGATCTTCCATCCGGCTTATTTACTGCGCAATCCCTCGAAGGAAAAAGGCTCCCCCAAATGGACAACCTGGCAAGATATGCAGGAAGTTAAGAACGCCCTGGAATATTTGAAGAAAGTAGCGGAATTGGCGAAAGAAGCTAAGATCTAAGGTTTTTACTATCGGAGCGGAATGAAAGGATTGTCCTTAAGCGCTCTTTGAACATATGGATTTGGGTCGTTTTTCAAGCGAGCAAGAGTCCCGGCCTGCGTACTGCGATTTCCGGCAACCCTCATTCTCACATGAAAGCTTTCTGAATTTGCCAACTGATCAAGGATCTCGGCCGGGGTCACGCTATTTTCAGCCAACTCTTGGCGCAGCGCCAAGACATATTGTTTAGCGTCAGCACTAAAGAGCTGTTCAAGTGTTATCCGCCAAGTATTTTGATGTCTGGCCACAAAAGGATAAAGAGCGGGGAGACACTTATCAGCTACCATTTGAAGTGTTTCAGCGCTCGTATTCGGATTATGCACAACCTGAAGAGTCACGCTCCCTACGACCTTATCTTCAAACTGTAAGTCTTCCGCTTGTACCAGTTTATGAAGCAACTTAACGGGAGCAACCGGATTAGCCGCGACATTTAATCTAACTATACGTGAGGGATCATTGGCCAATCTCCCTAAGACTTCCGGATCGTTCGAAGTCATAGCGAACTTCGTCCTCATATTTTCCGTCCCATTTATCCGGGCCCAGGTTACAGCCCGGTGATAAACTCCATCAGCGCGCATTATTATCCTCCATTAATCAGAATTCATCCGGCCAAATGTATATCACGATGTTTGCCGTTTAATTTCACGTTATTAGAAGACTTGAAAATATAAGTGGAATAGACTATTGTTAAGTAAATGTCGCAAGTCTATTTCACCAAAAACACCGAAGCTGCCGCTCAATTGTTTGCCAACGCCGGCTTAAATTCTATAATCTCTCAAAACGACCCCATCGCCCTGAAAATCCATTTCGGGGAACCGGGGAATAACGCGTACCTTAAGCCTGACCGGGTCAGCCCGATCGCCGCTAAGATCAAACAACTTGGCGGACTCCCCTTCTGGACCGACGCCAATACTCTCTATAACGGCAAGCGGAACAACAATGAAACTCATTTGCAAACGGCGCACGAACATGGCTATACGCTGGACAAGACCGGCGCGGAAACGATCATCGCCGATGAACCGGGCGACCAGCGGGGCCGGGAATTAGCCGTCGATTACCCGCGTTTTAAAAAACTTTATGTTGCCGCCAGAGCGTTGACCGCCAAGGCGATGATCGTAATCACTCATTTTAAAGGACATGAAACGACCGGCTTCGGCGGCGCCCTAAAAAATATCGGCATGGGGTTAGGCAGCAAGCTGGGGAAGTTAAAAATGCACCAGGATTGCCGAAATTGCCCGGAAGTCAGAACTTGCCGTAAAAACCAAACCTATGACGCCTGCTGGTTCGGCTCACCCCAACTGGTCCAGGAGAAAATAGCCGAATACGCCGCCGGGATCGCCGCCCACTTTAAAGGAAAGATCGCTTATATTAGTTTCATCACTGACGTTTCGCCGAATTGCGACTGCTATCCGCACAACGACCCGCCGGTCGTCCCGGATATCGGGATCGCCGCTTCTTTCGACCCGGTCGCTCTCGACCAGGCGTGCGTCGATCTGGTCAATAAAGCGGCCGGCGGCGATAAGTTCCGCGCCCTTTGGCCAGCCGTCGACTGGAGCATCCAGCTCGCTCACGCCGAGAAGATCGGCCTGGGTAGCCGGAAATACGAACTTGTAGTAAAATAGCTGCTTGGGAACGTTGATTCCCTAGAAAAGAGAAATAAAAATGGACTTAATTGCCGAGATCTGGAACAAAGCCAAGCGCCTCAATAAAACGATCGTCCTCCCGGAAACCGATGACGCCCGGACCCTGAAAGCGGCGGAACTGGCCGCCCAAAGTAAGATCGCCAGGATCGTCCTGATCGGCGAAGCCGACAAGATCAAAAAGACCCCCGGTGCCGGCGACGTTGACCTTTCCGGCATGACGATCATCAATCCGTTGGAACACCCCAAGCTTGATAAATTTATCCAGGTCTTGAAAGACAAACGGGCCGCGAAAGGAATGACGATCGAAAAAGCGCGCCAGCTCTTGACCCGCGACTACCCCTACTTCGGCGCGATGCTGGTCGACCAGGGAGAAGCCGACGGGATGGTTTCCGGCGCGACCCACACGACCGCCGACACCCTGCGGGCAACGATTGACTGCATCGGCAAAGGGGCCGGCCAATCGATCATCTCCAGCTATTTCGTGATGATCCTGCCGGACAAAACTTTTGGCGAGGAAGGGATCCTCTTTTACGGCGACTGCGGCGTCGTGCCCAATCCGACCGCGGAGCAACTTGCCGACATCGCCATCCAGACCGCCGACCAGTTCGTCAAACTCGTTGGCCGCGAACCGCGGGTCGCCATGCTCTCCTTCTCGACCAAAACTTCGGCGGTCCACCCTGATGTCGACAAAGTGATCGCCGCGACCAAGATCGCCAAAGAGAAAAAACCGAACCTCCTCCTCGAC
>JBAZMB010000129.1:0-2700 GCA_041649975.1 Candidatus Margulisiibacteriota bacterium | reverse complement strand
ATGAATTTAAAAGAAATCCTCGCCGAACTAAAAAAGCACGCCAATTCCAAGAACGTCGCCGGGATGGCTCGTTTCGGGATCAATCCCAAAAATACCCTTGGCATCAGTATTCCGACCCTCCGCGCGCTGGCGAAGAAAATTGGGAAGGACCACCGGCTGGCGGCGGAGTTATGGCAAACCGGGATCCACGAGGCGCGGCTGTTGGCTGGGTTTATCGACGACTATAAGCAGGTGACCGACCAACAGATGGAGCGCTGGGTCAAAGCGTTCGATTCCTGGGATATTTGCGACCTGGTCTGTTCCAATCTTTTTGACAAAACTCCTTTACCTTACAAAAAGGCGAGGGAGTGGGCGGTTAGGAAAGAAGAGTTTGTCCGGCGGGCCGGGTTCGTAATGATGGCTTGCCTGGCGGTCCATGACAAGAAAGCGCCGGATGAGAAGTTTAAGCCATTTTTCCCGCTGATCAAGAAGTATTCGACCGATGAGCGGAACTTCGTGAAGAAAGCGGTCAATTGGGCGCTGCGGCAGATCGGCAAACGAAACAAAACCTTGAATGTTCAAGCGCTCAAAGTTGGGGAAGAGATCGTTAAAATTGATTCACCGGCAGCAAAATGGATCGCTCGTGACGCCATCCGGGAATTGAAAAGCCGGACCTAAAGCTTTGTGCCGCAGTCTGGGCAGAATTTAACTCCAGGATTCAAGGTCGCTTTGCATTTTGGGCAGGCGGCTAGAGCGAGGCTCTCGCCGCATTGCGGACAGAACTTGGCATTGGTCGCCAGCGGCGCTTCGCATTTGGGGCAGGAGGCTTTGATGTTCTTCCTCCACTGCGCGGTATCCAATTTTTTGTCTTCTTCAGCCATGGCGGCGTGGGCCCAGACTTCTTCCACTGATTTACTCGCTTGAGCGGCGGCCATTTCCACGCCCAAATCTGGGGCGCACTGTTTGCATAATCCCTTTTTATCGTTCCAGCAGCTCTTGCGGCAGACCCAGGTCGAACAGCGCGGGCATTGAATAAAACTCGGCTTGATCGAGTTGATCGCGTTGGAAAAAGCTTTGTCGTGGGCCTGTTTCCAGGCGGCGGAACGGACCTGTTGGCCAATCTCCGACGCTTTATTGAAAACCCCGCCAAAGAGACTGCTGGCGGTTTGCAGGGCGCTGGCGATATTACCGGTTGTCCAGGTTTCGAACTTGGTCCGGTAGCCGGTGCCGCAGCGGTTGCAGGTGAACTCAAACTGAAAGCCGCGGTCGGTGCTGATGTCGTGGTAATTATTAACGAATTGGATCACTTCATTTTGTTCGCTCATAAAAATATTATAGCACGAAGCCGGCAAAAAGAAGCGGCGCTGATTTGAAGCGTTTGCCAAAAAGAGCTAAGATAATGGGGTGATGGCAAATGGGAAAGTTCTGGTCCTGAATGCTTCCTTCATGCCGATCAATATTACCAGTTGGCAGCGGGCGATGAGCCTGCTCTACAAGGGTAAAGCGACCGGCCTGGTCTATAATGGCAAAGTGATCAACGGCCAGTTCCGCCTTCCCGAAGTCATCCGCTTGAGCCATTATGTTTTTATCCCATTTTCCGACGTCGTCTTTTCGCGCAAGAACATTTTTCTGCGTGACAACCATACCTGCCAGTACTGCGGCAAAAAACATGCGACGTTGACGATTGATCACGTGATTCCCAAAAGCCGGGGAGGACGAGATGTCTGGGAGAACGTCGTAGTTTGCTGCTCCGCCTGTAATAGCCGGAAAGGGGACCGTCATTATGAAGAGGTGGGGCTGAACCTGCGGACCAAACCGTACCGGCCGTCTTCGACCCTTTATTTGCATATAACCAGGATCACCACGACCCCCGAGAGTTGGAACCGCTATTTCTTCCGCGCCCCGCAAAGCCAGGCCGTTTCGCTGGTCAATTAGCGGCTATTCGTAATTGAGGGGGAGATTCAATTTCTGTTTGAGGCCGACATTGTATTCGTCGATCTTCTGCTGGGCGTAGGCCGGTTTGATGTAATGGGCCGGCGTGCCGTTAAAAGCGTCAATGAAGAAACCGACGACCATGCCGAGCGCTCCGGCGGTTACGAATTTGGAGTCGGCTCCCAGCGCCGCTCCTCCCAGCATGACCCCGAGGCCGGAACCGATAAAGATATTGCCGATAAAACGCATCGATCCCTTTTGGTCTTCGATCGATTGCGCGCGGGCCAATTCCCGGTCATCGCCGACCACTTTTAAGAATTCCAGGTCGGAGATTTCGCTGATCCCGCCGAGATAGATGAACCATTCGTTGATCACTTTAGTCTCTGATTTTTCATAGCTCTGGCTGGTAATGTTGGTGCTGGAGTCCCGGTAAGACGGCAAATAGAAGGTTGTGGTATTGATATCGGTGTTGTTGTAATTCCGTTTTTCATCGATCAGCCGTCTCCGGGTCAGTAATTCCAGCTTGTTGTGCCGGTAATAAAGCTTGTTGATATAGTCCTGGTCGGTTTGGGTGGTCGCTTGGCCGGTGGTTTGGTCAGCGGCAAAGGCGAGGGTGGCGGCGCAGAGCAGGAGCATAATGACGGCTAATTTCTTTATCATTATATAATTATAGTACAACACTTGGGGTATTTCTACTTTTCAAGGATTTTGTTATCTGATATACTAATGATTGTCATTGTTAATAGTGGGCCCGTAGCGTAGTCTGGTTTAACGCGCCTGCCTGTCACG
>JBAZMB010000128.1:0-2705 GCA_041649975.1 Candidatus Margulisiibacteriota bacterium | reverse complement strand
CTGCATTATGTCAAAGACGTCCTTCGTTTAAAGCCAGGTGACGATTTAGAGCTGTTCAACGGCGACGGCTATATTTACCACGTTAAGATCGAGACCATGACCAAAGCAATCATCACCTGCCAGATCGTTAACCGGAGGCTGGCCGAAACCGAGCCCAAAGTTAAGGTCACGATCGCCCAGGCGCTGGCCAAAGGGCAGAAAATGGACTTTATCGTTGAGAAATGCACGGAGCTTGGGGTCAACAAAATCATTCCAATGATCACGGAACGATCACTGCCGAAACAAGCCAAACTGGAACGCTGGCACAAGCTGGCCAAAGAAGCGGCGGAACAGTGCGGCCGGGCGATCGTCCCGGAAGTCACAACGTTACATCAGTTTGAAGGGGTGCTAAAACTAAAAGATCAATACGAACTGGCTCTAATCCCCTGGGAGTTGGAGAAAGAATTAACTCTCAAAGCGATCCTAAAAGGACTCCCCCAATCGATCCTGCTTTTGATCGGACCAGAGGGAGGGTTCAGCCGTCAAGAAGTCGACCTGGCGATAAAAAACGGGTTCAAGCCAATTAGTTTAGGGAAGAGGATCTTGCGTACGGAAACGGCCGGGCTCGCCAGCCTGGCGGCGATTATGTACGAGCTGGATTAGCGAGCTCTTCTTTAACTCTTAAGGCACACGCCTGC
This sequence comes from Candidatus Margulisiibacteriota bacterium, assembly GCA_041649975.1. Classification (GTDB taxonomy): domain Bacteria; phylum Margulisbacteria; class WOR-1; order O2-12-FULL-45-9; family XYB2-FULL-48-7; genus XYB2-FULL-45-9. The sequence continues at coordinate 2,028 of JBAZMB010000128.1, read as the reverse complement.
GCTTCACTCCCCGCCCATTCCGGGGTCATAAAATGATCAAGACCTTTCGCGCCAAGCATAGGATAACCGAGATAAAAACAACCCTCGAGCCTCTGGGCGAAGTCGTCCGCCAGTTGTTTGTTAGCCGGATCAGCTTGCACACCCGCCATTAAATGATCGCAAGCTTTTGTTAAATACTGGCCAATTTGTTCGTTCCCCCGGTCGGCTTCGTGCAAAGCCAGCCGCCGGATAACTTGGCGCATAAAACTGAGCACCCATTCCGATTTTACTTCTTCTCCCGCCTGATAATTGGTCATCCAGCCCAGCGCGGCGGTAAAATCACCTTTCAACAATTGCGCGATAGCCAAATTAAAGCGGAACTTCGCGACTTTCGGCAGGATAGCGATCGCCCTTTTAAGATGTTCCTCGGCCGGGCTCAAATGAGCTTCGTCGCCAGATGCCTCAAACCGGTTCAGGGCCACGGCAAATAAGTTATTATAAACCTGGGCCCGACCCGCCGCCATGATCCGGGCTTGTTGCTCGTTCGGCAATTTGACTTCAACGTCAAGGGCCCGGCGGCAAACAGCTTCCGCCTCGTCCAGCGCCCCCCTTTTCGCCAGCAAATACCCGAGTTTTTCCAGGGCGGGAAAACAGTTCGGCTCGTTCGAAAGCGCCCGGCGGAAATACTTCTCCGCCTCGGCATATTCTTCGATCTCAATAAATTGCACGCCTAAAAAAGTTAAAACCACGCTCAAGTTGTGTTTTACTTGGAAATCTTCCGGGCGCAGCTCCTGGCAGATCAACAAATGGGCCAGGCATTTTACCCCCAGCCCTTTGGCATACGCGTCGTTTGCCGCGTCAAAACCGTAGTTCCAGAGAATGTCTTTCGCCAGCAGGTGATAACGTTTAGCTTTGTCTTTCGCGACGGCGTAAAGCGTTTCAGCAAGGGATTGCTCTATCTCCGCGATCTCTTGATTCTTCAATAATTCGTAAATAATATCCGCCCGTTCCTGGTCGATGGCGTTGTTCCGCGCTACCTGCTCAAAGATCGCGCTGATAATAGTGTTCTGCTGATAAAGATAATATTGAGCCAGGGACTCTTCACCGCGCTCTATCGCTAATTCTTCCAATCGTCTAAATAGAGCAAGTGCCGATCGCTTACTAACAAAATTCAAGCTCGGCTTAGCGGCGATCGAATCTATTTTACCCGGATCGCCATCAATTAGGTCATAGAGCGCGGCCGCCTGTTTAAGATCTTTTTCCGCTTTTTTCCAAGCGGCTAAAAGTTTCGCGCTCTCATCCCGGACGGCTTTTTCTTTCGCTCCCTTTTCCGCTTTTTCCGCCGCTTTGGCCTTCTGGTCGTACCCTTTAGTTTTATCGAGCGCCGCCGCCGCCCGATACGCTTCCTGGGCGATGACAAACCAACCTTTTTTCTCGGCAACAGAGCCGATCTGTCCATACTTCGTAGCGTGACCTTTTTCATTGGGTTCTAAGGCGACCAGAGCGTGGCAAGCGGCCAAAGCTTCGCGACAAGCCCCATCGCGCAAATTGAACTCGACTTCAAAACGGCAGATCCCCGGATCCCGAGGCGCTCGCTCCCGAAAATAATCGATCGCTTCCGCGACGGCTTCCAAGGTCTTTTCGCCTTGGTCCAAGCGGCGGAGAAAATCGAGGATTAGCGGCGAACTGCCAAGGGCGGAGAGCGCTTCCTTGCTTTCGCGCAGGCTGGCGTAATTAGGCTTGTCCTCGCCCACTACCGCCTCCACGATCCGCGGCAGATTGTCGCGCAGCAACGCTTCGGCCCGTTCCGGGTCTAAAGCCAGCCGATGTTCGGCAAAGACGGCTAGCGCCGCCCCGACCGTCGAATCCTCAAATTTATCGCTGATCTTTCTCGCGAGCTCATCGGCGCTCAGCAGATCAAACCGCTCGCCTTCGCGCCAAAGATGCTGGCGGAATAATTCGGGCTTATCGACCAACTCGCCAAGCTGATCAAACCGGAGCGAAAAACTGATCTGGAGCAGGCGGGACGGGATAGCCGCCAGAAAGGCA
>JBAZMB010000127.1:0-2722 GCA_041649975.1 Candidatus Margulisiibacteriota bacterium | reverse complement strand
ATCCCTCCCTGCACGCCGCGGTAGACAAAATAGAAATTGATCAGAAAAGTAATAAGAAAAAAGACGTAAGCGGTCATAAGGTTGCTTCCTGGCGCTAATCCTTGATAAGCGGTCAGAAAGTCTTTCATCGCCGCTGGAGTAATAACCGCGAAGAGCTGGCCGGTCAGAGAAAAGAAAGCATAGCCCAGGAGCCACGATTCAATATAGGTGTAATAAATAAAAATAACGACCGGGCCGAAAATGCCGACTACGCCCAGATATTTGGCCAGCCGATTTTTCCAAAGCCGGTTGAGGATGAACGGGGCGCTTCCGTGGCCAAAAAGCCCGCCATGCCGGCCGATCGCCCATTCGATCCACATGAGTGGGATACCGAGCAGGACGAAAGAAATGAAGTAGGGGATTAAAAAGGCGCCGCCGCCGTTTTGCGCCGCCTGGACCGGAAAGCGGAGGAAATTACCAAGACCGACAGCTGAACCGGCGACCGCTAAGATGATGCCGAGCTTGGTTCCCCATTCTTGCCGTTTTTCCGCCATATAATGATATTATGCAAAGCGGCTGGGGAAAAATCAAGCGGCTTAATCACCAGTTCCCAGCCCGTTCATGACCTTATAGTCTTTACCCAAATATTTTTCCATGATAAAACCGATCGCGATAAAGACTGGTATTGAAATGAGGGTGCGGAGGAGGGAAAATTTCAAGCCGAGGAAGCCGATCTCAAAAGTGAGCATGGGGATCTTCAGTCCACTGAAGGCGCCGAGATAGATGAAAACATTGCGCGGGCTGGCTCCTTTTTTACTTAAGATATACGCGACCGGAAAAGCGCCGTAGAGCGGGCCGGCCTGAAGGGTCGCCAGGAGAATTATCCAGAAAGTGCCAATAAAACCGCTTTCCGTTCCAATATGCCGTTCGATCTTTTCTTTGGGGACCCAGACGTCAAACAGGCCGATCAGTAAGAACATCAGGGGGAGAAAAGAAGCCATTTCCCAAAAGAATTGTTGGAAATTGCCGTAGATCTGTTCTCCGGGCTCATAACCAATGAACAGTGACCCGCCGATAAAGATGGCAAAGAGGATTGTCCAAAAGTAATCTTTAAATAAGCGGTTGGTTTTCATAGGAATAATCCCATTAACAGACCGATCGCGAAAGCGCCAATGAAGCTTAGCCCATTTCTCATGAAAGCCGCTTTCCGGCCGAAAAATTTGATCTCCAACGGCAGGGTCAGGATCCCAACCATCATCAAGGTCGTGATAAAGACCGCAACCGTGATTGCCGGAACGCCGAGGCTTAAAAATATTCTCGCCAGCGGGAAGGCGATGAACCCGGGGATAAGGGCGATCGAGCCGATGAGCGCGGCGATGGTCACGCCCAGAAATCCGCTGCGCGCGCCAAGGATTGCCGACAAAACCTCCCCCGGCGTCAGATAAAGAAAAATGCTGATCAGGGCAATGATCAGTAAAAGGGTTGGCAAGAGGTTCAAGAACATTTTTAGCCCTCGCTGGCAGCCGTCATAGGTCTTTTGACGGTCAACCGCCAGAGAGAGGACTAAACACAAGCTTGCCGCGACAATCAGAATTAACATTTTAATTATAACTCAATGACAATGGTGTTGATCGCAAGCTCCGGCCAAGGTTATTTCTTCAAGCCCACCCTTAGTGAATTGGCTGATAACTTCGGCTACTGTTCCGGGGATGACTTTGTAAGCTTTGATGCCGCCGTCGTTGAGTTTTTGCACGGCTCTCGCGCCCATCCCGCCGCAAACAACCACCTCGATGTTTTCACCGGTTAAATGGCTCATTGGCTGGCACATGCCGTGTGAATGGTGTTCCTCGGCGTTGCCGATCGTTTTGATCGAGTCGTTTTCGGTGTCATAGATGGTGAAAAATGGGGCGCTGCCAAAATGGTCGTGAACAAGCGCTTCTTTTCCTTTATTCGTCTTGGTTGGAATGCAGATTTTCATATGGTTCTCCTTTATTTAACTTACGACAACTTCCGCGGCCATGGCAGCAGCCGCTTTTTATCCTGATCGCTTTACTGTTTACGATTGCGTCTGCGACTTTTTGACGGGCTACTTGCAAAATATTACCAAAAGTCTGTCTTGAAATCCCCATTTTTTTGGCCGCTTCTTCCTGGTAAAGCCCAGTTAGATCAGCTAGTCTAATTGCTTCGTATTCATCCAGTTTCAACTCCACTTCAGCTAGCTCGCCCATGGGAACCCCGGCTGGTTTAAAAAGGTTTCGGCCTGGCTGGTGATTTATCCGGCGGTATTTGCAAGGACGAGGCAAGGCTCTCCTCCTTTTGATATTGGCATATGCCAATAATAAGCCGGGGACTTAAATCTGTCAAGGATCGGTTTTTTATGGTTCGCATGATTGATGGTGATCGGGAATTGGCCCTTCATCGTCTGGAATAGAAGCGATAACCAAGAACATGACAATAAAGAGAATCGCGATTAGTAATGAGCGGAAGGTGATTTTGTGCATTTTTATTCCCATTTAGTTAAAAATAATATTGAACAAATAACCGGTGGAAATAATACCTAAGGTTACAATGCCAAAATAAGCGTACAACAATCTTGGCTTGAGCACCGTCCGCAGGATCAGAAATTCCGGCAGTGATAAGCCGGAGACCGCCATCAGGAAGGCGAGAGAAGTTCCCAGCGGAAGTCCTTTGGCCATCAGCGATTGGATGACCGGGATCGCGCCGGCGGCATTGGCATAAAGCG
>JBAZMB010000126.1:0-2760 GCA_041649975.1 Candidatus Margulisiibacteriota bacterium | reverse complement strand
AGTAATGATCGCGTCATGGTAAAGGGCCAAAAGACCCGCCATTGCGTATTTAACCTCAAAGCGGAAGGAAACATAAATGATGATGCCAAGCGAAGCCAGGAGCAAAGCCCAGATCGCCTGCTGCCCTAGTTCCTTCCCGATCGTCGGGCCAATAACGTCCGCTTCCAGGATCTCGGTCTGGCTGATCTTGGTGTTAAAATCGGCCAGCAGTCTGGTCCGAACATCGTTATCCAAAGGTTTGGTCCGGATCAGGATATCCTGATCACCGGCTTTTTGGATCACACTCTCCCCTAAACCATAGCCATCCATGACCTGGCGGACATCGCCGACCGTCACTGCCTTGGCAAAGCGGAGATTAAGCATTGTCCCGCCGGTAAAATCGATCCCGAAATTCATCGGTTTGCCATGGACCATAAAATTAAAAAGGAGCGTGGCCAACGCCAGGGCGACCAACGCCCCGGAAATGGTCAGGAACATTTTCGATTTTTTAATGATGTCGAACATAAGCTCCTCTTATTTATAAAGTAATTTCGAATTGGGATCGGTTACGATCTTGGCGTCGACCAGCATATTAAGCATCATGCGGGTCAGGGTTAAAGCGGTAAACATCGACACCAGGATACCGATCGTCAGCGTAACGCCAAACCCGCGGATCGTCCCGGTCCCGACAAAGAACAAGGTCACCGCGCCGATAATGGTGGTGACGTTGGAATCAAGAATGGCGGCAAAGGCCCGGTCAAAAGCGGCGGCAAAAGAAGCTTTCACCGTTTTACCAAGCCGCAGTTCTTCCTTTAATCTTTCAAAAATAATGACGTTGGCGTCAACCGCCATGCCGAGGGTGAGCAGAAAACCCGCAATACCGGGCAGGGTTAAAGTCGTATGGAAAGCGGCCAGGATAGCCAAGGTCAATGGAACATAGATCGCGAGCGAGATAACCGAGATAAAACCGGGCAGCCGGTAATAAATGACCATAAAAGCAACGATAAAAAGAAAACCGAGGACGCCGGCGATCTTGCTCCGGTCGATCGAATCTTTACCGAGCGACGGGCCAACGATCCTGGTCTCTACCATTTTAACCGGGATCGGAAGCGAGCCGGCCTTCAGCTTGATGACCAGGTCGCGAACATCTTCGGCTTTGAAACTGCCGGAGATCTGGGCGCGGCCGGATGGGATCGGCTCTCTAACGTTCGGGGCGGAAATGATCTTCCGGTCGAGGATAATGGCGATCGGCTTATTGACCGATCGGGCGGTCACTTCGGCAAAGATCTTGGCGCCGTTATCGTTAAACTCGATATCAACAACCGGGTTCCCGTACTGGTCAAAACCGGGAAAGGCCCCTTTCAGGTCGGCCCCGGTCAAAACGGTTTTTTTCAGAACGATCGGCTTTTCACTGACGATCCGCCCATCCTGTTCCTCTTTAACGGTCCCGATCCTGGCGTCAGCTCCGTAAAATTCTTTAACTTTTTCCGGCGAGGCCCCTCGGGCGTCGCCAGGAAGCCACTCCGCTTCCACAAATTCCAACATCGCGGTGTCACCGATCAGGGCGATCGCCCGCTCCGGGTCTTTGATCCCGGGAAGTTCAACGATGACCTGGGATTGCCCCTTGCGTTGGATGGTCGGTTCGCTTACCCCTAGCCCATCGATCCGGTTGCGAATGACCGCGACCACGCCGGCCATGGAATCATCGCTGACTTTGACTTTTTCGGTCTCTTGCCCTTCATAAACCAGGCGAGTCCCGCCCTGCAGGTCTAGCCCAAGATTAAGCGGGAATTGGAACAGCACGTAAACGGAGGCGGCCACGATCCCTAAGATCAACAAAATGCGTAATTGATTAATATTTTTAGACATCGGTTGTAAATATATCACAATCGAGCCGCAACTATCAAGCGGACATCTTTATAACTTGAAAGTCATCCCATCAGTAGCGGCAATAACTTTACTTTTCAGCTCCCGGCTCAATTGCTCGGCGAGTAGCCACGGCTTGGCCGCCAGCATGAGCTTGCCAAAATGGGTCATGATGGTCACCCGGGGCTTGATCCCCTTCACCAGCTTCTTCAAATCCTCAACGCAGAGGTGTTCCAGGTGCGATGGCTCCTGGCGCAAGACGCTCACCACTAAAATATCGGAACCTTGATAAGCTTTGACCAGTCCGGGGAAAAACTTGGTATCGGCAATATATGAAACAGTCGTCTTCTTGCCTTTGATCTTGAATCCATAGGTCTCTGTACTATGATGTATATGTTGGACCGGGGTGGTAAAGGTCAACTCCCCCACCTTATACTTGCCTTTAGCTTTGAGTATCTCCAGCCGCTCCGGGTAGTGGCGGACATATTTTAAGATCACGGGATCGCCGACCAGCGCCTCTTTTGGGGCAAAGACCGCCCCCCGTTTTTTAAAGGTCCCTTCGGTCATCGCTTCGATCATGACGTTAATATCGCTGGAATGGTCAAGATGTTTATGCGAGAGCAAGATCCCATCCAGGTCGGCCGGATCAAGCTTCGGCCTGGCCGCCAGGGTTTTGACCAAAGCTCCCGGCCCCGGATCAAGGTAGAGGTTCGTCCCGTCAAGCGACAGCCAGATCCCGCCGGAAGCACGCAGTTGTTTTGAGACTACCACCCTGGCCCCGGCAGTCCCAAGGAATTTAATAAAGTCCATTATTTAATAAACCTTTTCCTTATATTAACCAGCTTAACAATTTCCATTCCCCAAAGCGGGAGAGAGGAAAGGACCAGGACCATCAACCAATCAGCCAAGCCCAGG
>JBAZMB010000125.1:0-2786 GCA_041649975.1 Candidatus Margulisiibacteriota bacterium | reverse complement strand
GCTGCCGGCATTCGGGATTCCCAGCGGTTGTTTAACTTTTCGTTGGGCCAAATAATCCTGGATCTTCTGGCGGCTCGCTTTGGCCGAACCGCTCTTCAATTTAAAAGCGGCTTCCACCACCGTCAACCCCTTTGTTTCAAGCCTGCTTTTCCGATACCCAAACCCAAGCTCCTTTTTTTTCAAGAGCTGTTCCTCGCCGTTCCGATCGATCACTTTAACGTATTCCAGACAGTTCGCGATCTCCCGGCCCCAGGCTCCGGCGTTCATCACGACCGCCCCCCCAACCGTCCCCGGGATCCCGGCCAGAAACTCCAAACCGGTCAGCTGACGGCGGAGCGCCGCTTGGACCAGTTGCGGCAAATAAACGCCCGCCTCCGCGTGGAGCAGATTATCCTTGAAATAGATCCGTTTTAAGCCGCTGGATAGTTTAATGACCAAGCCGCGAAACCCTTTGTCTAGCGCCAGGATATTGGTCCCCGCCCCAAGAATAGCGCGCTTAAGCTTCTTCTCTTTGGCATAAGCGATCGCTTCGGCCAATTCCGCCTGGTTCTTGGGAACGCAAAACAACCGGGCCGGCCCGCCGATCCGAAACGAGGTGTGCTTTTTCAACGGTTCGTCTTTAAGGTATTTCATTCCTCTTTTTCTTTCATCTTCAGTCTAAGCAGGATCTCTTTGCCGACAGTGTGAATGTCGCCGGCGCCGACCGTCAGGACAATATCCCCCGGCTTGATCTCTTTCATCAACTGTTCAACGATCTTTTCTTTCTTCGGGATATAGGACGCTTTATCTTTATCGAGCAAGTTGGCGATCGTCCGTCCGGTGATCCCCGGGATCGGTTTTTCCGACGCCGCGTAAATATCGGAAATGATCACCCGGTCGGCATCGCCGAAAGCGGTAGCGAACCGGTCTTTGAGGATCTTGGTCCGGGTATAACGGTGCGGCTGGAAAACGCAGACGATCTTGCGCCCGGGCCACCCGGAACGGGCGGCGGAGAGGGTCGCTTTGATCTCGGTCGGGTGATGGGCGTAGTCGTCAATGATCATGACGTCGTCCTGCTCGCCGACGATCGAAAAACGGCGGCGGGCGCCGACGAAGGTCTGCAGGGCGCTGACCATCAGGGAAAAATCGATCCCGAACTCAAACCCAATGGCAAAAACGGCCAGACTGTTGAGGACGTTCTGCCAGCCGGGGACCGCCAGGGTTACTTCGCCGATATCCTCCCCTTTTTTCTGGAGGATGAAGGATGAATTGAATTTTGAGTATTTGATATTCTTGGCGCTGTATTCCATCGCCGGGTCGAGTCCATAAGTGATGAAACGTTTGCCGACCCGCTCCATCAACCGGCGGTTGTTGGGATCGGTCCCGTCAACCAGGATAAAACCGGTCGAGGGGACGCGAGCGGCAAATTCTTCGAAAGTACGGAGGAGCTCGTCAATGTTGCCGAAATGCTCCATGTGGTCTTCTTCAATATTGGTAATAACTTCAATCGTGGGAGAGAGAAAAAGAAAAGAACTGTCCGATTCGTCCGCTTCGGCGACGCAGAAACCGCCGCTCCCCATTTTGGCGTTGCCGCCGACGTAATCCATGTCGCAGCCGATCAAAAAGGTCGGGTTCAGCTTGGCGGCGTCAAGGACCTTGGCGCACATGGCGGTCGTCGTCGTCTTGCCGTGGGTCCCGGCGACCGCGATCCGGTTCTGCGAACGGGACATGATCCAGGCGAGCATCTCCGCCCGTTTAATGATCGGGATCTGTTTCGCCTGGGCCTCTTTCAGCTCCGGATTTTCAAAGGTCACCGCCGATGAATATACGACCAGGTCGATCCCGCGGACATTGTTGGCGTCATGGCCGATATAGATCTTGACCCCCAGGTCCTTTAAGCGGACGGTATTGGGGTTCTCTTTAATATCGGACCCGCTGACTTTGAAGCCGATCTCGTGGAGGATCTTGGCCAGCCCGGAAACCCCGCAGCCGCCAATCCCGACCAGATGAATACTTTTTACTTTATTAAAATCAAGCGATGGCATTAAGAATATCTTTCGCCGCGTCCGGCCGGGCCAGGTGACGGCAAGCGCCTTTCATTTTCGTTAAATTCAGGGTCCAATCGTTGACCAAAGAAGCGAATTTGGCCGGGGTCAGCTCGCTGTTTTTGATAAAGATGCCGGCCCCCGCTTCCGCCACGACCTGGGCGTTAAGGTCCTGATGGCCTTCGGCGGAAAAGGGAAATGGGACCAGGATCATCGGCAGACCGCGGGTTAAAAACTCGGCGATCGCCGTCGCCCCCGCCCGACTGACCACCAGATCGGCCGCCGCGATCGCTTCTCCTATATTATACATGTATTCGACCGGTTTATAAAAAGAATAATTCCGGCCGGTAATTTTCGCCGTTACTTCGGAATAATCCCGATGGCCGACCACGTGAATGATCCTAACGCCAGGATTGATCAGCGGCAAAGCCTCGGCTACCGAGCGGTTGATCGTCCTCGCCCCCTGACTGCCGCCGACCACGAGAACGACCCGCTCATCAGGTTGATAACCAAGCTTAGCGCGGCTGGTCTCGCGGTCATAAGAGAGGATCTCCCGCCGGACCGGATTGCCGGTCACTATCCCGGCCAGATATTGCTTCGACTGTTCGAACGAAAGAAATACTTTTTTCGCCCAGCGGGAGTAAAACCGATTGGTCACCCCCGGCAGGACATTTTGCTCATGGAGGTAGATCGGGATCGAGAGGAGCTTAGCCGCCAGGACAACCGGGAGGCTGGCATAACCGCCGGTCGAAAGGAGGAGCT
>JBAZMB010000124.1:0-2797 GCA_041649975.1 Candidatus Margulisiibacteriota bacterium | reverse complement strand
GTCTTAGTAATTGAAAGGAGAAAGACGATGAAAAAATATAATGTTTGCGTCTTAGGGGCGACCGGGATGGTCGGGAAAGAGATGATGAAGGTCCTGGAGGAGCGGAATTTTCCGGTCAATAAATTCTTGCCGCTCGCGTCAGGGCGGACCGCCGGAAGCAAAGTGACCTTCCAGGGGAAAGAATATACCGTTGAGGAAGCCAAGCCGGAATCGTTTGAAGGGATCGAGATCGGCCTTTTTTCCGCCGGCGGCAATGTCTCCGCCGCGCTGGCGCCGGAAGCGGCCAAGCGGAAATGCGTCGTGATCGACAATACTTCCCATTTTCGGATGGACCCGGAAGTGCCGCTGATCGTCCCGGAAGTCAACGGCCACGCCATCAAAAAGCACAAGGGGATTATTGCCAACCCGAACTGTTCGACCGCGCAAATGGTCCTGGCGCTCAAGCCGATCTACGACGCGGTTGGGATCGAGCGGATCGTCGTCTCAACTTACCAGTCGGTCTCTGGCTGGGGGAAAGAGGCGGTCGAGGAGCTGATGACCCAAACTAAAGCGCTGCTCGCCGATCCGAAGGCCAATGTCGAGGTCAAATGTATCTTCAAGCGGATTGCTTTCAACGTCGTGCCGCAGATCGACCAATTTACCGACAACGGCTATACCAAAGAAGAGCTGAAAATGGTCAACGAGACCAAGAAAATCTTTGAGGACGATTCGATCAAGGTGACCGCGACCACGGTTAGAGTGCCGGTCGTGATCGGCCATTCCGAATCGGTCAACATTACCACCAAGAAAAAGATCTCTGCTAGCGAGGCCAGAAAGCTGATGGGCGGGTTTGCCGATATCAAAATAATGGACGATCCGGCGAAAGGGATCTATCCGACCGTGCTTGACTGCGCCGGCAAGAACGAGACCCTGGTTGGCCGGGTCCGCGAGGATATTTCCCAGGAGCGGGGACTTGAGATGTGGATCGTGGCCGACAACCTGCGCCGCGGCGCGGCTTTGAACGCGGTCTTGATCGCGGAACGGATGATCAAAGACGGATTGATTTAGTATAACGGGGGGAACGTGATCGATAAACAGCAGCAAATCGCTTATTTTGAGAACCTGCTGGCCGAGCATGGGCCCAATCACAAAGCGCTGGATTGGAATTCTCCGGAAAGCCAACGTCTCCGCTTTCGGATCTTTCAAGAGATCCTGGTCTATGGCCGGAAATCGACCGGCATTTCTCTGCTTGATCTGGGGTGCGGCCTGGGTGATCTTTACGGCTATTTTAAGACCGAGAAGCTTCTCCAAAAGCATCGCTTGCAGTATACCGGTTACGATATCTCTCCCAAGTTGATCGAAGCGGCCCAAAAACGCTTTCCGGAAGCCGATTTTGAGGTTAAAGATCTTTTAGAGGCCAAGCATTTGCCGCGTTTCGATTATATCTTGGCTTGCGGGATCTTTAACATCAGGACCGGGTCCGAAGAAGAACACCTTGATTTTATCCGTGAGATGATTTACCGTATGTATGAGCTGGCCGGATTCGGCGTGGCCCTTAATTTTTTGAGCCAGGGGACCCTGCCGATCGCCGACCCGCAGGGACTTAATTCTACTCAGTATTACTATTTCGATCCGGAGAAGATCTTGAACTTTGTCCGGTATGCCTGCAACAAGTATATTGTCAGGCACGATTATCACGAGGGGGACTTTACGGTCTTTTTATTGAAATGAAAAAATTCGAGCCGGAAAAACTGCAAGCCAATCCCCTGATCAGGTTGATAATTCCCGGCCTGCTGATCCTGGCCATCCTAATCGTTGGGACGATCGGTTACGTTAAACTGGAAGGCTGGGGGATCTTTGAGTCGCTCTACATGGTCGTTATTACTATCTCGACGGTTGGTTTTCGCGAGATCCATGAATTAAACACCGCCGGGCGACTGCTAACGATGAGCATTATTGTTTTTGGGATTGGCACTGTCGGCTATACGGTTGGTCAGATCGTGGAAATCATTGTCGAGGATCAGGTTGGAGGCTATCGAAGGAGGAGAAAGATGGAGAAAAAGATCGCTAATTTTAAAAATCATTACATAATCTGTGGTTTTGGCCGGGTCGGGCACCAGATCGCCCGGGAATTTGCCGGCGCGAAGATCAATTACGTGGTCATCGACAACAAGCCGGAGACCACGGCCGAACTGGCCGGCTCATCGATCCCGTTCTTTGTCGGTAACATGACGACCGACAAGATCCTGCTTGATGCCGGGATCAAGAACGCCAAGGGGCTGGTCGCCGCCGCCGACTCCGATACCGACAATGTTTTTGTCACTCTCTCGGCCCGGGTCCTCAATCCGCGCTTGTTCATTATCGCTCGGACCGGGACGGTCGAAGCGGAAGAAAAGCTGAAAAAAGCGGGAGCCGACCGGGTGATCTCGCCGTATTTTATCGCCGGGAAACAGATGGCGGCGATGGCGACCAAGCCGACCGCGATCGATTTCTTCGACAGCATTATCCATAACGGGCATTTGCAGGTAGCGATGAGCGAGGTTAAGGTCAATAATAATTGCCAGGTGGTCAACAAGAGCCTGAAAGATTCGCAGATCAGGCAAAAGTGTGGAGCCTATATCATCACGATCAAAAAAGCCAACGGCCAACTGGAAATGCAGCCGACCGCCAATTCGAAGATCGAACCGGAAGATATTTTAGTGGCGATCGGGACCGCCGAACAACTTGGCGGGCTGGAGGAATTAGTCGCTTAATGTTTATTAAGGAAGAAAAAATCCGAGACGAAACGGTTTTGGAAATTGCCAAAGAAATGGCCCTG
>JBAZMB010000123.1:0-2843 GCA_041649975.1 Candidatus Margulisiibacteriota bacterium | reverse complement strand
ATGGCGTTGAGATGCCAGGCGATCGCTTCCCCTTCACGGTCCGGATCCGGGGCAAGGTAGATCATTTTCGCCTTAGCGGCATCCTTTTTAAGGTCCTTAACAATGTTCTCTTTTCCCTTAATTATCTTATAGTTGGGTTCAAAATCTGATTCGACTTTAACCCCAAGCGACTTTGGCGGCAAATCGCGGATATGACCGCCGCTAGCCTTAACTTCGTATTCTTTTCCTAAAAACTTCCCCAGAGTCCTAGCCTTAGCCGGTGACTCAACAATAACCAAATTTTTCGCCATTTGAATCTCCTTTCGAGCCATGTTAACAGACCTTCACCCATGCTGTCAAACAAAGCAATTTTATTGCCAGTTAACAGCCTTACATCATTATAGTATCGGGAAGTCGGGCGGAAAATTTCGCCTATTTCGAAAATTCCTTATTTTTCAACATTTTTTAGGCGTTAGCGATGGAATTTTTTCAGAATTTCGTTTTCTGGAATAGTAAAAATCAGTGGTCGGCCATGAGGACAAGTTGTCGGGTTCTCCGTCAGGAAGAGATCCCGGATCAAAGCCGCCATCTCCTGGCTGGTCAATGGCTCCCCGGCTTTGATCGCGCTATGGCAGGCCAATGATTTGCGGAGATTTTCTTGCCGGATCGTAAGCTGTTCGCTTTGTCCCAGGGTTCGCATGTCGCTGGCAATGTCTGAGAGCAAAGTAGTCGCCGAAACTTTTCCGTTCAGAGCGGGGACCGCCCGAACGATAAAACTGTTTTGGCCAAACTCCTCGATCTCAAACCCTAGCTTTTGCAGTTCAGCCAGATTAGTCTTTATGGCAACCGCTAAGGGGAGCTCAAACTCAAGCGTTTCCGGGATCAGTAAGGTTTGCCGGTCGATCGCCCGCTCCGTTCGGCTTAGCCGATCATAGATGATCCGCTCGTGGGCCGCGTGCTGATCGATAACCGATAAGCTCTTGCCGTCAGTCGCGACAATATACGACTTCTGCAATTGATAAAGCGGGACCAGCGGTTGTTTGGCGCTGAGCTCCGCCGTTGGCTCGGCTAAGATCGGCGTTTCTTCGCTCGGAAAAAAGGCGGCGCTCATTTGCGGCTCCCACTCCGCGATATGCTGGGGATACGATGTTTCGCTGGCCGGGATTGGCGTAACTGCTGCCAAGGCCTTTTTCACGCCAGCCCTGACCGCGTCCATAACTTCCTGGTTCCGCATGAATTTTACCTCGATCTTGGTCGGGTGGACATTAACATCGACCTGGACCGGATCGATCTCGACCATCAGGACCGAGATCGGATAACGGCCGTTCGGAATATACGTCCGAAAGGCGTCTTCCAGCGACCGGTTTAAGAGGAAATTCCTCACGTAGCGGGCGTTTACGAAAAAGTTTTCATAGTTTTTATCGATCCGGGAAACGGTCGGCCGGCTGATCAGGCCGGAGATCTTCCCGGCCCCAAACTCATGTTCAACCGGCAACAGCTCCTTGGCAATCGTGGCGCCGTAAACGGCCGCCACCGCTTCCATCAGCTTCCCGGTCCCATGAGAGGTCAACAGGATTTTTCCGTCGGAAAGGAATTTAAAAGAAACGCCGGGATAAGCCAAAATATATTTGGCGATGATGTCGCCGCAGCGGCCGATCTCGGTCGCGTTCGATTTCAGGAATTTCCGCCGAACCGGGGTGTTATAAAAGAGGTCCAAAACTTCGATCGTTAACCCGGCGGTCGGGTTTCGTTTAATTGTCAGGCGGGAAATGCTGGCAATTGAAGGAAGCGCCTCGCCGCGAAAGCCCAAGGTATGAATATTAAAAAGATCGTCGACCGACTTGATCTTGGAGGTCGAATGTCGCTGCAAGGCGAGCTCAATTTCCTTTTCGGTCATCCCGCAGCCGTTATCGGCGATCCGGATCAGTTTTTTCCCCCCGTCTTCGATCTCGACCACGATCTGGGTCGCTCCGGCGTCAATCGAATTCTCGACTAATTCCTTAACGACCGAAGCGGGCCGCTCCACGACTTCGCCGGCCGCGATCTTGTTGACCAGGTCCTCGGGTAATAGGTGGATTTTAGACATGGAGTTCTTTTGGCAGACGGACCGGCCGGAAATCGGCGGCACTAAGAGCGCAAAGAGTAATCTTAGCGGCAACCAAGATCTTCTCTCCGCGGCAAGCTTCTTGTTTAAAGATTACGCGGGCCCCGGATATTTCCGCCAGATCAGTTTTAATGTTCAACTCGTCGTCATAAACGGCCGGGGCATGATAATCCGCTTCAACCTTCTTAACGGCAAACAGGACCTGCTTTTCTTCTTTGAAGGCTTTAACGGTAATCCCCATCCCCCGAAGCAGCTCCGTCCGTCCCCGTTCAAAATAACCGAGATAGTTAGCGTAATAAACCACTCCCTCGGCGTCAGTGTCTTGATAAATTACCCGATGCTTAAATTCGTGTTTCATGCCGCGACCTTCTTTAGCGAACGCTCAAAGCCCGGAAAAGAGGTTTCGATGCAGTCGGTATTTTCAATCACCGTCTCCCCGTCCGCGATCAACCCGGCGACCGCCATCGACATCGCGATCCGGTGATCGCCAAAACTGATGATCTTCGCCCCTTTAAGCTTCGCCGGTCCTAAGATCCTTAACCCATCTTCCAGCTCTTCGACCGTAACGCCAAATTTCCTCAGCTCGGAACCGATCGTTTTGATCCTATCGCTCTCTTTGACCCGCAGTTCGCGGGCCCCGCGGATCTCGGTAAACCCTTCCGCTTGCGACGCCAGGACCGCGATAATCGGTATTTCATCGATTATCCGGGGAATGATCCCGCCGTCGATCAAAATTCCTTTCAGGCTGGCCGAACGGACC
>JBAZMB010000122.1:0-2968 GCA_041649975.1 Candidatus Margulisiibacteriota bacterium | reverse complement strand
CCGCCCGGCAAGAGCTTGGCCTCCGCTTGCTCCAGCGCGCGCTGGAGAGCCTCCAGTTCGCTGTTGACGGCGATCCGGAGCGCCTGGAAGATCCTGGTGACCGATTCCCGCTTCTTCCAGGAGTGGATCGATAACTCGACTATCTCTTTCAGCTGGCCGGTCGTTTCGATCGGCGTTTTTTCCCTGGTGTTGGCGATCCGTTTGGCGATCTGCCTAGAAAAGCGCTCCTCCCCGTAGTCGAAGAAGATCCGGGCCAGCTCTTCCGGCGCGTAATTGTTAATGATCCCCTTAGCGGAGAGGGGTTGCCGCCGGTCCATCCGCATATCGAGCGGCCCGTCGTGTTGGATGCTGAACCCCCGGTCCGGTTCGTCGATCTGATGGGAAGAGACCCCAAGGTCGAAAAGGATCCCGTCGACCGGTTCCGGAACTGCCTTCAGGTTGGAAAAGTTTTCGTGGAGATAAGTGATCCCGGTGAAAGAGGCCAGGCGTTCTTTGGCGGCGGCGATGGCGTTCTCGTCCTGGTCAAAGCCGTAGACTTTAACCTTTGGGTTTTGGTTTTTGACTCTCTCCACGTGCCCGCCTCCGCCCAGCGTGCAATCGACGAAAGTCCCGTCCGGCGGGAGATTGAGATAAGCCAAGACCTCGCCCGGCATTACCGGTGTGTGTTGATAAGCTGTCCCTGCCATGGTACTATTATACACCATGAATTTAGACGATATTGTCTTTAACAAGCGTCAGGAAGTGACCGCTCTCAAGCTGACCTTTGACCTCGATAAAGTCCTGAAAATTATCGCTAAACTTCCCAAACCCCATGATTTTAAAAAAGCCCTGAAAAGAAAAAAGCTCGCCCTGATCGCCGAAGTCAAAAAAGCCTCTCCCTCGGCCGGCGTGATCCGGGAAGATTTTAATCCGGTCGCCCTGGCCAAGGAATACGAAGCGGCCGGCGCGGCGGCGATCTCGGTCGTGACCGACCAGAAATATTTTCAGGGGAAATTGGATTATTTAAAAGATATTCGGAAAAAGGTCGCCCTGCCGCTGTTGCGCAAGGACTTTATCGTCGATGAAGTTCAGATCTATGAGGCTCGCTTGGCCGGAGCGGACGCGATCTTGCTGATCGTTCGGATCTTGACCGACGAAGAGCTTAAACGTTTTCTGGCGCTGGCCAAAAAGCTCCATCTGCAGGCGCTGGTCGAGGTCCATGACCTGGCCGAAGCCCAGCGGGCGCTGAACGCCGGGGCCGAGATCGTCGGCATCAACAACCGGGACCTGGACGCTTTAACGGTCAATCTGCAGATCACTTATTATTTGCTGAAAACGCTCCCCCAGTTGAAAAATCTGGTCGTTGTTTCCGAGAGCGGCATTAAGAGCGGCCTCGAAACCGCCAAGCTCCGCGCCGCCGGCGTCGACGCTATTTTAGTCGGCGAAAGTTTGCTGGTCAGCTCGGAGATCAAAAACAAAGCGAAGGAGCTGATCGGCTGATGGGGAAGAAGACGCTCTGCTTTCTGGCCCTGATGCTGCTGACCACTGCCGCTTTTGCCATGGGGGAGGTCCCCGAAGACAAAGAGATCGTTATCCCGAAGATCGAGACCTCGCGCGAGTTTGGGCTTCCCGGCTCGGCCGAACGGCAATTCTTTTATCCTCAAGACGTCAAAGTCCCCCTTTCCGGCGACCTGGAGACCGGGTTATTCAGCCTTTTCGTGGCCGACACCGGGAATAACCGGGTCCAGCGGATCGACAATGACGGCGGATTTATCTATCAGTTCGGTTCGTTCGGGCTGAACCGCGGCGCGTTGAATTCCCCGGTCAGCGTGGCGGTCGATTTCAATTTCCGCGTTTACGTCAGTGAACGGGAGAACAACCGGGTCTCCGTTTTTGATATTCGCGGTAATTATCTTCGTGAAGTCGCGACCGGCGAGGTCGGTTTCCGGACCCTGCAATATCCGGCCGGGATCGAAGTCGACCAGTGGGGCGGGCTTTATGTCGCTGATTCGGGCAATGATCGGGTCTTGAAGTTCGACGACCAGGGTCGCTTTTCTGGGCAGGTTGGGGGCTTCGGGGTCGGGCTTGGCTTTTTAAGCCGGCCGATGGACGTGGCGGTCGACAAAGAGCGCTATCTTTATGTTGCCGACACTGGCAACAACCGGATCCAGAAATATGATTTTGACGGCCGGCCGCTTCTTTCTTTCGGCCAGATGGGCCGGGGACCCGGTGATCTTTTTAATCCCCAGGGGGTGGCGGTCGACGATAATTTTGTATATGTTGCCGATACCGGCAACAACCGGATCTGCTTGTTTACCAAGAACGGAAAATATCTTCTCTCTTTCGGCCAGAAAGGTTTTGGCAAAGGGGAATTCAACGGGCCGATCGGTCTCTCGCTCGGCCGGAAAGGGCTGCTCTACGTCGCCGACAGCGGCAATCATCGGATCGTCGAACTAAAGATCAATTAAGATGTGCGTTTTTTGTAAAATAATCAACAAAGAGATACCGGCCAAGATCGTCCATGAAGACGACCAGTTCCTGGCCTTTAGCGACATCGCTCCGCAAGCGCCGGTCCATATCCTGATTGTCCCCAAAGAACACGCCAAATTCGTGGAAGAGCTCAAAGATCAAACGACAGCCGGCCGGGCTTATCAGCTCGCGGCTAAATTAGCGGCCGCTAACGGGGTTGCCGAGAGCGGTTTCCGGGTCGTGGTCAATCATGGCCCGGCGGCTGGACAAGCCGTCGACCATGTTCATTTTCATTTACTGGGCGGTCGTGATTTTGCCTGGCCGCCCGGCTAAGGAGTTACATAATGTTAAAAAATATTTTAGTTTTAGGCTGCGCGGTCCTGTTGATCGGCGGTTGCGGTAAGGTTGTCGAAGAGCCGGTTTTGCCTCCCGCCGCCGCGCTTGCGCCGGTCACGAGCATTCAGGTCAGCGCGACCGCTTCGACGGCTCTTCTGACCTGGGAAGCGGTTCCGGGCGCCGC
>JBAZMB010000121.1:0-2990 GCA_041649975.1 Candidatus Margulisiibacteriota bacterium | reverse complement strand
AGCGATGGGCTATTCAACCAAAGACGTTTTGGAGACGATGAAAAAAGAATCCGGCTTGCGGATCAAGGAATTGAAAGTCGACGGCGGCGCGGTCGCCAACAATTTCCTCTGCCAGTTCCAAGCCGACCTTCTCGGCATCAAGATCTTAAGACCAAAGATCATCGAAACAACCTCGCTTGGCGCCGCCTACCTGGCCGGGCTGGCGGTCGGTTTCTGGAAAAATTCTATGGCGATCGAAAAATTCTGGGCGAGCGACCGGTCCTTCAAACCAAAAATGGCCAAAGCGGCCGCCGACAAGCTCTATCTTGGCTGGCAGAAAGCGATCAAAAGAACAACCAAATGAACGACGTCATCATAATCGGCGGCGGAGTGACCGGCGCGGCGATCGCCCGGGAACTTTCCCGCTACCGCCTCAAGATCGTCCTGCTGGAAAAAGAGGCCGAGCTCGCTTTCGGCGTCTCCAAATCGAACAGCGGGATCATCCACCCGGGGACGCAAAACCCGCCCGACTCCCTGAAAGGAAAACTTTGCGTCGAAGGGAACAAATTGACCCGCCGGATCGCCAAAGAGCTGGGGGTCGATTTCAAAGAGGTCGGCGAACTGATCGTCATCTTCAGCGAAGAAGAACGCCACCGGCTGATGGAGATCAAAGCGGACGCGGAAAAGCTGGGGGTCCCCGGCCTGCAGATCGTCGACGGCGACTGGTTGAAGAAGAACGAACCAAACCTCAATCCCGCCGCGCTCGCCGCCCTTTATGCCCCAACCGCCGGTATCATCTCCCCCTATCGCTGGGTTTACGACCTAGCAGAAAACGCGCGGCTGAACGGCGTGGAGATCTTAACTTCGCATAAAGTTGAAAGTATTATCCAAGAACCCGGAAACCTGCGACTAAACGTCGCGGTTTCCGGTTCTACGCCTAAAGTGTTCCAATCCCGCTTCGTCATCAACGCGGCCGGACTTTACGCCGACGCGATCGCCAAAATGGTCGGCGTAACCGACATCGTCATCAAGCCGCGTAAAGGGGAAGAGTTCCTGCTCGATAAAAAAAGAGAACACGTCGCCAATCATCTCCTCTTTCCGCTCCCCACGCCGACTTCTAAAGGAACGCTGGTCATCAAAACTTCCGACGGCAACCCGATGATCGGCCCGACCGCCACCGACATTGAAGATAAAGAAGAGCGCTCGACTTCCGATGATGGCTTAGCCAAGGTCCTGGAAAACGTCCAAAAACTTTTACCCGCGATCAGCGGCCGGGATATCATCGCTTATTTCGCCGGACTCCGACCGGTAGCGGGGAAAGATTTTATTATCCGCCACGAAGAAAAAGTTCCCGGCTTCATTAACGTCGCCGGGATCCAGTCCCCCGGCCTGACCGCCGCCCCGGCGATCGCCTTAATGGTCGCCGATCTCCTTAAAAAGAACGGCTTAAAATTGCGGCGGAAATTCTTCTTCCGCAAATACCGCCAACCAACGGTCCACCTCTTCTCTCTCCCCCTGGAAAAGATCACTAAACTTATTAAACTCGATCCGTCATACGGGGATATCGTCTGCCGCTGTGAAATGGTCTCGGCCAAAGAGATCCGCGAAGCGATCAAACGGGGAGCCAGAACTTTAGACGGCATAAAATTCCGGACCCGGGGGCAGGCGGGGCGCTGTCACGGCGGCTTCTGCACCACCCGGATCATGAAGATCTTGGCGGAAGAGCTTGGCGTGCCGCTGACCGAAATCACCAAGCGGGGCCCCGGCTCGGAGGTTGTCAAAGATGAACGAGCGTGAGCTAGTCATAGTCGGCGGCGGCCCGGCCGGTATGGCGGCCGCCCTCTCCGCTCATAAAAACGGGGTTAAAGATATCCTCCTCCTGGAACGGGACCAGTATCTGGGAGGGATCCTCAACCAGTGCATCCACCCCGGTTTCGGCCTTCATTATTATAAGACCGACCTGACCGGCCCGGAATTTGCCGACCGGCTGATCAAAGAGCTCAAGGCTACCCCGATTGAAGTCAGCCTCCGCTCTTTTGCCGTGAAACTGACCGGAGATAAAATCGTCACCTATCTCCAGCCGGGGAAGATGGAAACCGTTAAGGCCCGCGCCCTGATCATGGCAACCGGTTGCCGGGAGAGGACCCGCGAAATGATCCACGTCGCCGGAACTCGCCCCGCCGGAGTCTTTCCCGCCGGATTGGCGCAAAAGCTGATCAACATCGAAGGGCTTCTCCCCGGCCGAGAGGTCGTCGTCATCGGCTCGGGCGATATCGGCCTGATCATGGCCCGCCGTTTTACCCTCGAAGGAGCCCAGGTTAAAGCGGTCATCGAGATCGAAGGGAAAACCCGCGGCTTGGTCCGGAACGTCGTCCAATGCCTGGAAGATTTTAACATCCCCCTATATTTCCACCACCGGGTCGCCCGGATCCACGGCCGGGACCGAGTGGAAAAAGTGACCGTTGAAAACGTCGTGACCAGGGAAACCTTTGATCTCGCCTGCGACACGGTCCTGGTCTCGGTCGGCTTGATCCCGGAGAATGAACTGGTCGAAATGGCCGGGGTTAAACTTGATCCGGCGACTAATTCCCCGGTTTCCCCGGCGGTTAATTTGAGCTCAATTCCGGGGCTTTTCATCTGCGGCAATTCTTATAAAGTCTATGATCTGGTCGATTCGGTCGCGCGCGACAGTGAAAAAGCGGGCCAAATGGCGGCGGAGTATTTGAAATGAGAATGACTTGTATTGAATGTCCAATCGGCTGCCAGCTCGAAGTTGAGGTTGAGAACGGGCAGGTCGTTAAAGTTACCGGAAATAAATGCGAAAAGGGCCCCCGTTACGCCAAACAGGAAGTCGAAGCCCCGGCCCGGATCCTGGCGACGAGTGTTTTAGCTAAGGGGCTGGATCTAAAGATGGTCCCAGTCAGAACCACCCGTCCCATCCCCAAAGCTAAACTGCTCGAAGCGATGGCGGAAGTAAAAAAGATCAAGCTCGATCGGCCGGTCAAAGTTGG
>JBAZMB010000120.1:0-2997 GCA_041649975.1 Candidatus Margulisiibacteriota bacterium | reverse complement strand
TATATCAGTAACATCTGCGCCAACGGTTGTCTTTACTGCGCGTTTAAAGCTGATAATAAACAGTTGGTCCGTAAGGCTTTGAACGCGGCGGAGATTAAAGAAGAAGTCGCGATCCTCCTGAGCAAAGGGCACAAACGGATCCTCCTGGTTGCCGGTGAATCGGCACCGGCCGGCCAAAAACCGATCGATTATTACGTTGAAGCGGTCAAAGCGATCTACGAAGTTAAGGTCGGTCCGCACAAGATCCGGCGGGTCAACATCAACTGCGCGCCGCTGGAAGTTGACGAGTTCCGCCGGTTAAAAGAGGCGGGGATCGGCACCTTTCAGATCTTTCAGGAAACATATCACGAAGCGACCTACCGGCGGGTCCATCCTTTCGGCCCGAAGAGCGACCCGGACAACCGGATCGACTCCGTTGACCGGGCGATGACCGCCGGGATCGACGACGTCGGGATCGGCGTCCTTTACGGCTTGTACGATTATAAATTTGAAACCTTGGCCCTGCTTGCCCATATTGAACATTTAGAAGCGAAGTTCAAGGTCGGACCGCACACCATTTCGGTCCCCAGGATCGAACCGGCGCTTGGCTCCGACCTTTCGACCCACATCCCGCATCCCTTGACCGACGAGCAATTCAAGAAAGTTGTGGCCGTGCTGCGTCTGGCGGTCCCCTATACCGGGCTTATACTTTCGACCAGAGAAACGGCGGAAATGCGGGATGAGCTCTTCAATCTTGGCATTTCCCAGGTCAGCGCCGAATCGAAGACCGCGCCGGGGGGGTATGGCGAAAAGGATCCCAACGCCCAGTTCGTTCTAAACGATCATCGCAGCCTAGATGAAGTGATCGCCTCGCTTCTCGAGCGGGGCTTTATTCCCAGCTTTTGCGCCGCCTGTTACCGAAGCGACCGGACCGGCGAAGCTTTCATGAACCTGGCCAAACCGGGGACGATCAAAGGAAAGTGCAGTCTTAACGCGCTGATCACCCTGAAAGAATATCTCGATGACTTTGCCTCGACCCGGGTTCGCCAGGACGGCTATAAGCTGATCGACCGGATCAAAGACAACCTCGATGACTCCGACTGTTCCAAGCTGGCTAAATTCTTCGCTTCGATCGAAGATGGTGCCCGTGATGAATACGTCTGAGCTGATCCACTGGTTATCTCCAGAGAGCGATAAGGACGAACTTTTTCGCCGGGCCGACGCGGTCCGCCGGAAGTACCTGGGGGAGGGGGTCTTGCTCCGCGGGATCGTCGAGTTCTCCAACTATTGCGATAAAACCTGTCAATATTGCGGCTTGCAGCACGCGAATTCCGCCTTAAAACGTTTCCGGATGACCCGCGAAGAGATCATTGAAAGCGTCGCCGAAGTCGCCGCTCATCAAATCAAGACCGTGGTCCTGCAATCGGGTGAAGATCCGGCGCTCGACCCGAAATGGCTGGCCGAGATCATCGCGCTAATCAATACCCGTTTTGAGATGGCAATTACTTTATCGGTCGGCGAGCGGCCAAGTAAAGATTATGAATTATGGAAAAAAGCGGGAGCCGATCGCTATCTGCTGAAGATCGAGACGACCAACCCGGCATTATACGAAACGATCCATCCCGGGATGAGCCTTGAAAACCGGCTCCGCTGTCTGCGGGAACTTAAAAAACTTGGCTACCAGACCGGGTCGGGGATGATCATCGGCCTTCCCGGCCAAACCTTGGCTGATATTGCCCATGATATCGAATATTTCCGGGACGAGAACTTCGATATGATCGGGATCGGCCCTTTTATTCCTCACCCCGAAACTTCTTTGGCCAACCAGCCGGCCGGCGATCCGGAACTGACGATCAGGGCGATCGCTTTGACCAGGCTGGAAACAAAAAATACGAACCTTCCGGGGACGACCGCTTTGGGGAGCCTGGGAAAAGATTACCGGTTGGACGCCTTAAAAGCGGGGGCGAATGTTTTGATGCCGAACTTTACCGCCAACGGTTACAAGAACCTTTATGATCTCTATCCAAACCGCCGCTGCGTCAATGAACAACGGGGCGAGTGCGTTGGCTGTATGGAGAAAAAGGTCGCTTCAGTCGGACGGACCATCGATTTTTCCAGAGGAGACAGAAATGTATAAAACACCGGCCAGCGGCCGCTTGCACATCGGGATCTTTGGTCGGCGGAACACCGGCAAATCGAGCCTGATCAACGCCATCAGCGGCCAGAAGCTGGCGATCGTCTCCGATATTGCCGGGACGACGACCGACCCGGTCTCCAAAGCAATGGAGATCCTTCCGCTCGGTCCCTGTCTCTTGATCGACACCGCCGGGATCGATGATGTCGGCGCGCTGGGCGAGGAACGGGTCAAAAAGACCCTCAAGGTCCTGCAAAAAACCGATTTGGCCATTCTGGTCGTTGACCCCGATCAGCGTTTGGGCGAATATGAAACCGGACTTCTTGGCTCTTTCCGGGAGAAAAAGATTCCCTTTATCGTGGTCATCAACAAAAGCGACCTGCCGCTCGAACCAAAGGTCTTTAATGATCTAAACGGTCTGCCATTCCTCAAGGTCAGTGCCGTGACCAGAGCGGGGATCGAGGAGTTGAAAGAGAAGATCATGGCGGTCGCGCCGGCTAACTGGTCGCCTGTCCCATTAGTCAGCGATATCGTTAAACCAAAACAGGTGGTCGTTCTGGTCTGTCCGATCGATGTTTCCATGCCGCAGGGACGGCTGATCCTTCCTGAGGTCCAGGTTTTGCGTGATGTTATGGATGCCGACGCGGCCGGTTATATGACCAAAGACACGGAATTGGAAGCGGTTCTCGGTTCACTCAAGAAGCAACCAGACCTGGTCGTGACCGATTCGCAGGCTTTCTCGTTCGTGAGCAAAATTGTCCCGGCTGAAGTTCCCTTGACCTCCTTTTCTATTGTCTTTGCCCGTCACCGGGGTGACCTGAACGCTTATCTGTCCGGAGCGGCGGCGCTGAAAACACTGAAAGACGGCGATCGGGTGTTGGTCG
>JBAZMB010000119.1:0-3091 GCA_041649975.1 Candidatus Margulisiibacteriota bacterium | reverse complement strand
CATCTCACCAATAAAATCTTAGACGACGTAGTAGCCGCTTCCTCCCCCCGCTGGGCGACCGTGACGGCGGAGATGAAGGTCCGGGGCGGAATTTTAACGACCGTTACAGCGTGCTATCCGACTTCTGCAGGAGAGCTAATTCCAAAGGATCGTCTTTAGCCGGCGGCTCAACCTTTGGATCGTGTTTTTTAACGGCGACTAGGATCTCCTTGGAGACCCCTAGTTTTTCCAGCAGCTCCGCCCCTAGTTCGCCGTGATACTTGTAAAGATAAATCCGACGGAACCGGAGATCGGTCCGCCCCTTCTCGGCCAAGATCTCGTAAACCCACGGCAGTAAGAAGCGAAGAATGACCAGCAAGGCCTTGGTGAAAGCGCTGTTGTGCTCCAAGACCTTCCCAACATCGTGCAGTAGACCGATTCGGGCCAATTTATTGGGGTCGAGCTCGGGGTGAAGCCGGGACATCGCCAGCATTTTACGCGCCACGACGACCGAATGCTTCTTCTCAAAGCCGGGAAGCTGGTTAAAGAGTCCCAATTCCTGGGGTTGCAGATAGAAACCGGCGAATTTTTCGTCATTTTTCGAGTAAACGGAAAAAAGAGCGTAGTAAAACTGTTTACAACGGTAAACAAGCCTAGAGAGCATCGAGCGCCTTGCGTAATGAAGCGACCAGTTTAACGGCGGCCGGCAGTTTCTTGTGGCCAACCAGGTCAACGATCGCCGAACCGACGATCACTCCATCAGCGACCCGGGCCGCTTCGGCCGCCTGCTTCGGCGTTGAGATCCCAAAACCAATCGCGACCGGAAGTTCGGTTTGACTTTTAATCCTGGCGACCAATTCCCCAAGATCCCCTGCTAATTCCCGGCGCTGGCCGGTCACGCCGGCAACCGAAACCAGATAGACAAAGCCGGAGGCTTTTTCCGTCGCCAGCCTGATCCGTTCATCGGTACTGGTCGGCGCGATCAGGAAAATGGAACCGACTTGGTCGTCGGAAATTTTCATTTCTTCGGGAGGTAGATCAGGGATGATCACCCCGTTCACTCCGGCGCGGCGGCATTCGGCATAAAAACGCTCTAAGCCATACTGCAGCACCAGGTTGTAAGCCAGCATAAAGCAGATTGGGATCGCGGTTTTGCGCCGGACTTTGGCGACCAGGGCAAAAACATCGGCCAAAGCGACTTTATTCTTGATCGCCCGCTGGTGGGAAGCCTGAATGACCGGCCCGTCGGCGAGCGGATCGGAGAACGGTATCCCTAATTCAATAATATCGGCTCCCGCTTTTTCAAACTCATAAACCAACTTCTCGGTCGCCGCCAAGCTTGGGTCACCGGCGGTGATATAAGTGATCAGTGCTTTTCTAGCGAACGCTTGCTTAAGCATTTTTCCGCCTCATCTTCCGGATCTCCTCCGCGTCTTTGTCGCCACGACCGGAAAGGGAAACAACCACCGTCTGGCTCCGGTCAAGAGTCGGCGCCAGCTTCGTCAAATAAGCGATCGCGTGCGAAGATTCCAAAGCCGGAATGATCCCTTCCGTTTTAGAGAGAAGTTTGAACCCGGCCAAAGCTTCTTTATCTTTTATTGTGACGTATTGGACCCGGCCGCAGTCTTTCAAATAGCTGTGTTCCGGCCCAACGCCGGAATAATCGAGCCCGGCCGAGATCGAGTGGGTCGTTTCGATCTGCCCAACTTTTGTTTGGAGAACGTAAGTCATCGTTCCTTGTAAAACCCCAATCTTCCCGTGAACTAAGGGGGCCGCACCGTCCGCCTCGACCCCGATGATCTTGGTCGCTTCATCGAGAAAAGGATAGAACAAGCCGATCGAATTGGAACCACCGCCGGTACAGGCGACGAGGTAATCTGGTTCTTTCTTTTCCAGGGCAAAATGCTGGGCTTTGGCTTCCTTCCCAATAACCGACTGGAAATCACGGACCATCATCGGGTAAGGATGCGGGCCAATGCAGGAACCGATGCAGTAGTAAGTGTCGGGATTAGCCATCCAATCCCGAAAAGCTTCATTAACCGCGTCTTTTAGGGTCTTGCTCCCGCTACTGACCGGCATCACCGTCGCGCCCAGGAGCTCCATCCGAAAAACATTGAGCGCTTGGCGGCGGATATCTTCTTCTCCCATGTAAACCACGCACTCCAGGTCAAAGAGGGCGGCCGCGGTCGCGGTCGCGACCCCATGCTGGCCGGCACCGGTCTCGGCAATGATCCGCTTCTTCCCCATTCGTTTCGCCAGAATTAGCTGGCCGATAGTGTTGTTGATCTTATGGGCGCCGGTGTGGCAGAGGTCTTCCCGCTTCAGGTAGATCTTAGGCCCGCCAAGCTCATCGGAGAGTCTTTCCGCGAAATAAAGCGGGGTCGGCCGGCCGACATAATTTTCGAGGTAATAGTCGACTTCTTTTTGGAATTCAGGGTCTTGTTTAGCCGCCTGGTAAGCGCGGGCAACTTCTTCCAGTGGAGCCATCAGTGTTTCCGGCGCGAAAATCCCCCCATAGGGGCCAAAGTGGCCGCGGTGGTCAGGCAAGTTATGGAAATTAGTCGACTCCATAAGTAAATTATAGGCTAGTCGCCGGTCGGTTGCAAGAATAGCGCGGTAACCGAATTATAAACAGCCTGAAATTTTAACCAAGAAAGAATGAAGTATTATCAGCAAACAAAGGAGACTCATTCATGCAGATTAGAAAATTACCGATCAAGCTTGCCCCCTATACCCTAGCCGCGGCCTTAGGCGCCACTCGTTTATTGGCTTGCCAGGCGGCAGTTCAGACTAAACCAGCGCCGACAATTGACGCGTTGACTCCCAGGTTGTTTACTTGCTCTTTCCAAGCGCCGCTAAATGTCAGGGGATTCTCCTTCCCCGCCGGATCTAAGATAAAAACCGAAATGCCGCCGAAAAGCATTGCCATTAATGAGGATCTTAGCACCACCGTACCGGTCACTCAGTATCAGTTGTCCGACGAAATAGGCCTCCCCTGGCATAAAGGAAAACAAGGGCATTATCAATTGAATATTTCGGCCAAAGACATTAAAGCGGTTTGCCCGGAATCGGCCTGGACGTCTGAGTATTTACTTTCTGACTTTTAATAATT
>JBAZMB010000118.1:0-3144 GCA_041649975.1 Candidatus Margulisiibacteriota bacterium | reverse complement strand
CTGCCGAACTCTTGTCACCTTTCATGCCGGTTACCTCTGGTAAGATCAAGAGCCAATTGAACCTTGGCGGCGATAAAGTTGCCAAAGGCGAAGTCCTCTTTCCTCGATTACAGAAATAGACACTAATACCCGAATAAAACACTAATATACGAATAAGACACGAATACACTAATGGAGACAAGGGGTTGAATTCGTGTATTCGTTTCCCATTAGTGCATTCGTTTCTTATTAGTGTATTCGTGGTAATAAAATTGCTACCTCTCATCCATGGCGACTCTTCTTTATCCCGAACTAAGCTACAGGCTAATGGGGGCTCTTTTTGCGGTCCATAATCAGCTTGGTCCAGGCTTCATGGAAAAGCATTATCAAAGAGGGCTAGAAAATGAGTTTATGAAACAGGGGATAAAGTATTTGCCTCAAGTTGAGACTAACATTAAGGGAATTGGTAGTTTCAGGCTCGATTTTCTGGTTGAGGACTTAATTGTTGTTGAAATAAAGGCAACCCCTAGAATATCAAGGGATGCTTATTATCAAATAAAAAGGTATATGAAACTAATGGACAAAGAGCTTGGGATTCTTGCCACTTTCGGTAGAAAGGATCTAATCTACCGTCGAATACTAAAGGGTTACAAATGAGCTTCATTAGCTTTTTCATTCGTGTGTTCGATTCTATTCGTATATTCGTATCCCATTCGTGTATTCGTTTCTCATTAGGGCATTCGAGTTCCCCATTGAACGCAAGACAAACCGCCCGATTTTGCCAGCAACTTTCAACCCTTTTAACCTCCGGTTTGCCGCTGACTGACGCTCTACGGGTGATTAGCCAAACTCCTTTTTTCAAGAAAGTAGCGATTAGTAAAATGATCGAGCGAATTGAGGAAGGGGTGTCTTTAGGCGAGGGGGCGCAAGGCGTTTTTCCTGATTTAGCCTGCGCGACACTGCAGGCTGCTGATCGAGGGGGCGCGGTCGAAAAAGTCTTAATCTACCTGGGTAATTATTATGATCAAAAAGCGGAGCTGTCGGAGAAACTGTTTGGCGCCCTGGTGTATCCCGCTTTTGTGGCTGTGGTCAGCTTAGGTTTGTTGGTTTTTCTTTTGGTCTACGTCGTTCCATCAATGAGCCAGTTGTTGGAAGAAGTGGGGAGCGGCTTGCCCCCATTAACCGTGGCGGTCATGGCGGTTAGCTCTTTTCTGGCTAATTATTGGTTGTTGATTGTCGGTGGAGTGATCTTGCTTGGCGTGGTCGCCTTAAAAAAGCGGAATGTTTTTATGAGTGGGTTGACTCGGTTGCCGTTACTTGGGACTTATTACCGTCAGGAACTCGCGCTTTTTAATTGTTTAACTCTTGGCATGCTGCTTGAAGGGGGGATTTCACTAGGCACTGCCATGGTGATCGGTTCGCGAACGGTGACTGATCCGTTGTTTCAAGCCGACTTGAATCGCCTCCGGGCCGAGGTTGAGAATGGCCGGAAGATCAGCGAAGCTTTGGCGCAAAGCCGTTACTTTCCGACTGATTCGGTTTCGCTGGTCGCGATCGGGGAAAATTCCGGCCGGTTGGGCGCGGCCTTTTTGGATGTTGCCGCTTTCAAAGCCAAAGAGCGGGGAGCCAGATTGGAACAGCTCTCAAAATTGCTGGAACCGGCGATCACCGCGACCGTCGGCGGGCTAGTCGCGTTTATTGTCCTGGCCCTTTTCCTGCCGTTGCTCAAACTGGTCTCCGCTTTAAGTTGATTGCAGTTTTAGGGAGGCCAATCTATAATACTGGGAGGTGAAAAAATGAAGAAGGGTTTTACTTTAGTCGAGATATTAATTGTTATCGGAATTATTGGCCTGTTGTCCGTTTTTCTTGTCCCGAACCTTTTAGGGGCGCGTGATAAGGGGAAAGAGGCGGCGGTCAAAGGGGTCATGCATACTCTCCAGTTGGCGGTTGAAGCCTATCACCTGGAAAATGATGTCTATCCTTTAGGGAAGGATATTGGAATTCGCTCGCTCTGCGAGAATTATCTGATGAGCGGCGACTACATTGCCGCGGTCCCAAAAAATCCCTTTACCGGGAAAGAATATAAAGACGGCGACCGGGCTGGAAAAATAATCTACAGTTACGACGAAACGACCGGGACTTACTCAATAATCGGGTATAAAAGGAATGGCCTTGCGAAATTACTTGAGCTTACTAATTTGTAGTCTGTTGCTGGCCGGAATGGCTATGGCGATTGATTACGATCCAAACGCTTACCTTCGTTCCAGCCTGAATGGCGAAGTTTCGATCCTTAACCCGATCCTCTCGACTGACAACGTCTCGGCGGCGGTTGAAGATACCATGTTTAACGGGTTGGTGACTTTCAACGAGAAGTTAGAGGTTGAGCCTGATCTCGCGACCTCTTGGAAAACTTCCAAAGATGGTAAAGTTTGGACCTTTAAACTTCGTCGCGATGTTACCTGGCATGACGGAGCCCCTTTTACCGCTGATGACGTTGTTTTCACCTACAATGCGATCCTTAATCCGAAGGTCAATTCGGTCCGCCGGAGTGATTTTATGATCGATGGCCAGCCGATCAGGTTCCAGGCGCCCGATAAATACACTTTTCAGGCCATTCTTCCCGCCCCCTTTGCTCCTTTTCTGGTCAGAATGGGAATGGGGATCATTCCAAAGCATCTGTTGGCTGGAAAAGACCTTAACACCGCCGACTTCAACCGGCATCCGGTCGGGACCGGGCCGTTTAAATTTAAAGAATGGATTTCTGGCGATCACGTAACGGTCGTTAGGAACGATCAATACTACCTTGGCGCGCCAAAACTGGCTGGAATTAAATTTAAAATGATCCCGGACGAGAATTCACAGCTGATCGCCCTGGAAGCGGACGAGATCGACGAGGCGGGGATACCGCCGAAAGATTACCAGCGGATCAAGTCTAAGCCGGGGATCAATGTTTATGATTACCCGGTCCTGCAATATACCTACCTTGGCTTAAATTTGGCCAATCCTAAATTTGCCGATCGCCGGGTCCGCCAAGCTTTAGCCTACGCGACCGATAAAAAACAGCTCGTCGAACTGATCCATAAAGGCTTAGCGACTCCAGCTTATGCCCCATCGGCCCCGATCTCCTGGGCTTATAATAGTAATGTGCAGAAATACGAATTCAAT
>JBAZMB010000117.1:0-3147 GCA_041649975.1 Candidatus Margulisiibacteriota bacterium | reverse complement strand
TAAATGAATTTGAAAACCAACCGCGTGATCCCGTAGCCAATAAAGACCAGCAAAATCCCCAGCACATTGTTCAACAAAATATTTAAAACCGCCAGCGTCATTTCCCCGTCGCGGAAAAGATGGAAGGTATCGAGCCCAAAACTGGAAAAAGTGGTATAACTCCCCAGGATCCCGATAAAAAAGAAGAGCCGCCAGTTATGCGACAGGTCGTACTGGTCAAAAATCCCCCACAACAAACCGATCACCAGCGAACCGCTTAAATTAACCAGGAGCGTGCCAAGTGGAAAATGGCCGACGTAGAGCTTATGGGTCCCGGCCGAAAGAATGTAGCGGGCGAGAGCACCGATCACCCCGCCAATCGCGACAAAGAGGAATTTAGCGATCATTTAGATCAGCTTATTGAAGAAACAGCTCCGGTTACCGGTGTGGCAGGCGACGTCGCCGATCTGCTCGATCTTGGCGACGATGGCGTCGCCGTCGCAATCATAGGACATTTCTTTGACCTTCTGGATGTGGCCGGAGGTGTCTCCCTTGTGCCAGAGGACCTGGCGGGAACGGGACCAGTAGACCATCTCTTTAGAGGCCAGGGTCTTCTCGAGTGATTCTTTGTTCATGTAAGCGAGCATCAGGACCGTCCCGTCCTTATAATCCTGGGCGATAACCGGGACCAGACCTTTGTCATCGAACTTAATTTTGCTGATATCCATTGTTTTTCTCCTTCTAGCGGCGGTTAGACCTTCGCCGGTTCTCTCTTCTTCACACTCATTTTAACATCAACCGAGCCGCTTCCCAAGAGCTTTTCCAGCTCCTCGACCAGCGACGGGGTGATCGTCACCCGGTTTTCCGCTCCCAGCTCCACGCTTTTGCCGTCCATCTTGATGACGACCGGATCGCCACCAGTGTTACGCTGGAGGATCGCCCGGATCTCACCCAAGATCGGCTGGTTGTTGAAATCGACCAGCTCGACAAAGATCGTCCTGGTCTTTTCGAACCCTTTCAGGGGCTCGACCGTTTCGGCAACGACGTTCAGTTCTTCGGTCCGCGAGTCGCGGTTGGTCTTCCCTTTAATGACCACGATCTCATCGTCGAGCAAAAGCGGGGCCGCCTTCTCGTAAACTTTGGGGAAAACGACCAGGCCGACGATGCCGGAGAGGTCTTCGATCGCCGCGATCAGCATGTTGTCCCCTTTTTTGGTGACCACTTTCCGGCTGTTGGTCAGCATCCCGGCAATCGTCACGGTCTGTTCTTCCTTCATATCCTGGATATCGATCGCCCGAACGCTCGCCATCCCTTCGAGCGCGTCAAGGACGTGGTCCAAAGGATGGGAGGAAATATAAAGACCTAAATACTCTTTTTCCATCTTGAGAAGCTCTTCCGGCCGATATTCAGGAACATCAATGGCGGCCGGCCCGGAGGTCGGCCGGCTGAACTTCGGCATTTCGCCGCCAAAGAGCATCTCCTGCCCGCTCGCGATCTCTTTGAGCTGGGCGTTGACCTCGCTCATGACCCTGGAGAGGTTCTCGATCATATAAGCCCGTCCCAGGCCAAGCGAATCGAAGGCGCCGCACTTGATCAGGCTCTCAATTACTTTCTTGTTGACCGCCCGGGTGTCGATCCGGCGGAGAAAATCTTCCAGCGAGGCGAACGGCCCGCCGCTCTTCCTCGCCTCGATGATCGATTCGATGGCGGCGATCCCAACGTTCTTGATGGCCCCTATCCCGTAGCGGACCCCCTGTTTAGTGACTGTAAAGTTCTTCTCGCTTTCGTTGACGTCCGGCTGGAGGATCTTGATCCCCATCTTCTTGGACTCGGAAATATAGAGCCTGGTCTTGTCGGTATTGCCGATGACCGAAGTCAGCAGGGCGGCGATGAATTCCACCGGATAGTTCGCTTTCAGGTAAGCGGTCTGATAAGAAATGAAAGCGTAAGCGGTGGAATGCGATTTGTTGAAGCCGTACCCGGCGAATTTGGCGCAGAGATCGAACAGCGCGGTCGCCTTGGCTTTGGAGATCCCTTTCTTGACCGCCCCTTCGACGAAGTTTTCCTTCTGGCGGGCCATCTCCTTGACCTTCTTCTTCCCCATGGCGGAACGGAGGATATCCGCTTGGCCCATGGTGAAGCCGCCGATCTTACTGGCGATCTCCATGACCTGTTCCTGGTAAAGGATCGTCCCGTAAGTTTCGCGCAGGATAGGCTGGAGCTGCGGCAATTCGTAGTGGATCGGGATCTTGCCGTGTTTCCGCTTCACAAAGTCGTCGACCATCCCCGACTCCAGCGGTCCCGGGCGGTAAAGGGCGAGCAAAGCGATGATCTCTTCAAAGGTCGTCGGGTTGAGCGATTTGATCAGGGTCCGCATCCCCTGGCTTTCCAGCTGGAAGATCCCCATCGTGTCCCCTTCCGCCAGACGTTTATAGGTTTTTTCGTCATCGAGTGGAATGGTGTTCAGGTCGATCTCAACCCCCTGGGTATATTTGAGCATATCGCGGACATGGGCGATCATCGTCAGGTTGCGCAGACCAAGGAAGTCCATCTTCAGGAGCCCGATCTTTTCCAGGTCGGTCATGGTGTACTGGGTGACGATCACATTTTCATCCAGCTTCGAGAGCGGCGCGTATTCGGAGACCGGCTTCTGCGAAATAACGACCCCGGCGGCGTGGACCGAAGCGTGGCGGGCCATCCCTTCGATCTTCATGGCGGTGTCGATCAGTTGTTTGATCTTGGCGTCACCGTCATAGAGGGCGCGAAGGTCTTTCACCGTTGCCAGCGCCCCTTTCAGGTCGACATCTGGTCCAAAGGGGACCAGTTTGGCGATCTTGTCGACTTCGGGGAGCGGGACCTGCAGGACCCGGCCGACGTCGCGGATGGCGCCGCGGGCCGCCATCGTCCCGAAAGTAACGATCTGGGCGACGTGGTCGCTGCCGTATTTTTTGGAGACGTATTCGATCACTTCCCCCCGGCGTTCGAAACAGAAGTCAACGTCGATATCAGGCATCGAGATACGTTCATCGTTGAGGAAACGTTCAAAGATCAGGCCGTACTTGAGCGGATCGATATTGGTAATGCTTAGAGCGTAGGAAACAATACTCCCCGCCGCCGAGCCCCTGCCTGGCCCGACCTCAATCCCGTTGGCTTTCGCCCAGTTGATGA
>JBAZMB010000116.1:0-3178 GCA_041649975.1 Candidatus Margulisiibacteriota bacterium | reverse complement strand
GTGATCGTCATCCAGGAAAACCCCTTGGCGTCGAGAGCCTCCCGCAATTCTTCAAGCTTTTCTGGTTTAATGATCGCTTCAATTTTTTTCATGGCCCCCTCCTTACGCGGTCTCCGCGTGCTGTGAAATATCAAGCCCAACCAATTCTTCGTTATTGGAAACCCGCAAGCCCATGGCAACGTCAATTAGCTTGGCCAAAATGACCGTCACCACAAAGGCAAAAGTTCCGGTCGCGGCCACCGCCAGAAACTGGGTCCAGACTAACCCGGGATTACCGAAGATCAGCCCATTCGCCCCGGCTGGATTGATCGCCTTGCTGGCAAAAATACCGGTCGCGATCGCCCCCCAGGCTCCGCCCATCCCGTGACAGGCAAAAGCGTCGAGCGATTCGTCGATCCGCCATTTCATTCTTAAGATGATCATATAATATGAAATGAGAGCGGCAATCCCGCCGATCGCGATCGCCGAAAGCGGGTCAACAAAACCCGAAGCCGGAGTGATCGCGACCAAACCGACGACCGCGCCGGTCGCCACGCCTAAAACACTGGGCCGTCGATGGAGCCAGCTCAAAAACATCCAAACCACCGCCGCCGCCGCTGCCGCCGTATTGGTGACTACGAAAGCGGAAACCGCCAGGCCATTTGCCGCCAGAGCGGAGCCGCCGTTAAAGCCGAACCAACCGAACCAGAGGAGGACCGCCCCCAGTACGACGATCGGAATATTGCTCGGCTCCATGTTATCTTTGCCGTAGCCAAGCCGTTTCCCGATCACCAAAGCGATCGCTAAAGCCGAGAAACCGGCCGTAACGTGAACGACTGTCCCGCCGGCAAAATCAAGCGCTCCCAACGCCCGCAACCAACCACCGACCCCCCAAACCCAATGCGCTACCGGGTCGTAAACGATCGTTGCCCAAAGGACGGAGAAAACAAGAAAAGCCGAAAACTTGATCCTTTCCACGAACGCGCCGACGATCAGAGAAGGCGTGATGATCGCGAACGCGGCCTGGAAGATCATGAAGGCCAGAGCCGGGATCGTCGCGGCATAATCAACGTTTGGCAATTGGCCAACGCCGATCAATCCAAGCCAGTTCAACCCGCCGATCAACCCTCCGTTGGTCGGACCAAAAGACAAAGTATAACCGATAAGGACCCATTGCAAACTAATGACCATCAGGATGGCAAAACACATCATAATTGTCGACAAAATATTCTTTTTCCTGACCATCCCACCGTAAAAGAAGCCAACCGCCGGAGTCATTAAAACAACTAAGGCGGTCGAGATCAAGACCCAAGCAGTATCACCGGCGTTAACGACCGGCACAACCGGAGCCACCGGAGCGGCGGCAACCACGGTTGTCGCTTCTTCAGCATAAGCCGGGACCGCATGAAAAACCGCACTTACGCCTAAAACCATGAACACGATCAAAAACATCGCACTTAACCATCGTCTCATAATACTCTCCTCCTTCTTTGCGCGGCGCCCAGCTTAACCCACTCCTTGGTGCGAGTCAAGCCGGGACAGCCTCACATTACTTATAGATTAATATCCAACTGGGTCGTGATCGTCGGCTTGGCGTCGTTGTTATATTTGCCGTAAGCGAATATAACCGAAGTATTTGACGAGAACGCATAGGAAAAACCGGCAAAAGCGGCACCCAACGCCGACTTGGTCCCCGCGTAATCGACGCAAAGCCAAATCTTATCGGTCAGCGCTTTATCCCAGGTCAGGATCAATCCGGCATTATCTTTGTTCCCGCTTGGATCGAGCAAGAGCTTCTCACTCCCCATAAAGTAACCAGCCGAAAGCCGGCCGATCGGGAAAGTTTTAGCGACTACACCGTACAACACGTTCTGGTCGGTCACGTTTGGCTGCAAGCCAAACCCAAACCCGCCAATCGCGATTGCCGGGAGAGAATCCTTCTCTGGAATACCATATTTAGCGTTCAACACCAGCGAACTCGCCGGCACGGCTTGCGGCAAAAAAGCGTCAACGCCGATCTCAAGTCCCGGCAATAGGCCATAGGTCAAACCAAGATCAGTCGGAAAGGAATAGCCGCCGGAAGTCCGATCCTCGACCGTAAAATAATCGTCGACACCAAAATGCCAGCTCCCAGCCGCCTGAATATCGGTCGACGGGTTCCAGATCTGGGTCGAGGGGGTCGCGGAAGCCAGGCTCGAAACTAAAGTTAAAACCGTTAAAACAATAAACAACTTATTTCTCATAATAGACTCCTCCTTCATTGATGATGAAACAACGAATCCAACCCTCCCTTCTTTTTATATTTCTAATAAAATTAATTATTCCAGTCACAATTTCGCGCATGCCGGATTTAAGCAACTTTATTACCCAAAGAAAAGGAGGAAGGCGACGAGGAATAATATACTTTTTTGTAGTTAGTCTACGATTTTGTATTTAGATATTTTGTAGCCGAGCATCCGCTCGGTGAGCCCAAGCGCTTTAGCCGCGGACCGCTGGGTCTTAAAACGCCGCAGGGCTTCTTCGATCTTTTGCTTTTCCAGCGAGGCGACGATCTCCGGCAGAGAGGCTCCCTGGGGCCCGAGATCGTAGTCTTTCATGGCGGACAGGTTGGCCGGCAGCTCCTTCGGCGTAATGACCTCTTTCTGAACGATAACCACCGCTCGCTCAAGGATATTTTCCAACTCCCGAACGTTCCCGGGAAATTGATAGGCCATCAAGAGATCAAGCGCCGCCCGATTGATCCCTTTGATCTTTTTCTTGTTCAACTTGGCAAATTTATCAATGAAATAATCGACCAAAAGCGGGACATCCTCTTTCCGATCCCGGAGCGGCGGCAGGATTATCGGGAAAACATTGATCCGGTAAAAAAGGTCTTCCCGAAATTTTCCCTCTTTGACCATCGCTTCAAGGTTGCGGTGAGTGGCACAGATTACCCGAATGTCGATCTTGATCGTCTGCGACCCACC
Organism: Candidatus Margulisiibacteriota bacterium; assembly: GCA_041649975.1. Lineage (GTDB taxonomy): Bacteria > Margulisbacteria > WOR-1 > O2-12-FULL-45-9 > XYB2-FULL-48-7 > XYB2-FULL-45-9. Next base: position 233 of record JBAZMB010000116.1, on the reverse strand, counting down.
CAATCTTTCAAATTCCCGCTCCTGCAGGACCCGGAGAAGTTTGACCTGGGTCGAAAGGGTCAGATCGCCGATCTCATCGAGAAAGATCGTCCCGCCGTTGGCTAATTCAAACCGACCGCTTCGCCTCTCCATCGCGCCGGTAAAAGCGCCGCGTTCATAGCCAAAAAGCTCCGATTCAAGCAGGTTTTCCGGTAAGGAAGCACAGGCTACCTTAATAAAAGGATTATCGTGGC
>JBAZMB010000115.1:0-3207 GCA_041649975.1 Candidatus Margulisiibacteriota bacterium | reverse complement strand
ATTAGGGTCGTTATACAAGATCGCCCGGTTACAGCGGATCGTGGTCGCTTTGTTCCCTTTATCTTTAACCTCAAAGGTGACGCTCCCGTAGACATCGAGCTTTTCGTTCTCACCGTAATAATCGGCGAACATCGCTTTTAATAAGCCGTCCTGACGCTTAAGGCGCAGATGGCCGGAGATCCGGGCGATCTTCTTTTCATGGTCGATCCCGATAGCGTCGGCTAGCAGGCGGGTATCTTTCTTGATCAGGAGGGCATGACCGGTCATTTCCGAGTTGTTCTGCTGGGCGCGATAAATGATGTAATCGGCAATGATGGTCGTCCAATCCTGTTTGTTCTTGGCGGAGAATTTTCCCAGGTCGACGACCGCTTTGAGTTTGCTTGGTTTATTATGGACCCCTTCAGGTTGGCCGAAGGCTTCAATGATCTCGGTCCGGGGATTGACGATCGCCCGGGGGGCGACCAGGCTGGCGACGACCAGGTAACCTTTTTTATTGTAGACCTGGCCGTTGCGGACATTGACCAGCTGGGAGGAATCCTGGTTTTTCATGGTCCAGCCTTTTTCCGCCGTAAATTCCCATAATTTCCGGCCTTCTTTACGGCCGGCGACCTTGGTGTCGTAGAATTCAGCCAGTTTGTCGGTTTTTTCCTGTGAATAGAGCTCGGCGTCCCTCGGGACCATTAAATAGTAGGCCAGGCCGAGGATGAACAGCGAGAAAATAGTGGCGAGGTAGACGATTTTCCAAGCGTTATTTTCCACGGGGGAAATTATAGCATGATTGACACCTTTTTTGCATTGATGATATAATCGATTGGACGAATAAATACCGGCCCGGAAATGAAAAAAGCGTCTAATTTATTAAAATGAAAGGGGATAGTCACATGGCAGTTAAAGTTGGGATCAATGGTTTCGGCAGGATCGGTCGTCAGGTTTTGAGCGCGATGGTCGATAAGGGGGTTCTGGGGAAAGAGATCGAGGTCGTCGCGGTCGTTGACGTCAGCACCGACGCCAAATACTTCGTCTACCAGATCAAATATGATTCGATCCACGGTCATTTCAAGGGGACCTTGTCCACGGAAAAGAGCAGCCCGGCCGCGGCGGAAGACGATGTTATCGTGATCAACGGCCAGAAGATCAAATGCGTGATGGCGACCAAGGACCCGAGCCAGCTCCCCTGGAAAGACCTTGGGGTTGAATATGTTATCGAATCGACCGGTCTTTTTACCGATTCCGAAAAGGCCAAAGGCCACTTAGCGGCCGGCGCCAAAAAAGTCATCATTTCCGCTCCCGGCAAAGGCGACGTCAAGACGATCGTTATGGGGGTCAATGATAACGAGTATGATTCGACTAAACATAATATCGTCTCCAACGCTTCCTGCACGACCAATTGCCTTGCTCCTGTCGTGCATGTTTTGCTCAAAGAAGGGATCGGCGTCGAGACTGGTTTGATGACCACGATCCATTCCTATACCGCGACCCAGAAGACCGTTGACGGCCCGTCCAAGAAGGACTGGCGCGGCGGCCGGGCGGCGGCGATCAATATCATCCCTTCCACCACCGGCGCGGCCAAAGCGGTCGGCGAAGTTCTCCCGGCGACCAAGGGTAAAATGACCGGGATGTCCTTCCGCGTGCCGACGGCCGATGTTTCCGTGGTTGACCTGACCTTCCGGGCGACTAAAGATACTTCGATCGAAGAGATCGACGCTTTGTTGAAAAAAGCTTCCCAGACTTATCTGAAGGGGATCCTTGGCGTTGCCGACGAAGAAGTGGTCTCCACCGACTTTATCCATGACAATCGCTCCTCGATCTATGATTCGCTGGCCACTCTTCAGAACAACCTGAAGGGAGAAAAGCGCTTCTTCAAGATCGTTTCCTGGTACGACAACGAGTGGGGTTATTCCTGCCGCGTCGTCGACCTGGTAAAAATGATCGCCACCAAAAAGTAAGGAGCAGTCATGGCCAAGAAGACAATTGAGGACATAAAAGAACTTAAGGGGAAAAAGGTCCTGGTCCGCGTTGATTTCAATGTTCCGCAGGATGAGAAGCAGAACATCACCGACGATACCAGGATCCGCGGCGCGATCCCGACCATCAAGTATCTCTCCGAAAAGGGGGGGCGCGTGATCCTCGTTTCCCACCTTGGCCGGCCGAAAGCCGGACCGGAAGATAAGTTCCGGTTAGGTCCGGTCGCTAAAATGCTTTCCCAGCTAATGGGGAAGAATATCGGCTACGTCAAAGACTGCGTTGGGCCGGAAGTTGAAGCGGCGGTTGCGGCCCTCAAAGATGGCGACATTCTCTTGTTGGAAAACGTCCGCTTTTATAAGGAAGAGGAGAAGAACGACCCGGAGTTCGCCAAGAAGCTGGCCGCGCTGGCTGATATTTACGTTGACGACGCCTTTGGGACCGCTCATCGGGCGCATGCCTCGACTGAAGGGGTGACCAAGTATCTGAAGGGGTATGCCGGTTACCTGATGGAGAAGGAGATCAAATTCCTGGGCAAGTTGCTCGATAATCCCGGCCATCCGTTCGTGGCGATCCTGGGGGGAGCGAAGATCTCGGGGAAGATCGATGTCATAACCAACCTCTTGCCGAAAGTTGATACCCTGATCATTGGCGGCGGGATGGCCTATACCTTCTTTAAGGCCCGCGGGATTAGCGTTGGCAATTCCCTGGTGGAAGAAGATAAGGTCGGGCTGGCCAGAGACATTCTCAAGCAGGCGATCGACCTTGGCGTGCCGATCATGCTTCCCATCGATCACATTGTCGCCGATAAGTATGACGCCAATGCCAATTCACAGTTGGTGACCCGGGCCGGTATCCCCGAAAACTGGCAGGGGATGGATATCGGGCCGGAGACCATCACCAAGTTCAGTCACGCCGTTAAAAAAGCGAAGACGATCTTTTGGAACGGTCCGTTAGGTGTTTTTGAATTCGATAAATTCGCCAATGGAACGATCTCCATCGCTAAAATGGTGGCGGTCGCGACTGAAGAGAATGGGGCGATCTCGGTCATTGGCGGGGGCGATTCCGTCGCGGCGGTTGAAAAAGCCGGCTTGGCCGATAAGATGACCCATATCTCGACCGGTGGCGGCGCTTCCCTCGAATTTGTCGAAGGGAAAAAGCTTCCCGGTATTGCTTGTTTGCAGGACAAATAGCGGATCCGGGGGTGTAGCTCAGTTGGCAGAGCGCAGCGTTCGCAACGCTGAG
>JBAZMB010000114.1:0-3215 GCA_041649975.1 Candidatus Margulisiibacteriota bacterium | reverse complement strand
GGTCGAAAGCGTGACGCTCGATCCGGCCAGGATCAAAAGCATTATCGAATCGGTTTTGTTCGTGGCCAGAAAACCATTATCGGTTGAACAGCTGGAAGAAGTCCTCGAACTTTCGCGCGATGTTTTCCAACCGGTCTTAGACGAACTGTTGGTGGAATATCAGGCCAAAGGGCTCACTATTTTCCCCGCCGCCGGCGGCTACCTGATGGGGACGATCCCGGACAACGCCGATTACGTGCAAAAGATTTTACGCCCCAAAGTTGAAACGACTTTGACGCCGACCGCTTTGGAGACCCTGGCGATTATCGCTTATAAACAGCCGGTGACCAGAGGTGAAGTGGAGCGGGTCCGGGGGGTCAATTCCGATTATGTTATGGATACGTTGATCTCCAAAAGGCTGATCAAAGAAGCGGGGCGGAGCGAAGCGCTCGGCCATCCTTATCTCTACGTGACTTCCGAAGATTTTCTGCGCCATTTTGGCCTGAAGGATATTTCGGAATTGCCGCCGCTTCCTTTTGATATTAACGAAGAACCGATCGACTATAAAGCGATCCTGCCGGAAGAACTGCCCCAGGAAGAAAGCGAGGCGACGACGACTCTTTAAATTGTATGCTGCGTTACTGGGTGGGGGCGAATTTGGTGGAGGGGGTTGGGCCGGTTAAGCTGAAAAAATTACTTTCAGACGGTTCCATTAAATCCGTATGTGAAAAATTGAACGCTCCGCTTGATCTTGCCGATAAGGAAATTGCCGCCGCCCGCGCTAAAGATATCCAGCTGCTTGCTCTCGACCAAGATAATTATCCGCCATTGTTAAAACAAATCCACGACCCGCCGCCGGTCCTTTATCTCAAGGGTGAAATACGGCCGGAAGATGAAAGGGCGGTCGCGATCGTTGGGACGAGAAAGGCTTCGACCTACGGGTTGGAAACGGCCGGACGTTTAGCGGCCGGCCTGGCGAGCCGGGGAATCACGATCGTTTCCGGTCTGGCGATGGGGATAGATGCCGCCGCCCACGAAGGGGCGTTGGCGGCCGGTGGCAAGACGATCGCGGTTTTAGGTGGCGGGGTTGATAGGCCTCAACCGGTCTGTAACACCGGGTTAGCCGCTCGCATTGTGAAAAACGGCGCGCTGGTTTCTGAATATCCGCTTGGTTACGAGCCGAACATCTGGTCTTTTCCCCGGCGGAACCGGATAATTTCCGGTTTGTCGCTGGCGATAATTATTGTTGAAGGGAGCGAGCAGAGCGGCGCGATGATCACCGCCCGGCTGGGTTTGGAACAGGGGCGGGAAGTGCTGGCTGTTCCGGGGCGGATCGATTCCCCCATAAGTCGCGGACCGCACTCTTTGATCAAAGACGGCGCTAAATTGGTTGAGACGGTTGACGACGTTTTGGTCGAGTTGAACCTGGAAACAGGATCGAGAACGCCGGCGGCAAGTCCGGACTATCAGCTGACTTTTGAAGAACAACGGATCGTTTCCGCTCTTAGCCAGGACCCCAAGCATCTTGATCTCCTCGCGGCCGAGCTGGCTCTGCCGGGACACCAATTATCCGCGACTCTTCTTACCCTGGAAATGAAAAAAGCGATCAAACAGCTCCCGGGGCACTTTTACGTTGTGCTATAATAAAACAATGTAGGGGCTCGGCGATCTGGCGCGCTTTAATCCTTCGATTTTGAGCTCTAGATTCCCTAGTCCGGCAAATCAATCAGGGAGCACTCATCATGGTTTTATTTTCCGAGATGTTTGCTTCTGAACTCATTGGCATTCCGGTTGTCGATCGGGTTCAGGAGAACATTGGCAAAGTAAAAGATATCCTCATCACGCTGGGCGAAGCTTTCCCTAAGGTCGCGGGACTTTTAATTATCACGCTCGACGGCAAAGAAAAAGTCCTGCTGATCGGGGAGATCGATCTCATCGGCCGCCGCTTTGTTTCCACCCGCAATCCTAAAGGGCAGGTCGCCCTGACTTCCAAACGCGAAGGCGAGGTCATGCTGATGCAGGACATCGTCGACAAACAGATCGTCGATTTGGAAGGGGCCCGGGTCATTCGCGTTAACGACCTGAAACTGGCCAAGATGAACCAGGATGTCCGCCTGATCGGGGCCGACGTCGGCGTGCGCGGGATGTTTCGCCGCCTGGGGCTCGAAGGGCTGGTCAATTGGTTCACCTCGTTCTTTCATCGCCAGCTTCCGGAAAGCCTGATCGGTTGGGACCATGTCCAGTGGCTGGCCGGCGGGAAGATCACCATTCCGAGCAAAACGATCTCCGACCTCCATCCGGCCGACGTCGCGCAGATCATCTCCCAGCTCCATGTCGACGAGAAGACCGCGATCTTTTCCGAACTGGCCGACAAGACCGCGGCCGAAGCTCTTCACGAACTGGAGCCGATGCTCGGCGCGATCATCATTGCCAATATTGACACCAAAAAAGCGCTCGGCGTCCTGGAAAAAATGCCGGTCGACGAAGCGGCCGACATTATCGGCGACCTGACCGAAGATAAAGCCCAGGAACTCCTCCGGCTGATGAAAGTTGCCAAAGCGGGGAAGATCCGCGAGCTCCTGAAGCACCATGATGAAACGGCCGGCGGTTTGATGAACACTGAATTCATCACTTTCCCGCAGGACCTGACCGTCGAGCAGACCATCCTCCGGCTCCGGGAGATGGCGCCGGAAGCGGAGACCATTTATTATCTTTACGTGGTCGACGAACAGCAGCGCCTGGTCGGGATCTTGAGCCTGCGCAAACTGATCGTCTCTCCGCCCGCCACGATGATTTCCGATATCATGCTTAAAGAGTTCGTGACCCTCTCGCCGGAAATGAAGGAGCGGGAGACGGCCGATATCTTTTCCAAATATAACCTGCTGGCGGTCCCGGTCGTTGACGCGGAGAAGCGGATCCTGGGGATCGTGACGATCGACGACGTCGTTGATTATATCTTGCCGCCGGTTTCCAGGCGGAAACGTCAGAGGATCGGTTAGATGGAAAAGTTTTTTGCCGGGAAGAACTGGAGCTATTGGCGGATCCGTTGGCTGATGTTCCTGTCGGTCGTCGGGCCGGGGATCATCACCGGGACCGCCGATAACGACGCTGGCGGCGTCGCGACCTATTCGATCGCCGGGGCGCATTTTGGTTATTCGATGCTCTGGATCTTGATCCTGATCACCTTCATGCTTTACGTTACCCAGGAGATGGGGATGCGGCTGGGGGTGGTGACC
>JBAZMB010000113.1:0-3255 GCA_041649975.1 Candidatus Margulisiibacteriota bacterium | reverse complement strand
CCGGCGGCGACCCGCTGGATAACCGATAGCAGTGAACCGAAAACAGCCTCGTAGCGGACCAGGACCGGGATAGCGATCTCTTTTTTCTGGTTAGCGGTCATGGTAAAGCCGGTCCGGTTCTCATCGAGCAACAGTTTGCCGTTGATCGTGATTTTGTAAGCGTAACTATTGACCGTAAGGTCGATCGGGTTGGGATTGGTGACATCGAAAAGGAAATTGACCTCGATCCCCTCGGCGGTGATCCGGCTGATGGCGTAATCACGGTAAACGGCTTTCGGCCCCTCGAAATTAACGCATCCGGCCACCAGGAAGAGCCCGGCAACTAATAATAGTAAGGAGAGAACTCTCTTGGTCATGGAGGAATGATAGCATTGCCAAAACTAAATTGCTATACTTTATTCATGGAAAAAGAGATCTTAGCGCTGGGGATCGAGCGCCAATTCACTAAAGAAGAGACGATCTTCGAAGCGGGCGATGAAGCGCGGGGATTTTACTATCTCCTGACCGGTGAAACGCGGATCTATAAGATGGATGAGGACGGACAGGAAGTCGAGATCGCCCGAGTCGGACCTGATGGTTTTATTGGCGAAGCGATAATTTTTGCTCAACCCGCCTACCCTGTCTTTGCCCAGGCGGTCAAAGAGTGCAAAACACTTTATTTCCCCAAAGAGAGGATCCTGAAGGCGATCGAAAGCTCCCCCAAGATCGCTCTTTTTTTTCTCCAAGTTCTGGCGCAAAAATGCGTCGTTCTCAACCAGCGGCTGGAAACGATCGGCCTCAAGAGCATTCGCCAGCGGCTGCTCCACTATCTGGCCGGCCAATGCCCCCGCGATGGGCGCTGCCGGTTTAGTTTAACAACCAGCAAAACCGACCTGGCCAAGCAACTCGGCACGATCAGCGAAACTCTTTCCCGGAACTTTAAAGCGTTGGAAGACGAAGGGTTGATCGAGGTCCAGGGGAAAGAGATCGTGATCAAAAATTGCGCCAGGATGAAGGAAGAGATCATTTAAGGAGGTTGCTTTTCCGATGAAAAACATAAATTTAGCTTTTCTTATCGCTCCATTGATTTTTATCTTAGCGCTGGGGATGATGTGGATTTTCTTTCTGCAGGGTGATTTCGAGCAGGATCAGATCTTAAAGAGCGGGGTCCCGGGACGGGCGACGGTCCTGGACATTGGCACAACCGGCGTAATCGTTAACGATCAACCAAAAGCGAGATTATTTCTAAAAGTCTACCCAGCTAGTGGTGAAGCGTACAAGACGACGCTGGAAATGGTGATCTCCCCTGTTTATCTCCCCCAGTTCCAACCCGGCGCGAAGCTAATAATTAAGATCGACCAAAAGAACAAACAAAAAGTCGCCGTTGAGGCCATTGATCGCAAGCCGATTGAGGAGTGAGGGAACCGAATCGCTCGCAACATCAACTCGGAACCTGCGAATAAACTTCGCGGTTCCTCGTATTAATTAATGCTTCTCTGTTCCATAACACTCCGAATGGGAGCGCATTTCGCTTATCAATCTTATTCTTTGAAACTCTAAACAGTTTTCTTAATCAATAAAGCACATATTCCTATCTATAACAAATATTTACGCCATCAATTGTCGATTTATACCAGTTTATCTCCCAAGGCAATCCACACCATACTGAAAAATAATTATTGTATGATTTTTCGCTCACAACTTCTTCTAAAACAGATGGAACCGCCTGTTTCCCAATGGCCTCCAAATACTCTTGAGTTTTATTATTGCCGTATGTATTAATCCCATGCAAAACGCTTAATTCATTAATTTTAAAAAACAATGTCCCAAAAGGATGACCTTGACTCGCACCAATATGAATATATTTAATACTAAATTCTGCATTTTTATTGATAGTGTCAATTAGTGCGTTGGTATCTTCAATATTATTATAAATAATAATATCTGGGGGACGGGCTGCCGAAAGCCAAACCAAATTATTTCTTTCGATTTTATAGGCCCCCCATTTTACAATTAAAGACGCCTCTTTAAGCTCATTATTTATCAACGAAACAGCCTCTGCCTCTGTAAGCCCAATGATATACTTTTCACCAAAACGAGTAAAAGCGAGCAAAGAAATTCTATGATCTTTGCCAACTAGCAAATCGAGGTCTCTTTTTATATCGTCATTTTCAAGTGGATTAACAAATACCGCCTCAATAACATCCTTATAATGCAACAAATCTTTTATATTCCATAAACATTCTGCGTTTTCTTTTAAATTAAGATTAATATTTGCAATAGTTGCATTGCTAAATAATGCATTGATAGAAGGCTTTCCTCTGATTTGTTCAACAGAGTATCTTTTTTTCTCATTCGTCATGCCTGCTAAATAATTCATGAAGTCAACCGTTTCAACCTTTGTAACCGGAGGAATACAGCTTATTTCACACCTATCACAAAGAATTTCTTTGCTTTTTGTTAATACCCACATATTCTCTTTAAAAAACTCAATTAGCCTCATGAACCTCCAATCTGGCCTATGTTCATTCAATCTTAAATATTCATAAAAAGCATCTGGGTTGTTTACCAGATCATTTTTTTCTATATCAATCATTATGTTGGTATCCATTGCTAACAATGGGATATTTTTTGTAAACATATCACGATATTTCTGCGACCAATGAATAATTTGCACAATATTGTTTAAATATTGTTTATAATCATCCCCCAATTTATCTCTCCACACATCAGCATATTGCTTGCCATTATTTACTTTAACATGTTGATATGCCATAAAAGTCGCAGATGTTTCTTGTGTTATTAATTGTGAATTGCGCAGCTCACTAATAATTCTCTTTTTTTGATCCTCATTTAAATGTTTAACTTTAGGGAGCCAACTGCACAACAAACTAGTTGCTTGCCCATAATTCGAATGAATCGCAAGATACTCATGTACTGTTTCGTGAATAAGAACTGATTCTGCCATAATGGGATCCAAAAATAGCTGAGAATAATCCAGGCCAATTTTCATGGCCCTATAATCAAACGTACCATACTTGGCATTTAATTGATGAAAGAAACTTGTCATATCTCTTGCTATATTAACACATATAATGCCGAAGCAAATTACTAGCGATTAATCGTTTTTGCATATAAAACGCAATAATTAAACATAAGAAAATCATACCAACAAAGACATCCTTCAAAAAAACAAGTCAATTAATTTTCAATAAAGCTCAGAATGGGCGCGCATTTCGCTTACCTTGAGAAAAATCGAAATGCGCCGGCGTTTTC
>JBAZMB010000112.1:0-3258 GCA_041649975.1 Candidatus Margulisiibacteriota bacterium | reverse complement strand
TTTTTTTATGCAAGTTTTCCCCCTATTCCCACGATAAATATATGGAATGGATATTTCAAGCTTAAATAACTCATCAGTCAGTAGTGACCTTCAGCGGGGGGATAACAGCCTCTCCGGTTTGGGGGGAGGCAGCGACCCTCTTTCTCGCCTTAATGATAGAGTAAGCGGCGCGCTGAAGCAGGACGATCAGGCCGTAAATAGCGTCGATTCCCAGGCGGTAAAAAAGATGATCTCGGAAATGTTCTCGATGCCCCAGGCGGGCCTGAACCATAACACGGTCGTCTGAAAAAAAGGTTGAAATCGCATGCAAGTTTTTTGCAGGCGGTCCCGATAAGTATATGTCAAGGGTTGAACGAGTTCCCGCTCTCGACAGGCGGGCGAAATAAACAGGAGGTGAACAAGGTATGTCTACTTACTCAGGTGCGGTTAATGACTTAGGAAATGCTTTGGATAAAGTTCAGGATACTCTCGGTGCTAAGATCGACGAGTTGGCTAGCAACATCGATAGTCTTTCCGCGGCGGCTAAATCTGGCGATGTTACGGGTGCCTCCGGAAATGTGACTGACGGTGGTATTGTTAAGCTGCAGTATTGCATCAATAAATTAACGGGCGCTGCTGAACATGGTACTTCGACCTTTACTAAGGCTGAAGCTAACACCAAACGGATCCAGCAGATGGCGATTCAGTAAACTTGATTTGGGAGGGGGAGCGATCCCCCTCCCTAACTCATGGGAAAGCTCTTCTCATGACTTAGGGATCAATTAGTCAATCTATAAAGGAGACGATCAATATGGCAGGGTTAAGTCCAGTTACTTATACGGGAAATATCGAATCCAGCTTTGACGCCAAGTCAACGATCAAATCAAAATACGGTGAGTTCGTTGATATCCTGGCGCAGATGTCGGACGCGATGCAGAACGACTCCGAGATGACCTTTCCGTCTTTCCCGAACCAGAAGGTTAAGCCGTCCGACGCTTCTTTTGCCGTTCTTTCGTCTTATACCATGGACCAAATCCAACAGCAGATGGAGTCCTTGCTTGATTCCGTCAAAAAACGCACCGAGCTCGACAAAATGACCTACGGTTTGTTCGGCTAAATAAGCCGGAGGAGACTGAATGTCAACCAACTTTCTAGCGAAACCCCGAAGAATGTATAATGTCCAGCCGGACATCCTTAACTTTCCGACCAAGAATAAGGAATTGTCCCAGGACTTTAACTTCGTCATGGAAATGTTCAAGTTTTTCCCCAAGATGCAGCAACTCTCTTTTGAAGGGCGCCGCCGGCCGGAAGAAGAAGAGGCTAAAAAGACCGTGGCGGGGTGGGACTTGTCGGAAGAATGGTATCAGTCTTTGAACGAGTATACTCTTAATGACAGCCTCGCTAACACCGTCTATAACGATGCTTACGCCAATAAAGACCACCAGGGCGACGCGAACTGGAAGTTTAAAACTAACGAGGAAATCGCGAATAAATACGAAGCCCTGGGTTACAATGCCTGGAATTGGCACACCGACTGGATTTTTAGCACTAACCATTTTCCCATTGGGGCCTCGGCGGGGGAGTATTTCTGGGGGGAAAAAGTCGGCAGTGGCCTGGGAAACGTTGATTTTATCGCCGAAGGTCGGGAATGGAACCATCTTGAAGAGCGGACCCCGGTCGGCGGCTTAGCCGCTCTTTTTGCCAACAACAAAACGCCAAAAGACAAAGACGCCTCGCTTGATGCCGACGTCAACCGACCGTTTTTTATCAATTCATTCCTCACTTCGATCGGTTCCAGCTGGGATGAAGTTAACACCATGCTCAATAAATACCAGAACCAGAGCTTTTATCAGCTCGTCTTGAACTCGACCCAGCCGGATCGGACCGGGGCCTCGTATTTATCGATGTCCGATCGGGAGAAATTCCTTTTGGTTTCAGTGATGGTCGAAGCCCGCAACCGGGTCTATTCCATTTCGGAAAAGATCTTTGGCCCGGTCTCGCTGACTTGGGATGACAAGCAGATGATGGCTCATTTTGACTCCTGGATGAACGAACATAACGGATCGGCGTTGTCGCACGGCGTCAATGCTTTCCGGATCCTCTTTGAAATGCAGCATCTTTTCCTGAACGAGATGGCGATGTTTTCCGCGACCGACGAACACCGGGGTTATTCCGCCGGGGTTCTCGATCGTTATGCTTTCAAGCAGTTTTCCAATGACCTGGGGGCCAGAAATTATCAGGACGGCGATTTTAGCGGCGGCAAAGGGGCGCTCTTTCGGTTCATTGAATCGATGGGCATTCCTCTAAACTCGTCAGTTATGACCTTCTTAAGAGGGAATCTGGCCGGACTCACTATTAATACCAAACCGGAAGATATCGCTTTACCAAGCGGTCTCCAGGGGTATGGCGCGAAGCTCCAGGCGGCGAAATGGCTGCTGGAGCAGTGGTTTGGGGCCAATAAAGTTTTGGCCGGCTACAACAACATGCCGAAATCGGAGACCTATGGGCCGGCGATTGATTTCACCAAAAAAGATCAGGAAAACGGCTATGTGGAGTATAACGGGCTCAAGGTTCCTTGGGCGATCTCCAACCCTGGAGCGGCCCGCAGTTATGGTTGGGACCGGGTTTCCGGTCCATACTTTGATTGGCGCTATGATAGCCGGAGCAATAACTTTATCAAGACTAACGACGAGCAATACCAACAGTACAGCCCTGAATGGGCCAGTGTTTATGAATCTTTGAAGGCTAAATACGGCTTAGCTTATCTTAACCCGAACTCATATGGCGATAATTACAACCACCGGAACTACACCAGAATGTTGATCGGTGGTTTGGACACCCAGGAGATCGCGGGACGGAGCGGCAACCTGGCGCCTTATTCCAACAGTTGGGCGGTCTATGAACTGGGGAACATGATCCGCTACGGCGAGATCAAAGATAAAGCCAGAATGAACGTTTATAACTTCATGGAATCAGCCGAGAAATTCCGCTACAAACGGGCGCAGGAAAAGTTTGAGGAAGAGAAAGAGCGGATTAATGACGAAGAATCTCAAGACGAGAAAAACCTGAACAAGATCAAATCCAGTTATAAGCAATCGCAGAAATTCGGCGAAACCATGGTCAAGAAAGGCGAAATTGCCCGGAAACAGGCCCAGAGCCAGCTGGAACAGAGAAGCGAAGCCCAGCGGGCGGAAAAGGCCCGCTCAGACCGAAAAGCGGCCGCCCAGGGGCCCAAAAAAGCCGCTAAAAAAGCCTAAAAAGACCCCTTGATTAATGCAA
>JBAZMB010000111.1:0-3264 GCA_041649975.1 Candidatus Margulisiibacteriota bacterium | reverse complement strand
GGAATCCGACAAAAACGACATCGACCCTTATCTAATTCTGGCGGTGATCAGGGAAGAGAGCCGCTTCTTGAACGCCGCCCGTTCTTCCGCTTCCGCCCGGGGACTGATGCAGATCATGCCGGGGACCGGCCGGGGAATAGCCAAACAATTAAATCTTTCCAGCTACCGGACCTCGAAACTCAACAACGCCGACACCAATATTAAAATGGGAACCTATTACTTATCCGGTTTAATTAAAAGCTTCAATAATAATTGGTATTTATCGCTCGCCGGCTACAACGGCGGCCCGAACCGGGTCTGGCGTTACGTCAAGAACTGGTACGGCGGCAATTTAGGGGCGGTCGACATCGACGAGTTTGTGGAGAGCATTCCGATCAAAGAGACCAGGCTTTACGTCCAAAAAGTAATGAACAGCTATTTTGAATACAAGAGGCTTTATGGCGGAACCGGAAGTTAGGCCGGAAAAACAGGAAGACGACCAGGCGGTTGAAGGGCTGCGCCCGCGGCGCTTTGCCAACTTCGTCGGCCAGGAACAGATCAAGAAAAACCTGCGGATCCACATCGACGCGGTCCGCTCCCGGGGGGAAGCGTTGGAACACCTCCTCTTTTACGGCCCGCCAGGCCTGGGCAAAACCACCCTCGCCAATATCATCGCCAACGAGATCGGCGCCAACATCAAGATCACTTCCGGCCCGGCAATCGAACGGCCGGGGGATTTGGCCGCTATCCTGACCAACCTCAAAGAGCACGACATCCTCTTTATCGACGAGATCCACCGGCTCAATAAAACCGTGGAAGAGGTCCTCTACCCAGCCATGGAAGATTTTGCCCTCGACATCATCATCGGCAAAGGGCCAAGCGCCCGCTCCATCCGTCTCGACCTGCCCAAATTCACCCTGATCGGCGCGACGACTCGGATCGGCCTCCTCTCATCACCTTTGCGCGACCGCTTCGGCATCATCAACCGACTGGAGTATTACACGCACGATGAATTAAAAGAGATCATCGACCGGGCCGCGCAGAAGATGGATATTTCGATCGAAGACAATGGCGCGGCTGAAGTCGCCAAGCGCGCCCGGGGAACCCCCCGGATCGCCATCCGTTTTCTCCGCCGGGTCCGCGATTTTGCCCAGGTCAAAGGAACAACCAGTCTCACCGGACCGATCGCCAAAGAGTGTTTGGTTTCGATGGGCGTTGACGAACACGGGCTGGACAAGATCGACCGGAAATACTTGTCGACTATAATCGAGAAGTTCCGAGGGGGCCCGGTGGGGGTGGAAACGATCGCCGCCGGAATTTCCGAAGCGGTCGAAACAATTGAAGATGTTTACGAACCTTATCTGTTGCAGCTCGGCTTTATCGAACGAACCCCGCGCGGCCGGGCCGCGACCCCTAACGCCTACAAGCATCTCGGCATCGCGATCAAAAAACAACCAACCGACCAGGCCGGATTATTCAAGGAGGCTTAAATGAGAAAAGCAAAACTGCACCGCAAAACCAAAGAGACCGACATCAAGATCGACTTGACCATTGAAGGAAAAGGGAAGAGCGAGATCAGCTACCCGATCCCCTACCTCGCCCACATGTTCACCCTGTTCGCCAAACACGGGCTCTTTGACCTGAAAATCGCCGCCAAAGGCGACCTGGAGATCGACCTCCATCATTTAGTTGAAGATACCGGCTTAGCCTTAGGCGAAGCTTTCGCTAAGGCACTGGGAAAGAAGCTGAAGATCGAACGCTACGGCCACGCGCTCCTGCCGATGGACGAATCGCTGGCCGACGTTAAAGCGGCGATCGATATTTCCGGCCGCCCCCATTTTACTTTTAAGGCCAAGTTCCCCAAAGAGTTGGTCTACGCCGAAATTGGCCAGGACCGGGTCAAGCTCTCCTTGGACGCGGAGATGCTGCGCGAGTTTTTTGAGGCGTTTGTCTATAAAGCGGGGGTCTCCCTGCACATCGAACTGGTCCGGGGGAAAAACACCCATCATAAGGTCGAAGCGATCTTTAAAGCTTTCGGGGTCGCCCTCCAGCGGGCCTGCGCCATCAATCCCCGGAAGAGCGGGGTCCCGTCGACTAAAGGGGTTCTTTAACCCCTAACATCTGCTATAATTCAGCTGATGGTTTACCAGGAAAGAGCTTACCGCAACTATATTAAGGCCGAGGACCTGGTCCGCTTCGAGCTGGTCGAGAAAGAGACCGACCTCCTCATCCAGGCCAACAACAATCTTTACGATAAAGCGATGGGGAGCGTTATCAAGCACCGGGGCCTTCTCGAGCAATTCATTGAATCAAACCCAAAATTCCTTAAATCACTTTCCCCGGTCCACGTCTTCTTTGGCGCGCCGGCGATCGTCCGGGCAATGGCCGGGGCGGCCCGGAAAGCCAAAGTCGGCCCCATGGCAACCGTCGCCGGGACCCTGGCCCAATTCATCGGCAAAGACCTTTTACCCCTCACTGAAGAGCTGATCATTGAGAACGGGGGAGATATCTTTCTCCGTTTAGTAAAACCGCGCAAGCTGACCGTCTACGCCGGCAACTCTCCTTTCTCGGAAAAGATCTGCCTGGAGCTCGATCCGGGGAAAGAACCGTTTTCCATCTCCATGTCCTCCGGCCACTCCGGCCGTTCGGTCGGTTTCGGCAAGGCTGATCTGGTGTTGGTCACTTCACGCGACGGCTCCCTGGCCGATGCCGCCTCCACCGCGATCAACAATGTCATTAAAGATCCTTCCGATATCGAACATGGCCTGGCAGTCGCCCGAAAGATCCGCGATTTAGACGGGGTCCTGATAATTAAAGACGATCAGATGGGGATGCTGGGGAAGATCAAGCTAGTCGCCGCTTAGATCGCGTGAGGGGTAACCATAAAGACGATCTCCGTTTTTTCCTTCTCGACCGTTTTGTTCTGAAATAGCAGGCCGATCACCGGCAGATACCCGAGGAGCGGCAACCGCGCCACATTCTCCCTTTCAATCTCCGAGAGGAGCCCGCCGATCACGATCGTTTCCCCATCTTTCACCCGGACGGTCGCCGCGGCATTCCGGGTAGCGATCACCGGAAAATCTCCCGCCGCCGTCGTCCGCCATTCCGCGATCGATGAGACCTCCGGCTGGAGCTGGATCGTCAGACTGCCGTCCAATCCCATTTGCGGCACAACTTTCAGTCGAACTCCGGCATCAAGATACTCAACCGTCCATTGAGCCGTGGTGGAATTCCCGCCGACCGGCACGGCATACGGGACCCGACTGCCGATATTGATGACCGCCT
>JBAZMB010000110.1:0-3355 GCA_041649975.1 Candidatus Margulisiibacteriota bacterium | reverse complement strand
CATTGAAATGGACGTGACCCTTTTCACCGAAATAATGTTCCTTGGGTTGGTAATACGGGAGCGCCGCCAGGAGTTGGGCGGGATGGACGTCGCTTTCAACTTCTGGTTTGGGCAAGGTCCCAAGGGAAACGTAATTGAACTTGAAGTTCTCAAACAAGGCCAGGACGATCGACCGCCAGGTTAAGTAATTTGGGCTTTTATCAGCCGGATCGAAGAGCGGGGGGAAACGGAGCATTTACTTGACGCCCTTAAAACCGCCGAAAGCGGCAAAATGATAGCGCTTCCAGAAAAGTTCGACCTCTTCGAACCCCGATCTTTTCAGCCACTCCAGGTGATCTTCGACCGGCGCGGGGATATCTTCGGTCTCGTACTTCTTCTTTTCGTAGCTTTTTTCAATGTATTCTTCGGAGAAGCCATGTTGGCGCATGTTCTCTTTCCAGATGCTCATGTAGATATCGGTGATCCGGGGGGAGCGGGACTTGATCAGGTCGCCGATCAGGAGCGTTCCCGGTTTAGTGACCTGCCGGGAGATTTTTTTGATCAAGCTTGCTTTCTCTTTGTTTTCCAGATGATGGAGGGAGAGGTTCAAGACAACGACGTTGAATTGGCCGGGCGGGATCTCCCGATCAAAGCCCATGTTGATCAGCGTCAGCCGATCGGCAAAATCGGCCAGACGTTGGCGGCTGATGGCGATCATTTGTTCCGAGAAATCAACGCCGGTCACGTTGGCGTTAGGGAAGCGTTCCAGCACTTTCCTGGCAAAATTACCGGTCCCGATCCCGAGGTCGAGGAGGGAGAATACGTCATTCCGCTGGAAAGGGATGAAGTGGAGCAAAGCTTCATGCATGTCTAAATAACCGGGGACGTGCTTTAGGATCCGCTCGTCAAAGCTCCGCGCGTCGCTGTCAAAGTTCGATTTAGTCTGGTCGCGGTTTTTCATCCGATCTCCCGGCTTAAATGGTCGACGAAACAGTCGGTTACGGCGGTATTGGTCAGGAGCGACAGCCACGATTCGGCGTAGTGGACGTCGCGGCGTTTTTCATCGAGGAAAAACCTCGCCTGTTCAAAGGCAAAGATCAGGAAAAAGAGATCGAGGACGCTCTCCGAACAGCCTAAAGCCAGGCAATATTTTCGGCTGGCGGCGCGGAACTCATCGATTAAGAAGCGGGCTCTGGTCTGCCGATCGGCTAGCGGCCGCTGCTGCGCTTCGCTCCCTTCGCCGTAGAACATGATCCGGAAAGCGACCATGAAGAAGTTGTAGAGATCGAGGAAGGGGAGCCCGTTGTTTTGCGCGTCCTCCCAGTCGAGCAGGATCAAGTCCCCTTCGGGGGTCAACAGGATGTTCCAGGGATTGTATTCGTGATGGACCAGGACTTCCGGGACCGTTTGCCCGCCCCAGCTTTTGGTCGCCAGGAATTCATGTAAATACTTTTCCAGATGAGCGATCTGATTGGGGTAATATTCCAAGATCTCCCGGACCGGGTGGAGCAGGCGCTGTTCAATGAAAGCGTCGTTGACGGCCAGCTTTTTTCCTTTGGTCCTCGTGCTGTAAGTGGTCAAGAGATCGACGCCGATCCTTAAGAAGCGGGCGACCTTGGCCAGATCGTTCTCCGCGTCGATATACTGATGGAGCATTTTTCCTTCGTAGCCGCGCATCAGGAGGACCGGGACCGAGTCGATCTCGATCAGGCGGAAAAGCTGAGGCCCTTCGATCGACAGGATATGTTTTTCGCGCAGGTCTTTCAGTTTGGCCGCTTCGTTCCGCAGGGCGGCAAAAGCGATCGTTCCTTCCCGATAACGGGGAAGTTTGAGCACGACGGCCGGCTTGCCGGCATGATAGATCATAAAGGTCAGCAAAGAATGGAGGCCGATCTTTCTGATCGGCATCAATTTGAAATCGAGCTTGGTTTGGTCAATTTTGGGGAGGCCGAGCTTGTCCCAATCGGTCAAGATCCGGGTGGCGATTTTCTTGAAATCTGTTTGGGTGTATATCATCGGCATTTTTCTGATTTTATCCGACAAAAATGAGGTTGTCAATTTCATTATGTTAATTTATAATCCAAAACAGATGACCAATAAAGATTTTGACGTGAGAGCCAGATTAGCCTGCCCGCATTGTCGCGGCCGCCTGGCTGAAAAAACCGATGGTTTTTATTGTTCGCGCTGCCAAGCCGCCTATCCGGCCGATAAGATCCTGGATTTTTCTTCTTCCGTCAGGAGTGATTGGGAGCAATTGACCCCCGAGCAGTATGAAGAGCTTTTTGCCGGCTACCGCCAGCTATCATGGCGGGAAGCATTAGAGCGGATCTTCCTCAAGTACTGGGACCAATACCTGGTTGACTACAATACCAGCCCGGAGCGCTACGTTTTTATTGACGAAGTTTTGGGGAAAGAGATCGATTTGGCCGGGAAAGATGTCCTTGAACTCGGCTGCAGTTTCGGGAACATGAGCCGGGCGCTGGCGGCGAGAAGCCGTTCTCTGGTCGCGGTCGACACTCCGCGGCAAGTCATTGAATGGTTGAATTTGGTGAAAGAGAAGGAGCGGATAAATAATCTAAGCGCGATCAGGCTCGATAACCTGGATTTTTCTTCTTTGCCGTTCAAGGACGAGAGCTTTGATGTCGTAGTTTTGGGCATGACTTTGCAGTGGATCGGAACGTCGGAATCAGGTGAATCGCCCGATGTTTTGCAGCGGCGGGTGTTGGCCGATATCAACCGGGTCCTGAAAAAGGACGGCCGCTTGTGCTTTTTTGACAAGAACCGGTATTCATATAATTATTTTTTGGACGAACCCGATCCCAGTACTTTGAAATACGCTTCGATCCTGCCGCGTTGGTTGGCAGACCTCTACGTGAAGCTGATGACGCCGATCAACAGACGGAAAAACAAAAAGCACTTCCGTTACGTCAAAGAGGTGACCTTTGCCGGCGCTCGTTACCGCAACTACCGGCATTCGCTCGCTCAAATAAAAAAAATGATCGGCGGGGCCGGTTTTGTTGATCTTAAATCGTTCATCTCTTTGCCGGGAATTAGATTCCAGAAGCTTTTTATCCCGTTGGCGGACGAAAAGGCAGGGGAGTTGTTGTTTGCCAGATGGTTTAGTAAATTCAGGCGGGCGATAAAAGGGCATTGGTTCGTTAAAATTATCTTTTGGGTAATGTTGAAACTGCAACTGGCCAGATATTTGGCCGACGGCTACCTGATAATGGCGAAAAAGGGTTAGACGATCTCTTCGAGCTTTAACTTGCCGTCGTAGAGAGCTTTACCGACGATACAACCTTCGGCGCCGATCTCTTTCAGCTTTTCGATGTCTTCTTTGGTGGAGACTCCGCCCGAGGCGATGACCGGGACTTTA
>JBAZMB010000109.1:0-3390 GCA_041649975.1 Candidatus Margulisiibacteriota bacterium | reverse complement strand
GGAGTAAGGAATGAAAGTCTATTGCGGAACTCATTTTCGGTCCGGTGAGATCATTAAATCTTATATAAAAGCGCAAAAAACCTGCCAAGAAAAGGTCCGGCCGGAGTGGCAGGCTAATTTTTCCGGAATAATCTGTCTTGATTCGGACCGCGGGCATCTTCTCTTTACGGCGACGACCGGAACCGACATCAATATTCCCAGCCATAAGATCGGGATCCCGATCTGGACCCATTCCGAGATCGCCCGGCATCCGCTCAATGACTGGAGCGGGTTACCGTTCAAGCTGGATAAACTGGGCCCTCGGCTGGAGAAGAGTTTATTGAGGGAGTACGCCCCCGGTTTGCCGGCCGACCACCCGGTCCTTTCCATTAGGGTAATGAGTTTTTCGCCGATCCCGGATGTGTCGCTGACTTTCATTAATACGGCCCCGGAAGTGGGCTGTTTATTTTCCTGTGAGCAAAGGGAAAGCGTTGGGTTAAGTTCCCTCCATTTTGGGGAATTCTATCGGGAAGTTAATTTGCTTCGTTACGGCGATCGGCCCATTGTTCTGGATAAGCTAGCTAGCGGGAAGACTTACAGCGAAAAATGCGATTTTTTTATCTTCCCAAATGATAGGACAACCGACGCTATCCACGTTAACGCCACCAATTACGTCCGTTTGGACGGCGATTTTCGCCGCTTCGTCCTGGAAGTAATTTCCGGATAGAGTGAAATTATTTCGCTTATGTTCCGATAACTAATTGAAGAGGTTCAGCTTTGCTGGCTTCTCCGGGAAAAGTCTTGACACGTTTTTAAAGCGATGCTAATATTTCCCCGTAATGGTCGAAGTTAATGCGCTGATGTATAAAGTTACATTTGATGCCCACGGCTCTGCCCCGGTTATCAGTGGTCCTCTTGTTAGTGACCTCACGCCATTAATCGCAGAAGAATTCACAATTAGGAGTTATATACAATGAAAAGTATTTTTGTTGGTAATCTGCCATGGTCCGTGAGCGATGCCGATCTTCAGGCTAAGTTTTCTGAATTCGGCAACGTGATCTCGGCCCGTGTCGTCAACGATAAGTTCTCGGGCAAGTCCCGGGGCTTTGGTTTTGTTGACATGGAAGATTCCGACGCCGAAAAAGCTATTGCCGGGATGACCGGTTATAAGTGGGGCGATCGGGAAGTCACCGTTAACGAAGCTCGTCCGAAGACCGAGGGCGGTCGCGGCGGGGATCGCGGTGGACGCAGGGATTTTGACCGGTTCTAACCGGATTATTTCCTGTTAAATCGAACGGTCCGGGGTCAAACCCGGACCGTTTTTTTATGTTTGACAGGCTTTTGGGGCAAGTGCTAGAATACTAACAGGGAACGCCCCGATCCACGACTCGGGGCTTTTTTTTGACCAAATGAAAGCAATACTCGCACTAGAAGACGGGACAATATTCGAAGGGCGATCTTTCGGAGCGGTAGGGGAAAGATCGGGAGAAGTTGTTTTCAATACCTCGCTGACCGGCTACCAGGAGATCTTAACCGACCCTTCCTATAAAGGCCAGATCGTCTGCATGACTTATCCTTTAATCGGTAATTACGGGATAAATGAGGCCGACCTGGAATCGGCTATTCCCCATTGCGAAGGGTTCGTGGTCCGCGAAAACTCCACCATCGCCTCCAATTTCCGCTCCACCGGCAAGCTTGACGACTACCTAAAGAAACATGGCATTATTGGCATAGAAGGGATCGACACCCGGATGTTGACTAGGCGGCTTCGCTTGCAAGGTTCCCTCAAAGGGGTTATTACCACCGGAGGTGACGATTCTACCGCTTTGGTCAAGAAGGCTAAAGAATCTGCTGGGGTCGAAGGGGTTGACCTGGTTAAAATCGTCACCTGCAAAAAGCCCTACATCTGGAACGAAACCGAATACGCTAATGAGCCCGAATGCACGAATAAAAACGAATACCCGAATAAGAAGTACCACATTGTTGCTTATGATTTTGGTATCAAGTTCAATATTTTGCGGAACTTTGAACGGCTTGGCTGTAAGGTGACGGTTGTCCCGGCGACGACTCCAGCGGCCGATGTTCTGGCCATGAACCCGGACGGGATCTTCCTATCTAATGGGCCGGCCGATCCGGCGGCGGTCACTTACGCGATCGAAAACATCAAGCAATTGATCGGTAAAAAGCCGATCTTTGGCATTTGTCTTGGCCATCAGCTCCTGGGGCTAGCAATGGGGGCTAAGACCTATAAGCTTAAATTCGGCCATCATGGCGGCAACCAGCCGACCATTGACCTTAGTACCCGGAAAGTTGATATTACCGCGCAAAACCACGGCTTTGCCGTTGACCCCAAGACCTTTACCAAAGAGATGGAAGTGACCCACATTAATCTGAACGACGAAACGGTCGAAGGGTTCCGGCATACCAAGTTGCCGATCTTTTCGGTCCAATACCATCCGGAAGCGGGACCGGGACCGCACGACGCGAACTATTTATTCGAGAAATTCATAGGAATGATCAATGCCAAAACGAACTGATATTAAAAAGATCATGATCATCGGGGCCGGGCCGATCGTTATCGGCCAGGCGTGCGAATTTGATTACTCCGGTTCGCAGGCTTGCAAAGCCTTGCGGGAAGAAGGGTACGAAGTTGTCCTGATCAACTCCAACCCGGCGACGATCATGACCGACCCGGAGCTCGCTCACCGGACCTACGTTGAACCAATTACCCCGGAGATGTGCGCCAAGATCATCGAAAAGGAACGCCCTGACGCGCTCCTGCCGACCCTTGGCGGCCAGACCGCCCTTAATACCGCCGTTAAACTGGCGGAGATGGGGGTGCTGGAGAAGTTCAATGTGGAAGTGATCGGGGCCAATATCGCCTCGATCAAAATGGCGGAAGAACGGGACCTCTTTAAACAGGCAATGGAAAAAGCGGGGCTCGATGTCCCTAAGTCCGGTTTTGCCCATAACATGGATGAAGCGCGGGCGACGATGGAGACGGTTGGCCTGCCGGTCATCATCCGGCCGAGCTTTACCTTGGGGGGGACCGGTTCCGGGATCGCTTACAATATCGATGAATTCGAAAAAGTTGCCAAGCTCGGTTTGGAACTTTCGCCGATCAGCGAGATCCTGATCGAAGAGAATTTGACCGGTTGGAAAGAATACGAACTGGAAGTGATGCGCGATAAGAAAGATAACGTCGTCATTATCTGTTCGATCGAGAATTTCGATCCGATGGGGGTCCACACCGGTGATTCGATCACCGTTGCTCCGGCCCAGACTTTGACCGACCGGGAATACCAGAACCTGCGCGACCAGTCGATCGCGGTCATTAGGGCGATCGGGGTCGAGACGGGGGGCTCCAACATCCAGTTCGCGGTCCATCCCGATACCGGCCGGGTCGTGATC
>JBAZMB010000108.1:0-3400 GCA_041649975.1 Candidatus Margulisiibacteriota bacterium | reverse complement strand
AGGATCGCGTTACTTTTATCGTCGCTCAGAGAACCATAAGTCTCGTAAGCGACCGTAACCGGCCCGAGCTTCTCGCCGCTCTCCAATGACAGCTCCGGGAACTCAAAATATTTGGTTGCCAGTAAAATAAGGACCCCTCCTACGCTTGGTTCAAGGCCTGGTCGATATCCGCTATTATATCATCAACATTCTCAATGCCGATCGATAAGCGGATAAAGTCAGCGGTCACGCCGGTCGCGACCTGTTCCTTTTCGCTCAACTGGGAATGGGTCGTCGAAGCGGGATGGATAACCAGTGACTTGGCATCGCCGATGTTGGCCAGGTGAGAAAGGAGCTTCACGTTATTAATGAACTTCTTCCCCGCTTCCAACCCGCCTTTGATCCCAAAACCAATGATCGCTCCTGCTCCCCGGCGCAAATATTTATCGGCCAACGGCTTGTCCTTGCTGGAATCAAGCCCGGGATAATTGACCCAACCAACTTTCGGGTGTTTCGCCAGGAATTTCGCGACCGCCAAGGCGTTCTGGGAATGGCGTTCGATCCGTAAATGCAAGGTTTCCAGCCCCTGGATCAGCAGGAAGGAATTGAATGGGGAGATCGCCGGACCGAGATCGCGGAGCAGGGTCACTCGCGCTTTAATGATGTAAGCGATATTTCCCAATGGCCGAAGCGCGTCGACAAACTTCAAACCGTGGTAGCTCGGATCGGGATCGGTGATCAGCGGGAATTTCCCGTTCTCCCAGTTGAACTTGCCGGAGTCGACGATCAAACCGCCGAGCGAGGTCCCGTGACCGCCAATGAACTTGGTCGCCGAATAAACGACGATATCGGCGCCATAGGCGATCGGTTTTACCAGGTACGGGGTCGCCGTGTTGTCGACAATGAGCGGGATCCCGTTGTCATGAGCAACCTTGGCCAGCTTTTCCAGGTCGGTCACGTTCAGCTTCGGGTTGCCGATCGTTTCGGCGTAGATCGCCTTAGTCTTCGGCGTGATCGCTTTCCGGAAGTTCTCCGGGTCGGACGAATCAACAAAAATCACCTTGATCCCGAACTTGGCAAAAGTGTGAGCGAACAAGGTGTAGGTTCCGCCGTAAAGGTTGTCGGCCGAGACGATCTCGTCTCCCGCTTTAGCAATGTTGAGAATTGCCAGTGAGATTGCCGACGAGCCGGAAGCGGTCGCGACCGCTCCCACCCCGCCATCCAACGCCGCGATCCGTTTTTCCAGGACATCGGTCGTCGGGTTTTGGAGCCGGGTGTAGATATTGCCGAATTCCTTCAGGCCGAACAAATTGGCGGCGTGTTCGCTGTCCTTGAAAACGTAGGAAGTCGTCTGATAAATTGGGACCGCCCGCGACCCGGTCTCGGAATCAACAACCTGTCCGGCGTGTAACAATATGGTTTCGTCTTTATGTGTCATTTTATTTTCCTCCTATTTTATTCTTTCGGGAACAGTAACGTGCTAATGTATCTTTCGGCCGTGTCAGGGAGCAGAGCAATAATGGTCTTTCCTTTATTCTCTGGCCTGGCGGCCATGGTTTTAGCGGCGTGCAAAGCGGCGCCGCTGGAGATCCCGACTAGTATACCATCGGTCCGGGCGACCGTCCTGGAAGCTTCGAAGGCTTCATCGCTACTCACCTTTACGATCTCGTCGATAATCGAGCGGTTTAGGACCCCCGGGACAAACCCGGCTCCAATTCCCTGGATCTTATGGGGCCCGGGCTGGCCGCCGGAAAGGACCGGCGAATCGGCCGGCTCAACCGCAACCACTTTGATGTTTTTGTTCTTCTTTTTTAAAACTTCACCTACTCCGGTGATTGTCCCACCGGTCCCGACCCCGGCGATAAAAACATCAACTTTACCGCCGCTGTCGCGCCAGATCTCTTCCGCTGTCGTTTGCCGGTGAATCTCCGGATTAGCCGGATTATCGAACTGCTGCGGAATATAGGAGTTTTTATGCTCTTTAGCTAGTTCCTGCGCTTTTTCGATCGCCCCTTTCATCCCTTTGGCCCCTTCGGTCAAGACGATCTCGGCACCGAGAAATTTAAGGAGACTCCGGCGCTCCACGCTGAAAGTCTCCGGCATCGTTAAGATCAATTTGTACCCTTTAGCGGCACAGACCCAGGCTAAGGCAATTCCGGTGTTCCCGGAAGTTGGCTCGATAATTACCGTATCTTTCTTGATTTTTCCGGCTTTTTCTCCAGCCGCGATCATCGCCGCGCCGATCCGGTCCTTCACCGAACTGGCCGGATTAAAGAACTCCAGTTTGGCCAGGAGCGTCGCCGGGACATCGGCCGCGAACCGGTTCAATTTCAACAATGGCGTCCCACCAACCAACTCAACGATACTATTTGCAATTTTTGCCATCTGACTCTCCTCCTTAATTAAATCGAATAATCCAGGTACTTCTTCCCCTGGATCTCTTTCTTTTTCTGCCGGTCGCGCAGTTCAGCAAAGGTCAGCGAATCGACTTTCTTGGCCAGATAGACGCCGATCTCGTCAAAGACATCGTAGAGGGCGCAACGGTCGGCAAAATCACAGCGGGTCCCCCCTTTTTTCAAAACGCAGCTGATCGGCTCGACCGGCCCTTCCACGTAACGGATAACCTGCCCGAGAGTGATCTTTTCCGGCGAGCGGGCCAGTTCATAACCACCGCTCCGCCCCCGAAGGCTCCGGACAAAACCCCCCTTCTTTAATGAAAGGAGGATCTGCTCCAGGAATTTCACCGGGATATCCTGCCGCTTGGCAATCTCTTCGATCCGCTGGGCCGTCCCGAAATTAACGCTCAGGTCCAAGACCGCCTTCAGCGCGTAATCCCCTTTAAATGTTATTTTCATCAGCCACCTCCCTATACTCTACTATATCGATAGAGATTATATAGTATTTCACTGTATCTTGTCAAGAGGTGTTTTTGTCGACTGATTACCAGATTTTAGCCCGCCGGCTAACCGGCAGGGATAAAGGCTCAGTGGAGGCAACATTAAAAGCGGCAGAAAACTCCGGCAGGTTGCTTAAGGGGCCGTTAACCCGGTATTTAGCCGGGGCGTGGGGATCAACCTTCACCAAAAGCTTGGCCCGCTCGTCCCGCATGTTGGTCTTCCAAACCTGGGCATAGGCTAGAAAGAACCGCTGTTCGGGAGTAAACCCGTCAATTGATCGTCCCTTTTTACCCAACACGCCCTTAAGCGCGTCATAAGAGATGCTCAAGCCGCCAAGGTCGGCGATATTCTCACCTAAGGTCAGCTCGCCATTGAGCGGCATCCCTGGAAAAGGAGCATAAGCCTTAGCCTGTTCAATCACCGCTTTCGCCTTGGCCTTGAAATTGACCTCATCCTGCTTGGTCCACCAATCTTTCAGGTTGCCGCGTTCATCGAACTTCCGTCCCTGGTCGTCAAAACCATGG
>JBAZMB010000107.1:0-3424 GCA_041649975.1 Candidatus Margulisiibacteriota bacterium | reverse complement strand
TCTGTTGGGACTTTCCTGCTTTCTTCGACCTTTGTCGCCGGTCAATATAATTCGTTAAGCAGCGACGCCATTCTAACGGCGGTTAAGGGCTGGGCTTTAACCCCGTCGACCAATTACGGGATCGCGATCAAACAAGACGGATCGGATAATGGGGTCGTGGTGATCTTAAGTCGTGAAAATGGGGCCAATCCGCCGGTCTTGAGCTTAGAGTATACGAATAATTAGAAGTGGTAGCTAACAGTTGAGCTTTCTAAACCACCTATCAAGCCTCTTATATCAACACTGTTCCAGCAACTCGGAAAACCGCGAATAAACTTCGCGGTTTCCTCGTTTTTTCCCCTTTGTTATTGGGAAAGTAGAGAGCTGCTATGATTAATTAAATCTCAAAAAATTGTTATTCAGAAATACGGACAGCTGACGGTGGCCATTTTGCGAGAGCAACGGCACTCTAGCCCTGCTCATAGTAGTATAGGACTTTGATAATTAAATAGTCCCTATATTATATGACCATACAAAGAAAGAACAAAAGCGACAATGAAGCCAATAAGTGGATAATATTCTAATCGGTTGTCCTTTCCGTTTTCTCTATTGGCACGATATAGCATATTTGTGATGATAAATATCACGCAATATGGAAAAAATATTGTTCCGTCAGGCGAAAAGAATATTCCGACTGATTTGTACGCCAATAATAAAACCAAATAATCAATAACACCTGTGAGCATTAAGGTTATGGGGATTGGCAAGAACTTTGTCAGCGGGATGATCGCAGTTGATATGAATGTAGATAGTATAATCAAAACCGGAAGAAGAATTATTGCAATCAACGCTAATTGAATGGGCATATAAATGAACGCAATTATAACTAATATGGCAATAAATACTTTATAGAATAATTCCATCGTTTCCCCCTTTATTTATTTTTATCGGCATAACAATTGCCTATAAATTCATGGAGTTCTTCTCTGTATTTCATATTGGCAAGGGCGTTCGTCACCAAAAAGAAATATTCATCTATCAGTTTTTTATCTTCAGGATTAGTCTTATCTAATTTATGGTTTTTTATTAGGCCCTGCCTTTGATTGAGTTGCTTCGCTTCTTCATCCGGCACAAATGCGTCTAACAATGAATAAGTAGTGACTAAATTTTCAGTTATATCTTCGGGCATACTACCATAATCGTCAATGTAGCAGGAGATAAACTTAAAATAAGCATAGCGTATTTTACCCTTTGAGCAAGGAAGCGTTGACAGGCACTTAAAAGCATTTTCGTTTTGTGCAATCGCTCCGCCATATAAGTTTATTATTTTTTCTGCTTGTTCTTTCGTCATTAAGGCCCTCCCATGATTTTTGTTTATAGAATATTTAATGCCTTCATAAGCAAATATTATTAGAACAAGAACGCCTACATCAACAGATAAATTGCCAAGGTATTCCGCAAACGAGGGGGAAATATGCCTTATAAAATACAAGACAACAAACACGCCGACAATTATTAGCGATGCAAGTATAATATGCAGGTTGTCTTTCAGGTATTTCATAGCCCTGCCTCCCTATCTCAAAAATTCTTCAATGCGGACCATAGCCGCTTTTTCTGTAGGAATTAAACACTATTTCTGACTATTTATCAAACCTGATAGCATCTTGGACAATTCCTCAAGAATCGCATATTGTTTTGCGCGAATCGCAAGATCAATTTTTGCCTTAGCTAATAAAACGTCAAGGATGGCTACGCACTCAAAAACAGACCCTCTTGCGGTGATGTAAAAATGCTTCTTGTCGGCTTTGCTGTATCTGCCGGCCCCCTCAGCTATATTTAGTGAAATTGATAACGAAGCGCGGGATAATTGATCAGCAATTCGGGAGGTCTTAGGAAGGTCCAGCTGGATAAGTAGGTCTTCGGCCTGCTTTGCATAGCCTAGAGCGAGCTTATAAACCGGAAATTTCTCAAAATCAAATACCATCTGCCAGCCCCCCAATACCAACCACCCGGGCCAAGAATGAAGGAGTAAGGATAAGAATGAAGGATAATTTTCTTGATTTTACCTCTTCCTTACTTCTTAATTCTTATTCCTTCACCTTAATTTTCCAAGAAAATTATAGCCCCACGGGGAATCGAACCCCGGTTCTTAGCTTGAAAAGCTAGTGTCCTAACCCCTAGACGATGGGGCCACAAGCCCGCCTGCAGCGGATAACGCCCAACTTGTAGCGTGAATATGGTAATTATAACAGAAGACGCCATAAGGGTTCAAGCCTCTCCCCGCCCACGATGGGACCGGAGCGGAGAGAGGCTTTCTTTTACCCTAAAATAGCTTTTAAATCGGCTTCGGCGGTCGTAACCGGCATTAGATTGTAATTATCGACTAGGACTTTAAGTAC
This sequence comes from Candidatus Margulisiibacteriota bacterium, assembly GCA_041649975.1. Classification (GTDB taxonomy): domain Bacteria; phylum Margulisbacteria; class WOR-1; order O2-12-FULL-45-9; family XYB2-FULL-48-7; genus XYB2-FULL-45-9. The sequence goes on along the minus strand of JBAZMB010000107.1, from coordinate 1,046 downwards.
GTTAGGTGAGACAAACTCCGGCAAGGTCGGGCCGAGCCGGATGTTCTTGAGTCCAAGATGGAGGAGAGACAACAAGATGACCACCGCTTTTTGCTCGTACCAGGAGAGAACAAGAGAGAGTGGCAGTTCATTTAAACCAACCTTGAAGGCTTTGGCTAACGCCGCGGCGATCTGAATGGCGGAATAAGCGTCATTGCATTGTCCGATATCTAGGAGCCGGGGAATTCCTTCAATTTCTCCGAACTCGAGTTTATTAAAGCGGTATTTCCCGCAAGCCAGGGTGAGGATGATCGTGTCTTTAGGGGTCTTCTCCGCCAATTCGGTATAGTAATTGCGGCCCGACTTCGCGCCGTCGCAACCGCCGATCAGGAAGAAATGTCGGATCTTGCCCCTTTTAACAAGGTCGATCACTTTATCCGCGACCCCTAGGACCGCGTCATGGCCGAAGCCGACCAGGATCTCTTTCTCCGGTCGATCTTCTTTGACGCCTCCCAAGGAGATAGCTTTGGCGATAACCGGAGCGTACTCGCCATGTTTGATATGCCTAACACCGGGGAAGGCGACCAGTCCGGTCGTAAAGATGTTTTCCTTGTATTTATCGGTTGGCCTTTGGATGCAGTTGGTTGTCATCAGGATCGCCCCAGGGAAAGCGGCGAACTCTTTCTGTTGATCTTGCCAGGCGCCGCCGTAATTACCGACTAGATGGGGATATTTCTTGAGGCCTGGATAGCCATGGGCCGGAAGCATCTCTCCGTGAGTATAAATATTAATTCCTTTTCCCGCGGTTTGCTTTAACAATTCTTCCAGATCGAGCAAGTCGTGTCCGCTGACTAAGATCGCTGCCCCCTTTTTTACGCCAGTTGATACTTTTGTCGGCACCGGACGGCCAAAATGTTCGATGTGCCCCTGGTTTAGCAGTTCCATCGCCCGAATGTTGACCTCGCCGCATTTTAAATTTAACGCGATCAGTTCGTTGGCGGTCTTATCTTCCAATAAGGCGGCTAGTGCCTCGCGAATAAAGGCGAAAACGGCCGGGTCTTTTTTAC
>JBAZMB010000106.1:0-3518 GCA_041649975.1 Candidatus Margulisiibacteriota bacterium | reverse complement strand
TCGATGAGAACCGGACCGGCTTTACCATGACCGCTAACCAGAAAAAAGAGATCGCTATCCCGGTCCTGGTCCGCTACGAGGCTGTTTTCGGTTCACTGCTATCGGTTATCCAGCGGGTCGCCGCCGGCAACCGTGACGTCGATTACCAGATCGACGGTTCCATCGCCGCTAGTTCCTTTGGGATCGGCGTCTCCTCGCCGCTAAGCTCGTCCGGCAAGTTCAAGCTTCCAGAAAACATTAAGTTCTAAGAACCCGTTTTAAAACCCCTTGACAGATAATAGTTAGCATAGTAAACTATTTATCAGGTTAACTATTCTGACGTGTTAGATTAAGGAGTTTATTGATGGCTGAAATGAGTTTGAAAGAGTGTCTGGACCGGATGGAAGAGTTGGCCCCTATCTTTGCCAAGAGTATGCAGTTTGGGGTCCTGCCGGAAAACTGCGATATTACCATGCCCCAATGCCTGGTGATGCGGGTCGCTTATCTTAATGAAACCTGTAAAATGTCCGATATTAGCAACGCCCTGGGCGTGACCATGGCGAACGTCACCAGCATGGTTGACCGCTTGATTCGCGATGGTTTTGTTGAACGCCGCGAGGATCCCGATGACCGGCGGATCGTCAGAGTTTCCCTCACTAAAGTTGGACGGAAGGTTTGCGAAGAAGTCCGGGAGAGCAAACGCCGCCATTTTACTAGGATATTCGAGAAATTATCGGTTAAAGAACGGAGCCGAATGCTGGAAATTATGGAAAAAGTCGCGCGAGAATTAAAAGAAGAACAAGAAGGAGTTAAATAAGATGAATACCAAAAGAGTTATCTGGATCGTGGTCGCGGTCGTGGTCCTGCTTTTTTCCTATCGTTTAGTCAATCGGCTCAATAGCGGCAAAGAAATTAAAGAAGACCGGGTTATTCCAGTGGTGGTCGTTACCCCGAAGATCGGGCCGATGGAACAACGCTTGACCCTGACCGGTGACATCAAAGCGGAGACTGAAGTCAACGTCCGGCCCCGCACCACCGGCCGGGTCGAAGAGATCTACGTGAAGGAAGGGGATTTCGTCAATAAGGGCAGCAAAATGCTCTCTTATGTTTTCGGGATCAAACCAACCGACGACCTTTATGAAGATATGGTCGTTAAATCGCCGATCTACGGCGTCGTTGGGATGCAATTGGTCAAAGTCGGCGATCAGGTCACGGCGGCGGTCGGCGGCGGCGCCAACCCGGTCTTTGTCGTTTATGGTATCGATCGGATGAAAATTTATGCCGACGTGCCGGAAAAGTATTATGCTTTCATTTCTAAGGGGACCCCGGCCGACATTACGCTGGACGCTTTTCCCAAAGATAAGTTCCGCGGGATGATCAGCAACGTTCGCCCGGTGATCGATCCTTTGAGCCGGACGACCCAGATCGAGATCTTGATGCCCAACTATAACCACCGGATCAAACCGGGGATGTTCGCCCGGGTCGACCTCGTCCTGAAACGGGTCGGGAACGCCACGATCATTCCGTTCGACGCGGTCCTCGGCGAGGCCGAGAAGTATGTTTATGTCGCTAAGGACGGGACAGCAAAAAAACAGAAGGTTGAACTTGGCCTGGCAGAAGGGAATAACGTCCAGGTGGCCATCGGCCTGTCGCCGCTCGATAAGGTCATCGTCCTTGGCCAGCGGGTCGTGAAAGACGGTTCCAAGATCGAGGCGGCAAAATGATCAAAAGATTCGTCACGCGCCCGTTATTCACGATCTCGCTTTACCTGATCTTTTTGCTGATCGGTTACTTCAGCTTTTCCCGGCTGCCGCTCGACTTTTTGCCCAATATTTCCATCCCGTCGCTGACCATTATCACCCCGTATCCGGGAGCGAGCCCGGAAGACATCGAAACGACCGTTTCCAAGGTCATCGAGGACGCGGTCGCGACCGTCCCGAATATCGATAAAATAACTTCCGACAGCTCGGAAAATATTTCGACCGTAACCATTTCTTTTAAGTGGGGGACCGATCTTGATCCCGCTTCAGCCGACGTCCGCGATAAGATGGACCTGGTCCGGAGCAAATTGCCGGACGACGTCCAATCTTCAACGATCTTTAAGTTCGACCTGTCGCAGATCCCGGTCCTGGTCTTTGGTCTCTCGGCCGATGAATCGTATTCTAATCTTTACAATATCGCCGACAAACAAATTTCTCCCGCTTTGAAACGGATCGGGGGAGTCGGGACCATTAATATTTTAGGGGGCCGCATCCGCCAGATCAACGTTAACGTCGATCGCGAGCGGCTCGAAGCTTACCATTTATCGATCAGCCAGGTTAACGCGGCCCTGCAAATGGCCAACCTCTCGGTCCCGGCCGGCAGTCTCAAGTCGGGCGCCCTGGAATATTCGATCCGGGTCCCCGGCGAATTCAACAATGTCGGCGAGATCGGCCGGACCATTGTCGGCAGTTTCGGCGGCAAGGACATTTATCTGTCCGACATCGCCGAGGTCGCCGACTCGTTCCAGGAAGAGGACAATCTTACCGAAGTCGACGGCAAGGCGGGGGTGATGATCCAGGTCCAGAAACAATCAGGGGCCAATACCGTCAGCGTGGTTAAAGCGATCCGGGACGAACTGGCCAAGATCATGCCGGACCTGCCGGCGGACATTAAAATTACTTACGTTCAGGACACTTCCGAATCGATCGTCCGCCAGATCGACGAACTGACCGGGACCCTTTACTGGTCGTTCTTCTTCGTTATTTTGACCGTGCTCTTTTTCCTGCGCAATGTCCGCGGTTCGCTGATCGTTTCGCTCGCGATCCCGTTCTCGATCCTGGCCGCTTTTGTTTACATGTTCGTTTCCGGCGCGACCATTAACATTATTTCCCTGGCTTCAATTATTATCTCGATCGGGGTCGTTGTTGACGACGCGATCGTGGTGCTGGAGAACGTTTACCGCCACCTGGATAAAAAGAACGAGCCCCCCAGGGAGGCGGCGATCTTCGGCGCGGGGGAGGTTTCCGGCGCGGTGCTCGCTTCGACGACCACCAACCTGGTGATCTTTATTCCGCTCCTCTTGGTTTCCGGATTTATCGGGATCTTCTTTAACCAGCTGGCCGCCATTTCGATCGTCGTCATGGCGATGTCGCTGGTAACCGCGATCTCCCTGACCCCGATGCTCTGCTCCAAACTGCTGACGATCAATAAGAAAGAGGCCCGCGGTTTCTGGCAGAACTTTCATGACCGCAGTGAAGGGATCTTCGAGAGCATTGAAGCCGCCTACAAGCAGATCCTGGGCTGGGGGCTGGAAAACCGGCGCAAAGTTTTGATCTCATTGTCGCTGTTATTTGTTTTAAGTTTGTCGCTTTTTATGTTCACCGGGAGCGAGTTCTTTCCCGAGCAGGATAGCGGTTTGATCACGGCGACGGTCGAAATGCCGGCCGGGACCCGCTGGGACCAGACCGGCGGCGTGATGCAGAAGCTTTCGAAGCTGATCCGCCAGGAAGTGCCGGAGACCGAGTTCGTGATGGTGACCGCCGGGTCAACGTCCGGCC
>JBAZMB010000105.1:0-3627 GCA_041649975.1 Candidatus Margulisiibacteriota bacterium | reverse complement strand
TTCCCGGCAAGGTTGGTTATCCGCGGCCGCTGGTCCTGGAAGAGGTCCAGCTGGCCCAGCAGAAATTGCGCAACCTGATGATCGTCACCAGCTGGGGCGAGACCGGGGCCGATTACTGGGGGACCCATCCGATCGTCATCAATTATCTCTTCGGACTATTCCGCGCGACCGATACATACACCGCTTCGTTGACTAAAAAATCGACCGACTTTGAGGTCGCCAACTACTTTGACCAGACCGAAAGAGTAAAGACTTTCCTGACCCAGGGGATCAACGTTAACCGGAAAAAAGAACTGGAGCTGAAGTTTATTGATGATGACTTACCCAAAGCGGCCAAGCACAAGATGGTGACGCTGAAGATTAAAATCTTGAAATGAAGATCATTCAACGTTTAATAACGCATTATCAGATCAGGCAATTAACGCCGGTCGCTCCGGGGGAGGCCCAGCGGCTTCGGATCGCTCTCCTGCCGGACGAGTTAGTTTGTTTCCGGGTGGAGCGGGGAGCGGTCAACAAGATCGGCTCCGGCGGCGCTTCGACCTGGATCTTCTTTGACCGGCAGACCCTGCGCAAAGCCGGACGGCGCGATTTCCGCGCCGCCGTCCGCGAAGAGCTCCATTGGCTGGAAAAGATTTACGGCAAGCGGCTGGTTTACACCACGCTTGGCGATTTGAGAAAAGTTGCCCGGCAGAGCGGCGGCTTGCCGGAGATCGAGTTTTATGCCGACGAGCATTACAAAGGGCACGAGCGGGCTCTGGTGGTCGACCACCAGGAAGTGACCGATCCGGCGACTCATTTGATCGCCGGTTTTCAGCCGATCGCCGGCCGTTACGTTGAGCTGGAAAATCTTCCTTATCAGTTGAAAATGAAAAGCGGGGTGTTGGTTAAGCGATGAATAAGATAACCAAAGGGCTAGTATCTGGGGTAGTCGCTGGGGTGGTTGATGTCTTGCCGATGCTGGCGCAGGGGTTGAGCTGGGATGCCGACCTTTCCGCTTTTTCCCTTTGGGTGGTGGCTGGCTTCCTGATCGCCACTTCAGAACTTCGCCTTAATTCGATCCTCAAAGGGCTCCTGATCTCATATCTCCTGGCCCTGCCGGTCTATATAATAGTAGGGGCGAAAGAGCCTTTTTCTCTCATTCCGATGACCATTATGACCGCGATTTTGGGTGGAATTTTAGGGAAAGTCCTCGAAAAGTAGGCTTTTGCTTGCTTTTTGCTTGTTTAACGGCTAAAATCCACTTGTTCTAAGTAAAAGGGGGCTATATATAATGGTAATGAGACAGTTGAACCTCGCTTTTTGTGTTTTTATCCTCGTTTTGTCGCTGATCAATTTCGTGATCTATGGGAACACGCCGGTTTTGATCATTGGGGTTGCTTTCGGGTTATTTGGGATCGATCGTTTGGCCCGGTTATCGGGGATGAACCAGCATTTCAATTCGATCTTCATGGCGATCCGCATCGCGGCGTATATTCTGGTTACCGGGGCGATTGTGTGCATGAGGTAAGGGGGGGGAAAGGCAGAGGCGAAAGGGCAAACCGAATTAAGATTTATTAGGAGAAAACTATTTTAACAAGTCACCTTTATATGAAGTAAATACTCTGATTTTATTACTTTTCATCAACAATTTACTGTATTTTTTGATTATTTTTGTTTCTATTTCTGTTTCATTTTTTGTTAAAATATTAAATATTTTATCACCCTTTCCTTTGAATTTAATTTGTTTGTATGTATTATTGTTTTTTAAAGTTCCTGTTCCGGCTCCCCAATTAATGCTTTCAGGCTCGCTTTCATATAAAAAACTAAGAGTATAAGGATTTATCGTCTCATAATCGAAAAATGAAATAAAAAATAAAAAAGTAACTTTAAATTGCATCCTCATTTTATTGTTAATAGTATTAAATTGGAATTTAGATATTTCGATGCGATTCATTTCATCCGATTTTAATTTCTCTTTAAGCACTTCAGGGAGTCGATGTCTCCACAATTTTGTGTTTGCTTTAATAGGGCCAAGTGCGACTTGGTAGACGTCTTCCGTCCCATTGGAAATAAAATAAATAAAACGAAAGCTCTTAACCCTTAGCTTTAATGACAAATTGATATTTATTGGAGTTTCTCTGCTGGGAGCTCGGAAAAGTGCTCCGTCTAAGCCTGCATAGCCTTCTAATCCCATTGAATCGATTAAGTCGTGAGGATTGATATCTAATTTATTGACTATATAATCAATCTCACACATTTTGTCAGGGTTAACAATATAATGTTTTATTGCAAATATACAAATTAATAGTTGAATTATCATATGAATAATTGCGACATATGAGCTTATTAATGGGACAAACAAACTAATTAAGACTGCCAAAGCAGTACATATGAATGATGCTATTAATATGTTAACTAGCATATTAAGCTCTTCTGAGCGGAGTGCGTATATGTCAAGTAATTCTTGGAAACGACCTGGTCTTGTTGTTATCTTGAATTTAACTAATCTATCTTTAATTTCATTTATTTTCTGCGATTGAGGGATGATTAGGCCAGATATTAATAATGGATTAACAATGATTGAAATAACAAAGGCAATCAATTCGAAGTTGATTGTTCCTGTTAATGGGGCCATGTTAATAATTATATTCATAGTAATATATAGAAATATATCAAAAATACATATTTTATCGCTTGCGCAGCCCCTCGGTTGAATTATCTATTCTTCATCCCCCAAACCCCAGCCCCCAGACCTCTTACTTCTTCAACTGAAACACAAACGTAATCTTCATCCCGGTCATGTCGTAATACTCTAAGCAGGTGCCGATTTGTTCATTGGCGATCTTTTTCTCGGTCATGTAATTCATGATCGCGGGGTAGGCTTTCATCGGGCCGATCATGTACGACATATTGTTCTTGATCGGAAATTCGGTGGTGATTCCCATCATCTTGGCGAGCTTCATCACTTTATATCTCCTGGCGACCTTCCGGAAAGCCTTGAGATCTTTATCGGCAATGACACAGCCGACCTGGCTCCGGAGTTGCGTTGCTTTGACCTTGCTTGGGTCGTCTAAATAGATGCCGAAACCATCGGTTGTTTTGATCCCGTCTTTGACCAGCTTGTCGTAGACAACCTGGACGACCGGGCCGGTGTTCGAGTAGGGGCCGGTGTAATCTTCGTAAACCAGGGTGTAGGGGCCGACCTCTTTTTCGGTCACCTTGAGGGTCGAGAAAAAGCCCATATAATAGAGCCAACCGACGACGCAAACTAGTAAAATTGCTACGATCCAGAGAATTACCTTAACCACTTTCATATTAATACCTCCCGCTGAAGATGCCAGAATCTTAGCACTGTAACAGCAAAAAACAAGGGGGTCTTCGCTCCGAACTCGGAAACCAGCGGCAATATCGCCGCGGTTTCCTCGTGAGAATGGAACCGCGACGTTTAGTCGCAGGTTCCATTGAGGAACTTGACTATCAAGGATTCCTTCCCAAAATAACCCTTGACATAGTCAGACCGCGGTGGTACAATGTACAAGTCGAAGTTAATGATTCTAAGTTTAAAAAGTGTCTGCGTCTTTTTTCTTGAGTTGTCCACATGTTGGTCCTCTCAAAGTCATTAATCAAGCAGAAAATAAAGCAAGGAGA
>JBAZMB010000104.1:0-3648 GCA_041649975.1 Candidatus Margulisiibacteriota bacterium | reverse complement strand
TTTGGCGAAATTGGATATCTCGTAATGTTTGTAGCCGGTCAGCCAAAGGGCCTCGATAGTGTATTCATACATTTTCAAGGCGTCATCTTCGGTCGGGAGTTTTAATCCCGGTTGGCCAGCGAAAGGCGTTCCTTCCTCGATTTGTAAGCTATAGGCAGAAAGATGTTCCGGATTAAGGGCGATCGCTTGCTGCAGGTCCTTTTTCCATTCTTCAAAAGTTTGGTTGGGGAGGGCAAAGATCAGATCGAGATTGATGTTCTCAAAGCCGACCGCCCGCGCGTCTTCGTAGAAACGAAGAGCTTGGGACGAAGAGTGAATTCGCCCAAGCGTCTGAAGATGGTGGTCATGGAAAGATTGGATTCCGATCGAGAGCCGGTTGATACCGAGCGAGCGGAGCTCTTTTAGTTTGTTCCGGTCAGCCGTTCCAGGATTAGCTTCAATCGTTATTTCCCCATGCTCTACGCTCAACGTTCTACTTTCTATGCTCTTGAAAATCTTTTCATAGTGTTTTGGCTCAAGTAAGGTTGGTGTTCCTCCACCGAAGAAGATAGTAGAAAGTGGAGCGTCGAGTGCAGGAAGTTGGAGCTTAATTTCCTGGACCAGCGTCTCGACATAGGCGTCGATCAGCCCTTCTTTATTGGCGTAGGAAACAAAATCGCAATAGTTGCATTTTTGCTTGCAGAAAGGGAGATGGACGTAGAGAGCAGGGGCGGCCATTAGGTCCCGATCCGGAGCACCGCCAGGAACGCTTCCTGCGGCAGGTCGACCCGACCGACCCGTTTCATCCGCTTCTTCCCTTCTTTTTGTTTTTCCAGCAGTTTGCGTTTGCGGGTGATATCGCCGCCGTAACATTTGGCGAGGACGTTCTTCCCCATGGCGGAGATGTTTTCCCGGGCGATGACCTTGGCGCCGATCGAGGCCTGGATCGGGATCTGGAACTGGTGGCGGGGGATGACCTCTTTGAGCTTCTCGACCAGTTTCTTCCCCTTATAGTAAGCTTTTTCCCGGTGGACGATGATCGACAAAGCATCGACCGGTTCCCCGTTGAGGAGGATGTCGAGCTTTACCAGGTCGGATTCTTTATAGCCGATCAGCTCGTAATCCATGGAGGCGTAGCCGCGGGTGACCGATTTCAGCTGGTCGTGATATTCGGAGATGATCTCGGAGAGGGGCATTTCAAAGGTCAGCATGACCCGCTTTTGATCGAGATATTCCATGTTGATAAAGGTCGCCCGCTTGTCGATCGATAGGTCCATGACCGAGCCGACATAGTCGGATGGAGTGAAGATCGTCAGCTTAAGATAGGGCTCTTCGACCGATTCGATCTCGCCGACGGGTGGCATCATTGATGGATTGTCGACGTACCGGGCTTCTTTATTGAACAGGTTAACTTTGTAGACGACGTTCGGGGCGGTGGCGATGATGTTCAGGTTGAACTCGCGTTCCAACCGTTCCTGGATGATCTCCAGGTGAAGGAGGCCGAGAAAGCCGCAGCGGAGGCCGTAGCCAAGGGCGGCGGAAGTTTCCGGCTCGAAGAAGAGGGCGCCGTCGTTGAGCTGAAGTTTACCGACCGCGTCTTTTAAATTTTCATAATCTTCGCCGGCCAATGGATAGAAGCCGCAGAAAACCATCGGTTTGATCTGGACGTAGCCGGGAAGCATGTGGGCGGCCGGTTTGACCAGATTGGTGATGGTGTCGCCGACCCGGCATTCTTTAACGTCTTTAATATTAGCGACAACGTAGCCGACTTCTCCGGCGGTCAATTCTTCCTGCGGCATTAAGCCAAGCTTCAAGGTCCCGACTTCCTGGATCTCGAATTCGCCGCCGGCTCCCATCATTTTGATCTTCTGGCCCGCTTTGATCCGGCCGTTGACGATCCGAACGTAGGCGATGACCCCGCGGAAGGAGTCGTAATGCGAATCGAAGATCAGGGCCTGCAGCGGAGCGTCCGGATCGCCTTCCGGCGGCGGGACCCGTTCAATGACCGCGTCGAGGATCTCGCTGATGCCGATCCCTTCTTTGGCGGAGGCGAGGATGACCTCGTCCCGGCTGATGGCGAAAATATTTTCGATCTCTTCTTTGATCTTTTCCGGTTCGGCCGCCGGCAGGTCGATCTTGTTGATGACCGGGATGATCTTCAGCTTGGCCTGGGTCGCCAGGTTGGCGTTGGCCAGGGTCTGCGCTTCGATCCCCTGGGAGGCATCGATCAGGAGGAGGGCCCCTTCGCAGGCGGCGAGGGAGCGGGAGACCTCGTAAGAAAAATCAACGTGGCCGGGGGTGTCGATCAGATTGATGATGTATCCTTTATAATTCATCCTGATCGCCTGGGCTTTAATGGTGATGCCGCGTTCCCGTTCCAGGTCCATGGAGTCGAGGATCTGGGCTTTCATGTCCCGTTTGGCGATCGTGCCGGTAAATTCGAGCAGGCGGTCGGCCAGGGTCGACTTGCCGTGATCGATATGGGCGATGATCGAGAAGTTCCTGATTTTCTTCAGCATTTAGTCATTTTAACACAACCGTGTTGACAATAAAAATAATAAAAGAGATAATAACCTTGCCAAATGATAAATGATAAAATTAAAATGACAAATGGGGAAAACCCATCGCGATTATTATTGAGGCCTTCTTACTGTCTCTCTTTACTTCTCCTGACCGCCTGTTTAATCCTGCCAGCCTTTGCCGCTCTTGATCTAAGCGAGATCGGCGTCGGCGCCCGGCCGCTTGGTATGGGGAAAGCCTATTTTGCCATTGCCGACGATGCCAGCGCGATCTTTACCAACCCGGCTGGTCTTGGCCTTAACGATCGATTGAACTACACCAGCATGAGCGGTTCGATGCTGGGAGACGCCAACTACCTGATGCTTGGATTGAGCGATAGTTTTCTGATCGGGAAGTTTGGTATCGGCTATGTCAACGCTTCGGTTGGTTCCATTCCACTGACCAGACTGATTGGTTCCGGGCCGAGCCTCGAAGTTGAACGTTACGCCCAAACCGATTACGCCTCGAGCATGGTCTTCCTTTCTTACGGCACCAAGCTTAGCCGGCTGCTCCGCAACAACGCTGGGAGCGGGATCTCCCTTGGCGGAACATTAAAATATTATTTCCAGGGCTTTAACGGCGGCGGCGACACAATGAAGGATACCGTCGGCTACGGGATGGACCTTGACCTTGGGATGTTGTGGGATGTTAACGATTGGACGACTTATGGCCTGACTTTCCAGAATACGCTGCCGACCAACCTGGGTGGCAAATTTGTTTGGAAAGAACGGAACGGCCATCCGGAAGTGGTGGAGAGCATTCCGATGGTGACCCACCTGGCCGGGCGTTTTAAGCTCATCGGCCCTCTTGGCCTCCAGCGTTTGACCGATCAGCGGCTTGATATGGCGATCGAGTATGAGAAGAACAACAATCTGAACTGGCCTGATACTTATCACATCGGTTTTGAATACTGGCCGATCTCGATGTTGGCGATACGGACCGGGATTGACCAAAAAGCGAAAGCGACCGAAGCGGGGACCGGGGTCGACAGCAATTATACCTTCGGCGTCGGTACTGTTTGGGAAGGCTTCACTTTTGATTACGCCTACCATCAGTTTGGCGAACTTTCTGAAAATACTTCCCATTTCTTCTCCTTCGGTTACCGGGGGA
>JBAZMB010000103.1:0-3655 GCA_041649975.1 Candidatus Margulisiibacteriota bacterium | reverse complement strand
CGTCCACCGCGGTTTCGATGTGCTTATCCAGGACGACCGCGTAGTACATGGTCACTTCTTTGCTGGTGTAGGCGTTCATTTTCCCGCCGACCGAATCAAGGGCGTGAGCAATCTCAAAAGCGCTCCGTTTCGGGGTCCCCTTGAACATCATATGCTCGATAAAGTGGGAGATCCCGGCCTCTTTGTCGATTTCATTGCCGGAACCGGCCCCAACCATGATCCCCATGGCGACCGAACGCATCGAAGGGATCTCTTCGGTCAGGATCCGGATCCCGTTAGGGAGAACCAGTTTATTGGCGTTTGGGATCGTCATTTCTATATAACCCTTCTTTTTTGATAATGTTTTCAACCACTTTCGGCACCAGACTGGAGATCGATTTGCCGGCCCGGACCCGGCGGCGGATATCCGAAGCGGAAATCGCTTCTTTCAGCTCCAACAGGTTAATTTTGTCGACCTCTTTTTGGAGCGGCGGGAACTTAACCAGCCGGCGGAAAGTCCGGATCCGGCTCCCCGGCCTGGTCCCAACAATGAATTCACACAACTTAAAAAGCTCCAGCGGCTTGCGCCAGGAAAGCACTTCATTGATCGAATCCAGCCCCATGATATAAAAAAGCTTGGCCTGGGGGCCGAATTTTTTCTTTAAGGCCAAAAAAGTGTCGACCGCGTATGAATAGCCCGGCCGGTCAAGCTCGATCCGCGAAGCATAATAGTTAGGGACCCCTTTGATCGCCGCCCGGACCATCACGTACCGGGCCTCTTTATCCAGGACCTCTCCCGGCTTCTTGTGCGGCGGATTGCCGGAAGGAATAAAGATGATCCGATCAAGCGCGAACTCTTTTTGAGCCGCCCCTGCCAGGGCCAGATGCCCGCGGTGGATCGGATTAAAGGTCCCCCCCATTATGCCGATCCGTTTAATTTTCAACGGACCTGCCCGTTCCCCTCGATCACGTATTTATAAGAGGTCAGCTCGGTCAAGCCCATCGGCCCGCGGGCATGGAGCTTCTGAGTGGAGATCCCGATCTCGGCGCCAAAACCGAACTCAAATCCGTCGGTAAACCTGGTCGAGGCATTGGAGTAAACCGCCGCCGCGTCGACTTCGGCCCCGAATTTCCTGATCGCTTCTTTATCTTTAGTGACGATAGTTTCAGAATGCTTGGTCCCGTATTTATTGATATGGGCGATCGCTTCCTCTATCCCGGAAACTACTTTAATTCCCAGGATCAAGGCCAAATATTCGGTCCGCCAATCTTCTTCGGTCGCCGGCTTGATCTCCGGCAAGATCCGGCGCGCTTTGGCGCAGCCGCGCAGTTCAACCTGCGCCTCGTCAAGCCGTTTTTTCATCAGGGGCAGGAACTGGTCGGCGATCGCTTCGTCAACCAAGACCGTTTCAATGGCGTTACAAACCGACGGCCGGGAAACTTTCGAGTTAAATACAATCTCCAAGGCCATTTTCTGATCGGCGCTTTTTTCAACGTAAGCGTGACAATTCCCTTCGCCGGTCTCAATGACCGGAACGGTCGATTTTTGCACGACCGTTTGGATCAGGTTTTTCCCGCCGCGCGGGATCAGGACATCAACATATTCGCGGGCCCGCATCAGCTCTTCCGCCGACTCCCGGCTGGTATCTTCGATCAGCTGGATCGCCCCTTCCGGAATACCGGCCGAATAAGCGGCATCGGCAATGATCCTGGTCAATTCGAGGTTAGATTTGATCGCGTCTGACCCGCCGCGCAGAATAACCGCGTTCCCCGCCTTCAGACAGAGCGCTGCCGAATCAACGGTCACATTCGGCCTGGCTTCATAAATAATACCGATCACGCCAAGCGGCACGCGGACCTTTTTGATCTTAAGGCCATTGGGACGCCGCCACTCGCTAATAACCTCACCTATCGGGTCTGGGAGCCCTCTGACGATATTTAAACCGTCGGCCATGGCTTTGATCCGTTTTCCATCCAAGGCTAAACGGTCAAGAATTGAGTGGGAAAGATCCTTCTTTTCGCCAGCTTCGAGGTCAATAGAATTAGCCTGGAGGATAAATTCAGCGTTTTTTTCGAGCGCTTCAGCCATCTTCTCAAGGGCATAATTCTTTATTTTGGCCGGGGTAACGGCTAATTTTCGCGAGGCATTTTTTGCTTTTTGGCCGATAATTTCAAGTGACATGGGGTTATTATAACAGAAAACAACTTTTTCGTCCCATTCGTGCATTCGAATTTAATATTCGTATATTAGTTAACGATTGTCAGCTTGAACTTGCCAAGTAAGCGGCCCTCATCTTTGGCAATGATCGTTCCAACATAGATCGCGTTTCCGGCCAGGTATCCTTGGTCGGTCGTCCCATCCCAGGTAACTTTGTTGACCCCGGCGGCGCCACCCTCTGATCCGGCCATTAGGATCAGGTGCTTGATCCTGGTCCCGTCAACCCCAATCAGGTAGATCTCGATATTGGCATCGGCCGACAAACCATATTGGATCGTCACGATCTTATTCCGCGGGATGCTGTACGGACTAGGATAGGTCAGCGGCGTCCCAACCAGTCGCAAGGGCCCGCCCATCACTTCAACGGTCGCGTAGCGGGACATCGACATCTGCATCCCACCAGAAGAGGCGGTCTTACCGGAAACGACAAAGACGTGTTTTCCATCGCTTAAAGGCTCGGCGACGGTATATTTCAAGCTTAACGAACGGATCGATTCAGTCGCCGCGGCCAAAGTTTTATTGGTCACGTGCGACGCTTCCATTTGGTAGGATTTCGGGCTTGACGATTGCGGGTCCAGCACGATCGTGTAATCGCTGACATTGTCCGACAAGGTGTGCGGCTCGTTAACCGTCAGATCGACTTTGATCGTCGGGTTAGCCGGGACGACGAACGAATCGCCCTTTTCAACCAATCCCGGCTGATAAAGCCGGTTGCCGAACCAAAGCTTCATCCCCATATCTACCCCGCCGCTCGGTGGGTTTATTCCGCCGCCAAGGATTAGAGTTAGGTCGGCCTGATCCCAGCCCAAACCGGTGATCGTAATATCGGTCGGATTGGCACCGTAATTATCGGCCCCTTTTTCGGTGGCAACCTTATAGGTCTTACCAACGGTCAGAACCGCCGGCCAGATCGAGAGCGCGTTGGCCATGTATTTGTTACCGACGACTAGCGTGGTCACGTAATTGCCGTTGTTCAGTTCGGTCTCATTCTCGAAGAAGTAAACGGTCCGTCCGTCAGCCTTAATATCGGCCCCTGTCGGGGTTTTGGTGTCGGCGCAGTTACCGACCGCCCAGTACCCCGGGGTCATAAACTTCAACTGGGCGCTCGGTGTCGTCACCTGCGCGAAGGCAGTTGCAGCTATGGCCATTATTCCGATTATTAAAGCTATTCTCTTCATATGTTCTCTTTATTTGCTGATCGTAACGCTCGAGTCCGCTCCAACGGATATGTAAAGGGCGCTGCCCGCCACCGGCGCGCTGTTCAGATCGAAGCCCGGCGTTTGGAAGGTCACGCTGCCAGCGCCGTCAAAGGTCGCCCCGCCTAACTTCTGACCGGTCGCGTCCCAAACCGAGATCGCGGTCACGCCGCCGATCGCGGTCACTAGCTTCTGCAAGGTATCGGCCGCAACAGGCGTTCCGCTGTTAACCGTGACATTGACTGTCCCGCCAACCGGGAGC
>JBAZMB010000102.1:0-3683 GCA_041649975.1 Candidatus Margulisiibacteriota bacterium | reverse complement strand
CAAAAAGAAGAGAGCGGCCCTGCCGGGATCGTTATTGAAGAGATGCAAAAAGGTTACCTTTTTCGCGGCCGGGTGATCCGTCCGTCGATGGTTATAGTTAGTAAAAAACATGGGACATCGAATTAACAAATGAGCATCTTATAACTCAAGGACATTTTAATATGAGTAACGACAATATGCGCAAATTACAAGAAGAAGGAATCAGTTTTCTAGCGAATGATTTCAATCAATGCTTTGAACAAGCTAGATATTATGACGCCCAAATTGTAGATATTTTCAAATATTTGGCCACTTTTTATACAACAATTGCGGGCCTTGCAATCGGGCTTTATCAATTAAAAGGTATGACTTTAAGCCCTGCACTAATTAGCGGACTTACAGTTGCGTTATCGTTTGGCCTCTGCATGTTTTATCTGATCGTCAGAAATCGTGTTTACTTTGTTTTCTGCATGAGATATATCAATGAACAAAGAGGAATGTTCTTATCCTGCAAGCCACTCGGATTTGAGAATAAAAGTAAAATGTATACAGATTGCACTAAACCTATCCTATTTAACCCTTTAAGCTCACAATCATGGTGGTTATATGTAGTGGCAATCCTAAACTCAGCACTACTAAGTGCTATTTTATATATAACAAAACAAAACTTCTGTACAATAATTATTCTATTTATTATAGCGGCGCTACTTCAACTTATTACTGGGTTTTATTATCTAAGGTCGCGCGATAACAAATCTGCCTCAGCCACAGTTTTTGGAGCAAAAAAAGGTGTTTTATGACAACAAAACCTAATTGGGCACAAAAGGTTCAGACTCATATATGGATTTTTAACGTTGGGCGTGGTTTAAGCATATTTATCCGAACCCCTCTAAATCAAGGCATCATGTATGACTTTGGTTGCAGCGATGATTTTAGGCCCACTTCCTTTTTGGAAAATAATATAGTTCCGCATCTTGAAAAATACAAAGATTGCCTAGTTGCACAAACGATAATTTCCCATCCGCACGCAGACCACCTTTCAGAAATAAACTGTCTTACATCAAAAAACGACAAGAAATCTCTTTTTTATTCATCGCTTCATACTTGTCCACACGATAAGACTGAAGGCTCCGCAAAGCCAGAATCTATAGACTGGAATCGAATAAAAAACCCCAAAGGCAGCGAAGAAAACATTAAGCTATATAAAGAACTATATACAAAGCGAAACTTGCCTCTTCAAACAATTTGTTACTCTGCGTCAAGATCTGTTCCCAATTTAGAATATGGGCTTTTCTATGTTAGACCTCCTATAGTAAGTAATATTCATCCTAGCAACGACCAGGACTATGGCAATGGCTTGAGCGTAATGCTTTATTATCGTCATGGTATCCACACCTTTTTAATTCCTGGAGACATAACACCGGATGCGCTAAAACATATTTTAGATGAAGGAGTTGGCATGGAGAAACGATATACGATATTTGACAATCAAACATGCATTGACCATCCGCATTGGCATGACCAGTCAATCAATCAGCCATCCTTAAAGGATTTATTGACCAAATACGGCCTTTCAATTTTAGTTGCGCCGCATCATGGGTTAGAATCTGGCTTTTCCGAAGACCTGTATAAATCTTTAAAGAACAATAAGCCTGATTTAGTTGTTATTTCTGATAAGCGGCACGAATCAGAAACTGACGGCTCAATTGACAAACATTACCAGTCTTCTGAAGGCGCGAATGGCTTAGACGTATCAATTGACGACAAATCAAGCAAGCAATATTCTGTTTCTACCATGAATGGACATCACATTTTATTAATCTTTCAAGGAACCGGCGGGACACCAACTGTATTTTTAGATAAAGATCCAGAAAAATTATTGAAAAGGATATCATAATGGATAAGCTAGAACTCATAGTTTTTAATGTGGGCCACGGGCTGTCAGTTGCACTAATAGAATACCCAAACAAATATGTAACACTTATTGACCTTGGAGCTGATAGCGGGTTTACTCCATTAAAATATTTAAAACTGCAAAGAAAGCTTTATCCTGATATTTTATATATTACCCATCCTCATGCCGATCATATTTATGATATTAAAACCGCCTTAGATGTAAACTTTAAACCGGCGTCAATCAATTTTCAAGATTACGATTGGGAAGATGTTGCCAATAAAGAAAAAAAGGAATACAAAGATATTATTAATGCTTATGTAAAAGGGAAAGGCAGTATTCCTTTTAGTAGTTACAAAGGGGAGGCTAAGTTGAATTGTTGGCGTTATACTCCTGAAAACGCAAAAAAGGCATTTGGAGAAACTAATTATATTAATAATTCGAGTTATTTTTTTATTTATACCTGGCAAAGCTTCAAATTAGCAATAGCTGGGGACCAGCATAAAGAGGCGCTAGAAGGTTTAATTAATACTGATGCCTTTGCTGCAGAAGCAAAAGATTCGTATATTTTTATTGTCCCTCATCATGGTCATGCAAGTGGTTTTACAAGGCTTTGGCCAACAAAGATTGGGAAACCTTATATAACTATTGCATCGGTCGATGAATTAGACCCCCACGTTGACCCAGGGTATTCAAATAATTATTCCAAAGGTATAAAAATAAGTAATGAAGATAAATACTTATTAACCACCCGAGACAAAGGGAATATTTCAGTTGAAATGTGGCATGAAAATGAAAGGCCCAATTGGAGTTTTAAATATTTTTAATGGTAGATTTGATCTAGAAAAAGGAGGACTCTAAAATGGCTCAAGAAAAGATTATTGGTATCGATCTCGGGACTACGAACAGCTGCGTCGCGGTGATGATGGGGGGAGAATCGACGGTTATTCCAAACGCCGAAGGAGGCCGGACCACTCCGTCGATCGTTTCGTTCCTGAAAGACGGCTCCCGGGTCGTCGGCCAGGTCGCCAAACGGCAGGCGGTCACCAACCCGGAACACACCCTCTCCTCGATCAAACGGTTCATCGGCCGGCGTTTCGACGAAGTCAGCGCGGAACTAAAATATGTCTCCTTCCGGGTCACTGCCGGCGGCAAAGGAGAGGTTAAGATCAAAGTTGACGATAAGGATTACACCCCACCGGAAATCTCCGCCATGGTCCTGCAGAAAATGAAGCAGTCGGCGGAAGACTTTCTCGGCGAACAGGTCAAGAAAGCGGTCATCACCGTCCCGGCCTACTTTAACGACAGCCAGCGCCAGGCAACCAAGGACGCCGGGACAATCGCCGGGCTGGAAGTCGTTAGGATCATCAACGAACCGACCGCCGCGGCTCTGGCCTACGGCCTCGACAAGAAGAAGAACGAAAAGATCGCCGTCTATGACCTTGGCGGCGGGACCTTCGACGTCTCGATCCTGGAGATCGGCGACGGAGTTTTCGAAGTTAAATCGACCAACGGCGACACCCACCTTGGCGGCGACGACTTTGACCAGACGATCATCCAGTGGCTCCTCGACGAGTTCAAAAAAGACCAGGGAGTCGACCTAGGTCGTGACCGGATGGCGATGCAGCGGCTCAAGGAAGCGGCCGAGAAAGCCAAATGCGAGCTCTCCACGTCGACTGAAAGCGAGATCAACCTGCCGTTTATCACCGCCGACCAGAGCGGCCCGAAACATTTGGTCATCAAACTGACCAAAGCGAAATTGGAACAGTTGGTCGAGCCGCTGATCGAACGCTCCCTGATCCCCTGCCGC
>JBAZMB010000101.1:0-3825 GCA_041649975.1 Candidatus Margulisiibacteriota bacterium | reverse complement strand
ACTGCTCACGGTCAATGAACTTTTGATAGCGGATTCTCGCTTAGAGAAGGGTTAGTGTCAAGGGTAGTTTTTTTCCTTATTCAATAGGGGTTTTAACCGATTCTTTTAAAAAACGATGAGAAAAAGAAAAAAGCCGCTGCCACAGATACTGTGCAACAGCAGCCTTATCAATTATGTATGTATAGTTTAAATTAAACCGTGAACCCTTTAGGCCCATCAAGAGTTTTAGGAATGACGTAAACACCAGGCGGCAAGTCCGGGGCTTGTTCGGCTCGGCTCATTGCCGTTTCCAACTCTTTCGCGAATTGTTTTTTTAAAACTTCGGAAAAACCGCCTTTTTCGCCAACCCCGCGATTTTTCGTCGGCAGTTGCGGCTGAATATTTATCCGAGGACCAGATATTTGCGTTCCCACATTTATTTATCGAGATATTAAGGGGATTTCTTGCGTCATCAAGAGGGAAAGTTAGCCGATTCGCTCTAAACCACCAAGATATGGACGCAGGGCAGCGGGAAGAACCACCGAACCGTCGGCTTGCTGGTAGTTCTCGAGAATCGCGGCAAAGGTCCGGCCAACCGCCAGTCCGGAACCGTTAAGAGTGTGAACGAACTCCGGTTTAGCCTCTTTTTCCGGCCGGTAGCGGATCGCCGCCCGACGGGCCTGAAAGCTTTCAAAGTTTGAGCAAGATGAGATCTCCCGGTATTGGTTTTCCGACGGAAACCAGACCTCGAGATCATAGGTTTTTGCCGAAGCAAAACCCAGGTCTCCGGTACATAGTTCGACCACCCGGTACGCCAGATTTAATTTTTGCAGGATCTTCTCGGCATCAGCCGTTAATTGCTCATGTTCGGCCGGCGCTGATTGCGGGGTCGTGAACTTCACCAGCTCAACTTTGTTGAACTGATGCTGGCGAATGATCCCTTTGACGTCCTTGCCGTAAGATCCGGCCTCCCGACGGAAACATGGCGTATAGGCGACATATTTCAACGGTAAATCAGCGGCGTTCAGGATCTCATCGCGGTGGAGATTAGTAACCGGGACTTCGGCGGTCGGGATCAGGTACAAATCGTCCTCTTTGCAGCGGAAAAGATCATCGGCAAATTTAGGAAGCTGGCCGGTCCCGCGCAGGCTGGCTTCATTGACCAGGAGCGGCGTCAGCACTTCGGTATAGCCGTTTTCTTTGATGTGGGTATCAAGCATCAGGCTAATGATCGCTCGCTCGATTGCCGCCCCCAACCCGCGATAGACGACAAAACGAGCCCTGGCGATCTTAGCCGCCCGTTCGAAATCGAGAATTTTAAGGCTTGTCCCAAGCTCATCATGGGCTTTTGGTTTAAAAGCAAAGGTCGGTTTCTCGCCCCAGGAGCGAAGGACTTTGTTATCTTCGCTCGATCGGCCGACCGTAACCGACGGGTCCGGCAGGTTAGGAATGTTCAGGCTAATCGTGGAGAGCTCGTCTTCCAACCCTTTTTGCGCCCCTTCGAGCTCTTTAATCTCGTCGGACAACGCTTTCATTTCGGCCATTAAAGCGGCAGCGTCTTCTTTTTTCCGCTTGAGCTCGCCGATCTTTTCGGAATCGGCGTTGCGGCGGGCCTTTTTCTCTTCGATCTGGCCGGTCAGTTTCCGCCATTTATCGTCAACAACGGTAAACTGGTCGAGCAAAGATAAGTCGGCTCCCCGGTTTTTTAGACCAGCCTTGACCTTTTCAGGCTCATTCCGCAATAGTTTAGGATCAAGCATTATTTTATTTTATCACTTTCCTGGCGCTAAGCAAAGCCAGAAAGGAAACGGCGATCGAAAAGGCCATCACTCCGGGAAAACCCCAAAAGTGGAGAAAAACGCCGGACAATAAAGGCCCGATCACCGCCGCTAAATTGATCAGGGCGGTCAGGATCCCGATAATGCTCGCCTTTTCCGCGTTCAAGTCGAGCAGCGCCTGGTTCGCCCCGACCTCAAAGGCGGAAAAAGAATAAGCAATGATCACCTGTAACGGCAAGACGAGCCAAAAATTCGGCAAGATCGAGTACAGAATAAAAGTTATTACCGTGTATAAGAGCCCCTGGCGGAACATATCCAAGCTTTTATATTTTTCGACGTGTTGCATCATAACGAATTGGGAAACAGTGTTGACCAAATAAGCGATCCCGATCCAAAAGCGGTCACCGCCTAAGTGCATCAGGTAAAGAGGAAAAATGACCCACAAGTTTTGGGCGCTGACCGACCGGAGAAAATACGGCAGGAGGACCCGCCAGTTCCGCCGGAAAAGCACCCAGGAAAAAGGATCGCGCGACGGCCGCTTCACCCCCGGTAAGTCCGGTAAGCGGAGCGAGAACAAGAAAGCCAGTCCAAAGATAACGGCACTGACGGCAAAGATCAGGTTATTACTCGACAAAAGACCGGCCAGCATTGCCCCCAGCGCCCAGCCAAGCGCGCCGTAAGCTTTAAATTTACCGATCTTTCCCCGATCGGCATAAGCGTAAACGGTCAGCGCCGCCGGGAACATCCCGGCCGATAACCCCGCCAAAGCCCTGACCGCCAAAAGGGAAAGCGGCCCATGGGCCAACATTTGCAGGGCGAAAAAAAAGGTCGAAAGCAAGAGCCCCAACCGGAGAAAAAAGACGGGGCCGAACCGGTCGGCCAGCTTGCCGAAAATATATGAGGAAAGAAAAAAGGCGGCAAAATAAAGGCTAACGGTCAGCCCGATCAGGAAATTACTCCCGCCCCATTCTTTGACCATAAGGGAGATAAAGATCTGCGAGGCAAAGAGCGAGGCGCTGGTTAAAAACGAGATCAGGGTAGAGATTTCCATGGCGCTCCTTTTTCCAAGTATACACAACCCTTCTTGGGCGGTCAAACTACCAGGTAAGATTGAGGTTTTGAGCGAGAAATCTGGGGGGTGGAGCCGTTGTCTTCCTGACCACAACGCCGGAGGGAACGGAGAAAACAGCTTCTTTAGTCGGATCGGCGGCCAATTCGCGGAGAGTCGCGACCGCCTTTTTCCCAGCCTCGGCCGGTTCGATCTGGACCGAGGTCAGATCATAAACATCTTCTGGAACAAAGTCACTAAAACCGACGATCGAGGTCTCGTGCGGAACATTAAGCCCTTTCCCTCTAGCGGAACGGCAAGCCGCGACCGCCAGGCGGTCGCTGGTACAAAAAATAGCGGTTGGCGGATCGGTCAGAAAAAGAAGCTTGGCGGCGGAGAGCGAGACCTCAGCCCCCTCTTCGACCTGGACGAAATAATCGCGCCGCTCCTTAAGCCCAGCCTTGGCCAAAGCCAGGCGATAACCGGCGATCTTCTCGACCGCGCTCGGCTGGTCGATCAGCGAGTCAGTCAGGACCGCGATTTTTTTGTGGCCAAGAGCGACCAGATGGTTGACCGCTTGAAAGGCGCCGTGTTTCCCGTCAATCTCCAGCCGGGGCTGACCAAGCTCCTCACGGCAAGAACCGATTAAAAGCAAGGGCAACCCTTTCCGCCTGATAAACTGCCCCAAATCGGGCCTTAAATCTCCCAGGCAGATCACCCCATCAACCTCTCCGTTGATCAGCCATTGGGGGAAATAATCTTGATCGGAACCGATCGAATCGAGATGAAGCCGCAAGCCATCAGCCTTCAAGGCCTCCATTACCCCTAAAGCAACTGAACGGTAATAATGGTCAGCCGTCAGGAGGCGATAATCCGAGAGCAGCAAGCCGACCGCCTCCCGGCGCCGTCCTTTTTTAGCCTGAAAATAACCAAGCTCCCCGGCGATCCGGAGGACCTTTTGCCTGGTCCCAGCCGCGACCCGAGCGGGAGAATTAAACACAAATGAAACAGTGGTCGCCG
>JBAZMB010000100.1:0-4138 GCA_041649975.1 Candidatus Margulisiibacteriota bacterium | reverse complement strand
CCTGAGTAAGTAGACATACCTTGTTCACCTCCTGTTTATTTCGCCCGCCTGTCGAGAGCGGGAACTCGTTCAACCCTTGACATATACTTATCGGGACCGCCTGCAAAAAACTTGCATGCGATTTCAGCCTTTTTTTCAGACGACCGTGTTATGGTTCAGGCCCGCCTGGGGCATCGAGAACATTTCCGAGATCATCTTTTTTACCGCCTGGGAATCGACGCTATTTACGGCCTGATCGTCCTGCTTCAGCGCGCCGCTTACTCTATCATTAAGGCGAGAAAGAGGGTCGTTCCCTCCCCCTAAACCGGAGAGGCTGTTATCCCCCCGCTGAAGATCGCTGTTGATTGATGAATTGTTATATAGGCTTGAAATATCCATTCCATATATTTATCGTGGGAATAGGGGGAAAACTTGCACAAAAAAACCGCGGGGTTAACCGCGGCCTCTCCATTATTTGGCGCTATTATGGCTATTTTATTACGCTTTGCCGCCTTTACCAGTCACGCAGATGTTCATCTTGGTCGAGGAACTGCCGACAGACGATTTGGCCTGGGCAATTATATTCTTGATAAAAAGATCCTGAATATCTTTCCTGGTAACCTGCGTACTCTCACTTGCTTTCGGGGCTTGCGCCGCCGCGTTATAAGAACCACCAACATTGTTAACTCCCGCCATTTAACTCACCTCTCACACATTTATCGTACTATCAAGCCAAAAACTTGCATCTGTAAGGTTACTTCTTCTCCCCTTCCAGCTTGTTCTTGATCATTTTCTTCAGCTTCTTGATGTTTTCCAAGGTCGCTTTTTCCTCAACTTCCTCTTTGTCGTAATAAAGGGTCTCCTCGAGGTCTCGCCAGTTATCGAATTCCAACCCCTCTTTTCCACCCTTATTGGTAACTTTCTTTTGCGCGGTCGCGGCTATTTCTCCCAGGGCCGCTTTGAAATCGATCCCGCCGGGAGTCGCGGTCTTCTTGCTCTCCTGCGGAGTGTTGATCTTATTGTTGGGGTTAACCCCTGATATTCCGTCCATTATGATACCCCTCCCATCGTTGACGATCCGTTACCGCGATACGAAGCTAAGACTCGATCCTGCTCTTCCTGCAGTTGATCGGCTTTGCTCTTGTAGCCGTTACCACCCTTATTCCCTTCTCCATTACCATTCCCGCCACCGTGACCTAAATTTCCAGCCTTGGCGACCGCTTCCCGGTTCCCCGCCGAGCGGACTTTCTCTTGATCTTCCTTGGTCTTGATCTCTTCCTTTTTAGCCAACTCTCTTTCCTTCGCAAGCTCCCGCTGGACTTGGGCAATCTGCTGGTTGATCTGAGAACATTGCCCCTTGATCTCCACCAGTTTAGACTTGGCCGCCACAACTTTTTGTTCGGCCTCCTTGACCTGTCTGTCGAGCTGTTCATTAAGCTGGCCCTTCACCCCTTCGATCATATCGAGGGTCGGTTTAACATTAGGATCGTTAGGTTTGTTTTGGGCAAGAACAGCCGCCTTTTCCGCTTCAAGAGAGGAAAGCAGCGCTCCGCGTTGTGTTTTTAAAAGCTTAACGTCATCGGACAGCTTTTTAATCTCCTCAACTGTTTGAGAGTACTTCTTAACCAAGTCATCTCTATCTCTTACTAATTGCTCTAAAACCTGCTGATAAGTTGCCGGTTCCTGCGTCCCCTTGGTAGCGGCATGAGCCTGGATTTTGGCATTTGCTTGGGCAATGCTTTGCTCCTGCTTCGCGGCGTCCGCCATTTTAACATCGATGTTTTTCGCTATTTCCTCGGCCCTTTGCAGATGAGCGCGGCTGGCGTTGACCGCCGGACGATCAGTCGAAAATTGCGGCCGGACCGGTGTGGTTTGCTGAACCGGCGTCGGCTGGCTAACTGCCGCCGCTATTGACGCCCGGACCGGATCGATCTGCGGTTTAAGCTCCGGCCGATCGGCGGCCAAACGATCGAGCAGTTTAACTCCGTTGTCGGGAGTCACCCGCTTTTGATCGACCGCTTCTCTGACAAACTTGACCGGGTCATCGCTCTCTTTAACGAATTTGTAGGTGGCGTTGAGATCAGTATTCAAGTTGGCATGAGGGACCAGGCTGGACGGGACCCCGGCTTCAGTCTGCTCATTAGCACTGATGGTCCAGGGGTTCTTTGGTTTGGCGGTCGAAGCCAAGAGCGAACTGCTCCGATTTATGCCATCCATCCAGGTATTGACCGCTTGCTCCGCCCGCTGGAGAGAATAGGCCGCAGCGGTCGGAGTGGAATACGATGAGATCATCACTTCGGAATCAAGGGCTTCCGCTTCGTTGGCCCCGGTCGTCGCGTAGATCCCGCTCCCTTCCGACGACGCGGCTGAAGAGTCACTGGAAAGAGCGGACGTTTTTTTCGCCGTTTTACCGTCCCTAACAACATCCAGCTTTGATTCACTGTGGCTTGATTTTTTCTCTTCCTGCTGACTATCCCAAACATTAGAACCATAATAAGACCAGAAAGTATTAACCAGCGAGATAGAAGCCGCGGCAATACTATAGGCCCGATATGAACTTTGCGCGTCTTCGATCTTCCCTCGGAGGGTTGTTAGCTGGTCCTTTTTCGCGGCCGAGTCGACCCCGTTGGGATTCGGAGCAACCTTCGGCTCCTGCCCGGGGACTGCCGCCTGTGTCGCGGGGGTCGTAGTCGCCCCGGCAGTTGGGGTAGTCGTTTGCCCCGGTTGATTAGGAGCTGGCTGATTAACTGTAGCCGGTTGGCCGGCCTGGACCTGCGGCTGAGAAACCGGCACTGGAGCCGGCGGAAGAGGAGTCTGACCGGTTGTAGCCGGAGCCGACACCGGTGGTGGAGAAACCGGCGCTGGCTGGCCTGGTTGGCCGGTCGTCGCCGGAATTGGAGCGTTGGCTGGAGTTTGCCCCTGTGGAACGGGTGCTTTAGGTGCCGGCGTTGGTGGGACCGGTGTTTTACCAGTGTCACCAGCCGGCGCCGGGGTCGGGGCTGGCGGAGTAACCGGCTGGGCTGTTGCCGGAGTAGTTGGGGGTTTAGCGGTTTGCAGGTTGGCTTCCGTTCTTTTCGCCGTATCTTCATATTGTTTGCTTAAACCTTTAAGATCGGCCTCTTTAGTCGCCGCGATCGAGCCAAGGGCAACGGAAACCGCGCTCATCACTACGCTAAAACTGCTGACGAACATTTGCCGTTCAGCCTGGGAGATCTGGTTCTGTCTTTCCACCAGCGTCTGCACTCCCTGGGTTAAAGCGCCCAGGATCGCCTGGGTGATCCGTTCCTGCGGCGAAGCTAGATCGGTCTGATCAGCGATCGGGCCGCCGCCAACGCCGACTTTCCGGCGGATCGCCTGGCTGAAAGAGTCTCGGGCTGAGATCAAAAGCAACAAGCTCTTGCGCAAATTATTTAAAGCGTGCATCCGGGAATTAAGGATCCCGGTTATTTCCCCATTGACCGCCCCGGTCCCCCCCTGCAGGGTCTGGACCACGTTCTCGCCCATTTCCTGGAAGACCTGATCTTCCAGCGCGGCAATTTTATCGAAATTATCCTGTTCGGTTTTTTGCTGGCGGTTCCCTCGGACCTCTTTGACCGCCTTGTCGGAACTGTAATTATTATAAGCTCCAAAATCATCCCGCGCCCAAAGGGCGTTCATGATCAAATTAGCGGTCCCGTTAATTAACCCCATCATCCCTGGAGTAATATTCCTGGAGACCGTCGCCGCTGTTTCACCGACAACTCCCGGGGAATAGCCGGCTCCCATGCCGGCCGCGGCAACCACGACGTTGGTCGCGAAAGAAAAAGTCGCCATATTGGCCGCTTTCTGGGCGTCGCGGGCCCGGTTTTGGACCGCCGCTTTGTCGGAGAGCATCCTGGTGACCGAAGCGATAATCGCCATCGATTGGGAAAGACCGCGCTGGGAAACGATCCCGCTAAGATCGGTCGTCTCGGAGGTACTGACCCCCAGGACCTGGCGACGGGTCGAGGCACTCATTCTGATCATCGCGTTCCTGATCTCGATCAGGAACTGGCGGATATTCTGAATATTGAGCAGCTGCTGATAGGCTTTGCCGACCAAGGTATAATTAACGCCGGAATAACCGTCGCCGGTCCCGACTAAACCATTGGCCATCAATTCTTCAATGGCGGCGTTTTCC
>JBAZMB010000099.1:0-4143 GCA_041649975.1 Candidatus Margulisiibacteriota bacterium | reverse complement strand
GATCCCGCCGAGGAAGAAGATCTCCAGCGGGTTCCAGCCGAAGATCGCGCCGCAGAGCAGGCCGAGCGGGAAATTGATCGCCAGGTCCAGCAGGCTCAGGAGAAAGATCTTATTCCCCAGGGAGCGGACCTTGTTCATTGAAAATTCCAAGCCGACGAAAAAGAGGAGGAGGATCGCCCCCAAAGAAGAAAGAAATTCAAAGGTGACCGACGGTTGGATAAAAAATCTGGCGATCGCTCCGGCCAGCAGGTAGCCGGCGATCGTTGATTGCTTCAGACGGCCGGAAAAAAGGGCCAGCGCCGAGGCGATCAGGAGGATCGCGCCGAAATAAAAAAGCTCCCGCTCCATTTACCCCTCGACGATCCAGCGTTCTTGTTGTTTGAACCATTCCGCCGGGTCGTTCAGGTACTGCATCGTTTCGTCCAGGATGGCGAAATGCTCTTTTTCTTCCCGGGCGAGGGCGGCATAAAATATGTTCGCGGTCTGATCGGTGCTTTCCGAGGCGATCTTATCGTATAAGGTGTAGCTGTCCTTTTCCAATCCCTCGGCGATCAGGTAGGCGGCATTGATATCTTCTTGAGTCTCGAATTTCCGCGCCAGGTTATTCCGGAGTTTTTCAACGATCGTTTTCAATAGTTCCGCCTTGGTCGGGGAGACCTCGACGTCTTTTAACCAGTCCGTGGCGAGCTTTTTCTCGCCGGTCAGGTTGCGGTAGAATTCTTTGATCTTTTCCAGGTGGACCAATTCCCGTTCCGCCAGGCTGGCGAGGGTGGAAACCGCCAGCGGATTGCTGGTCTTCTTCGCGGTTTGAGAGTAAAAATCATAACCTTTCTTTTCCAGTTCGATCGAAAGTTTAACGTCGGCGATCAGGTTGTGCATGGCGGGCCTCCTTTGATTGAGCCGATTTTAGCAGAGCCGGCCGGCGAAAACAAGGCGACCGCCGGCTTGGCAAGCCCCGCATTGCTTGCTACAATGATGTTATGGCGTTGAAAGAGATTCTAGTAGTCGATGACGAAAAGGACATCGTTGAAGCGATCGAATACAACCTGAAGAACGAAGGTTATAAGGTCGCCAAAGCCTTTGACGGGCAGACCGCCGTCAAAATGGCTAAAGAAAAAATACCCGCTCTGGTCCTGCTTGATCTCATGCTCCCCGGGCTGAATGGCCTTGATGTTTGCAAAATATTGAAGAACAATCCCTCGACCGCTAATATTCCCGTCATTATGCTGACCGCCAAGAGCGAAGAGGCGGACAAGGTCATTGGGCTTGAACTGGGGGCCGACGATTACCTGACCAAGCCGTTTAGCATGCGCGAACTGACCGCCCGGATCAAAGCGATCCTTAAGCGTTACGGGGGAGAAGCGCGGACCGGGAAAAATGTTTTCAAGGCGCCGCAGCTTGAGCTTGATATCGAAAAACATGAAGTCCGGGTTGCCGGCAAGCCGATCGAACTGACCGCCAAAGAATTCGCCCTGCTCCATTACCTTTGGGAAAATGAGGGGAAGGTTTTCAGCCGGGAGCGATTGCTCGATACCGTCTGGGGGATCGACGTCGCGATCGAGACCCGGACCGTTGACGTTCACGTCCGCCGCCTGCGGGAAAAACTTGGCAAGGCGGAAAAATACGTTCATACCTTGCGCGGGGTCGGCTATAAGTTCGAGGTGAAGCCGTGAAAATATTCAACAACTTCCGCTTCGCTCTTTTCTTCTCCTTTATTGGGATCGTCGTTGTTAGCTTCGCGATCTTGATCTCGATCGCCGTTCCCCGCTTAAAAACGATCGAGGTCAACCGCGAGAGCGAGGCTCTTTCGCAGCAGCTTTTCCTGTCGGTCAATGATTTTTCTAAGGTCCTGGGTCAGCCGGGTGAGCTTCGAGGGTTGACCCTGGAATACGCTAATATCCTGGGGAACAGGATCACGGTCGTCGATCTAAACGGGCGAGTCCTGGCCGATTCGCAAATCCAGCCGGGACAGCTTGATAATCATCGCGACCGTCCGGAAATGATCGAGGCCCGGGAAAAAGGACTGGGGAAGGCGATCCGTTACAGCGCGACCCAGCGCAAAGACCTGATCTATGTCGCCATGCCGATAAAAAAAGACGGGAAAAAAGTCGGCTTCCTCCGGTTTGCCGTCCCGCTGAATTTCGCGACCAATGTTTTTCGTTTGTATAAATCGGTCTGGCTGGCCCTCTTTATTTCGGTGATCGTCGCGGTCCTCTCCAGCGCTTGGCTGGCCCGGTCGTTCGCCAATCCGATCAGCCGCTTGTCGGAAGTCGCCAAGCGGATTGCCGCCGGCAATTTTGAGAACCGTTTCTTCCGCCGTTCGCGTTACGAGGTCGGGGAGCTGGAACGGGCGATGGAGCGGATGAGCCAGTACTTAAGGCTGACTTTTGATAAGCTTTCGGCCAAGAAAAGCCAGATCAGCGCCGTTCTTTCCAGCATGAACGAAGGGGTCCTGGCGGTCGACCGCGAAGGGAACGTGATCCTGGCCAATCCGGTCATCGAGAAGATCCTCGGCGTGACCGAACCGGAAATAAAAGGCAAGACGATCCGCGAAGTGGTCCGGAACAATGAGATCACCGAGCTGATAACCAAGGCGCTGCGGACGGGGGAGCGGGTCCGGGAAGAGATCCAGGTCTTTCATCCGTTCGAAGGGATCTTTGAAGCTCATGCCGGCCCGGTCATGAACGAAGAGAATATTGTGATCGGCGTCGTCTGCGTCCTCCATGATATCTCCGACCTGCGGAAGCTGGAAAAGGTCCGTTCCGAATTCGTGGCCAATGTTTCTCATGAGCTGAAGACCCCCTTGACGGTGATCCGGACGAACGTGGAGAATTTGCTCGGCGGCGCCCTGAACGATCCGGCCCACAATGCCGATTTCGTCAAAAAGATCGACAAGCATGCCCGGAACCTCTCGGTTTTGATCGATGATATTTTGGAACTTTCGCGTTTGGAAGCGAAGAAAGAGCTCGGTCCGTTCACCAGGATCAACATGGAGGAGATCATGGTCAAAGCGATCGAAACGATCGCCGAAAAGGCCGGGAAAAAAGAGATCAGTATCGTGACCCAATGTCCCGGCGTGCCGGTCATCGTCAACGGCATTGAGGACCATCTTTACCGGGCGGTCCTGAACCTGCTGGAAAACGCGGTCAATTACAGCGACGCTAAAGGCCAGATCTCGATCAGCTGCCAGCGCGAGGCGGACCGGGTAAAGATAATGATAGCCGATACCGGGGTCGGGATCGCCGAACACCACCTTCCCAGGATCTTTGAACGCTTCTACCGGACCGATGTCGCCCGTTCCCGGGAACTGGGCGGGACGGGACTTGGCCTGGCGATCGTCAAACACGTCATCAATCTTCACAATGGGACGGTCGAGGTCAGCAGCGTCGAAGGCCAGGGGTCGACCTTCACCATAACCTTGCCGCTCATAACCGCTTAGTTTTACCTGCTTGTAACAAAACCTTCATTATCCCTTAATCTCCTCCAGCCATACTGATGGCATAGAAAGCTGGCTTCACGGGAGGATGCCGGCAATATTATGAGGAGGAAAAAAATGAGATCGATATCAATAGCCCTGATGGTCCTGTTGTTTTGTTCCGTTGGAGTTCAGGCTCAAACAAAAGGTAAAAAAGCGGTTAAAGCTCCGGCCAAGGTGATCGCGAAAAAAGCCCCGGTCAAGAAAGCCCCCCTGAAAACAGTCCCGAAACCAGCCCTAAAAACAGATTTGGATGAGTCTTTGGCTCCGACCGAGGATGAAAAATTGGCGGACCTTAAAGAAGAGCTGAATGGCGCGGTTAAGAACCTGAAAGTCCAGCTTGACGGGGTCAAGAGCGACAATGGCGACGCGAAGGTCGGTTCCGTGGTTTTCTTCCAATGGCAGAAATACACCCAGAATGCCGGCGCTTCGAATTACAATAATTTTGACGTGACGAGAGCGTATCTTGATTTCAAGAAAAAGCTTGATGGCGGCGCTAGCGCCCGGGTGACGCTTGACGTCCGGCGGCTAGACACCACGGCCGTCGGCGGGACCGATCCGAACAAGAAAACCCAGAACTTGTTTGATTACCTTAAGTACGCCTATATCGAAAAACCGGTCCCCGTACCAACGATGCTTCAGCCGATCCCTTATACTTTGACCGCTAA
>JBAZMB010000098.1:0-4144 GCA_041649975.1 Candidatus Margulisiibacteriota bacterium | reverse complement strand
GACCGCTTCGATCGGGATCACCTGGTTGCCATCGGGCAGAGAGAACCGGAGGCTGAAGGTCCCATCATCGCGCAGATCGATCTTTCGTCCCTGGATCGTCACGGTCGCGCTCGGTTCAGTCGCCCCATAAACGATCAGTTCGCAGTTAGCGGCCAGCCAAAACGGCCGCTCCGGTCTCGGCGCCTGGGCGGAACCGGAAGAAACCCAGCCGGAAGCGGATTCTTCCAAGAAACGTTTTTTCACCAATTCCCTGATCTCTTGCGACCCTTTACCGAGACCGAAACCGCCGGAAAGTGCGTAGAGCTTGTCCCAATCAAGGGTCAGCCATTCTTCGTCAATAACATCGGACATCCGGTCCAGTGGCATAGTGATCCAATTGGAGCGGGCGGCGGCAATAAATCGTCCGTCGGGCAGGAGGAAGCCGATATCGACGCAATAGGTCCGGTTGGGAGCGACCTTGATATACCAGCTGGTCGCGCCGGCGGCGAGGTGAATATCAAAATAATTCCAGTTCTCCGTATCATAGACGCGGAGCGTTTCGCGCGAGCGGGCAAACTGATCGTGACCAACCATTTGGCGGATTTCATCCCGGCGCTGCCGGCTCACTTCCCAATAAGCAAAGAACCAAGCTGGATCGCGGACCATCGCCACGATCCGGTTGTCGCCGTAACTAGCGGGGAATTCAAACCCTTTTTCCGGGGCAAATTTCTGCATGACCGGCCCGGCGTAATACTTGCTCTCTTCGATCCGTTCCTGGTTGGCCAGGACTATCGGCGCAACAGTTTTTTTTATTCGTGGCTTACGTTTTGGCTTAGCGGCGGCCAGCGCGGTCAGTTTTTTGGCCGGCGATTTCTTTTTAGCTGACTTCTTCCTGGTAATGATCGTTTCGGCCGTAATAACTTTTTTCTTTCTGGGCATTGGTAACCACCTCTTTGCTCGGGCCTAGATCTTGACCTCCCGGAGATACTTAGCCGCTTCTTCCGGCGCGGTCGGATTGATATAAAGTCCGGACCCCCATTCAAAACCGGCTTGCTTGGTTAAGCGCGGGATGATCTCGATATGCCAATGGAAATCGTAACCGATGGTCCCCCAGTAATCCGGTTTGCCGGGGCGCGGGACCGAGTTGGGCGCGGTATGAATGACGTAATTATACGGGGGATCGTTCAGGGTCTTTTTCAAGCGCATCATTACATCCTTTAGACAACGGGCAAGCTGCATTCGTTCCTCGTCCGGCAGCTCCTGGAAGCCGGACTCGTGGCGCCGCGGCATCAGCCAGAGCTCGAACGGGAAACGGGAAGCAAACGGGGTGAAGGCGACAAAATACTCGTTCTCATAAACCATCCGTTCGCCGGTCCCGAGTTCCTGGCGGATCATGTCGCAGAAAATACAGCGTTCTTTTTCCAGGAAGTAAGAACGAGCCTTGGCCAGTTCCAGCTTGACGTAACGGGGCGTGATCGGCGTGGCGATCAACTGGGAATGAGGATGGGCCAGCGAAGCTCCGGCCGCGGTCCCGTAATTCTTAAAGACCAGGATATAGCGAAAGCGTTTGTCTTTTTCCAGGTCAACGATCCGCTGTTTATAAGCCCAAAGGATCTTCTCGATATGGGACTCTTCCATGTCGGCGATCCCCAAATTATGGTTCGGGGTTTCAATAATGACTTCATGGGCGCCAATCCCGCTCATCATGTCGAAGATCCCCATACCCGTCCGGTTAACTTCCCCTTCGATCACCAGCGCCGGGAATTTATTGGGGGTAACGCGGACATCCCAACCGGGGGTATCGGGAGCGGTGTTTGGTTTTCTCCAGGCAATGATCTCTTTGGGGGTTTTACTTTCGTTCCCTTCATCAAAAGGGCAAAACTTAGCGGTTTCGGCGGGTCCACTCTCAATGGTCGGGGTAGCGCCAAAATCAGATGGGCGGCGTCCCCTTTCGGTGGAAACAATCACCCAACGATCGGATATCGGATCTTTTCGAAGCTCTGGCATTTAAAATCCTCCTTTTACGAATAAAGGCTCAACTCTCAATACGCAAGGCTATCTTTATCTTCCATTTTTCGCCCGGTTGAAGGCTAATTTTCCAATTCGGAAACAGGACGGAGCTCTGATAATTCTTTTCAAAACCGGACTCGGAAATGGAAATTGTTTCGATCGGGAAGCGCCACAGCGCGGCCGGTCGATCCAGCGCCAATGATACACCAAAACCTTTCCATTCGTCAACAATTCCGGCCAGGGAAACATTCTCCGAACGACCGGAACTTTCCAAGGTCGCGTTGTCAACCCCTTCGATCTTGTAATATCTATCGCTAGAATTTCCCGCTAAAAAAGAAAAATTAAACTCCGTCCCAAACCATAGATGGACGACTTCCCGGCTGATATTGCTTAAGTCATACATTATGTTAACGATCGACTGCTTGGCCACGATCGAGATCTCTTTTTCCACCCGGACCTCGTTGCCGCTAACCTTCCCATCCCGCTTCATCCGGAGAACGACTTCGTTCCCCCGCCGCTGCGGCATATAGTCAAAGCGGCTCCCGGCAAAATCCCCTTCTTCCCGGAATTTATTCCGGCTAAAGCTATCGAGCGTGGTCCCCTCGCCTAAAAAATGATCGATCAGGCAGAACCGGGGGTGGCGGTCGTAGGTCAGCAATTTATCATAACCTTTAAACTTAGCCTGGTCGACCATCTTCCGCGTCGGCTCCGGCAGTTCCGGCTGTTTTTCCCAAACCGGCGGACTGATCTTTTCATGGTAGGCTTCTTCGCGGCGGGCCAGGGTATTGATCAGGTTAAAGTTTTTCGGCTTATAATCAAGCTCAAAAAGCGAGCCGCCCTGCTCCGGAGAAAAATAAAGGTTGAGGAAATTATTGGCCAGCAGCACCTCCTCAAAACCGTCCCGGTCAAAATCGGTGATGGCCACATCGGCGTAATCATCCTTCCCCCGAGCGTGCCCTTCCATGACCGCTTCCGCTTTGAGGATGTTTTCGTAGACCGCGTGGCGGAGGAAATTCAAATAGATCCCGCTGAAAACACCGTGCCAGTAAGCGCAGCCGCACTGGCTCTTATAAAGGGCCAGCTCCGCTTCCTTGATCCGGCTTTCAAACTCCTTTTCCCCCAAGAGCGACTTCCCTTTCTTAAGACGGGAAAGACGGTCGCTGGCTTGCAGCATCCGCTTGTGCATCAGGTTCGATTCCGGATATTTAACCAGAAAGTTGCGGAATGAACCGCCGCTTAGAAATGGCAGGAATTCCTCAAGTAGATTGTTCTGCTTCAGCTCTTCGGTGATCCGCTTAAACTTTTTCTCGGCCGCGGCGGGCAGCGACCAATCCATCATTTCATAATAAGAACTGGCCGGTAAATAGACCCGGCCGACCGGCTGGTTCTCTTCCAGATAATCGGAAAAGCTGGTCACCCGGAGCCAGCTGGTCTTTTCGATCAAGGTCAGCAATTTATCGAGATAGCCGCCGGCAAAGACCTTTTTCTGCGTCCCCGGCCAAAGGCCAAATTTCTCGCCGTCATCGGCGATGACCGCCAGGGTCTGGCCCCGTTCCGACATTGTTTTCAAATAGTCCAGGACATCATCCGGTTTCTTGAAAGGAATGGCGTAGCGAAGCGCCCGGCTGATCGGAAAGATCCTGACGACCTCCCCTTCTTCTTCCGTGACGTAATAACCGTTCAGCTTTTCTTTTTCCAACCCGGCGGCCAGGAAGTGGGAATCATCAAGCAAAGTATACTCAACGCCGGATTGGGCCAGGACCCTGGGCAGCTGCGCCTCCCAAACCCGCTCGGAGAGCCAAAACCCGCGCGGCGCGAGACCGAACATGTTTTTTAACGTATCGTTCTGCAGTTTGATCTGGCCCAGTTTATCTTCGTCCGGGATCAAGGCAAGGATCGGCTCGTAGTGGCCGGAAGTTAAAAGCTCTAGCTGGCCTTTTTTAACCAGCTCTTTTAACAACCCGATGAATTCCGGATGTTTCTCCTTGAACCATTCCAGGAGGATCCCGCTGTAATGGGCGGCAAACTTTATCCTGGGATGTTCCCGCATCGTCTGGATAAAAGGGAGATAGGAATGCTGGTAGGCCTCTTCAATGACCGATTCGAGGTTCCCTACCGGCTGATGGCAATGGATGGCAAAAAGCAGGTCGACTTT
>JBAZMB010000097.1:0-4194 GCA_041649975.1 Candidatus Margulisiibacteriota bacterium | reverse complement strand
GGGCTTGTTCCGGAGAAGCGGTCTTGCCGGTCCCGATCGCCCAAACCGGTTCGTAAGCGACAACTGTTTTAGCCATTAATTCTTTTGGTAACCCATTTAAACTCCCTTTGATTTGGGCTTCAATGACTTGCAGGGTCTTGTTCCCTTCACGTTCCGCCAAAGTTTCGCCAACGCAAACGATCGGCAAGAGCCCGTGTTTGTGAGCGGCATTCAGTTTCTTGTTGACGGTAGCATCTGTTTCACCAAAGAACTGGCGGCGTTCGGAGTGGCCAAGGATCACATAACTGGCGCCGACCGATTTCAGCATCCCGCCTGAAACCTCGCCGGTAAAAGCCCCTTTATCTTCCCAGAACATATCCTGGCCGCCGACCATGACGACCGAGTCGCGCAGGGCATCGGCCACCTGGCTGATGGCGGTAAATGGTGGGCAGACCAGCAGGTCGCGGTCGTTGACGTTGGCGACTAATTTCTTGATCTCATTGGCCAGGGTGACCGATTCCACGGCCAGGGTATTCATTTTCCAGTTTCCAGCGATCAAAGGTTTTCTCATGATAATTTCTCCTTAACGAATAATATTGCGTCACGCGGCGGCTGGGGTCAGCGGTTCTGCGCTAGCTGGTGATATTATATAATAGAAGGAAAGAAAAAACAAAAAACCCGGCCAGTTATTAACTGGCCGGGTTGAAAGGAAACGTGATCGCGATTAGTTGGCCAATCGGATAATGGCGACTGAATAATAGCCGCTGTTTGCGGTCATGTTGATTGGGCCTAAGGAATCATACCCTTCTTTAGATGCTCCACCGGTAAGGCCAGTTACACTTTTGGCTGCATAAGCAACGCCATTCGTATCGGTGATGATTTGAAAAGGAGTAAGGCCTTTTGCAGAAAAAACACAATGTACTCCTGGCAAGATTGTTCCGGTCGCGCCCATTAAAGTGGCTTGCGCTTGTGCCCAGGTTAGATTGTTTGACACTGTTATTGATGGGGTGGCGGCGGAAAATGATTTTACATAATAATAACTGGTCGCAAAAACTGGGCTGGTGACAATAACCCCCAAGAGGAAAATGGCGGTGACCAACGTTGTGAAAAATGATACTTTTTTCATAATAGAAACCTCCTAAATATTAATAAACTGATTCCGGGTTTCTTGGTCGACCAGGCTCGAACTGAACCTCAAGAAAATATATGAATGAAGATTAGTCTAATTGAAAAATGATGTCAAGATGGTAAAAAATATTGCAATTGCAAGCATTTATTTCTTTAAATTTCATATCAGATCCGGAAAAATGACCAGCCGGGACTTGTTCCGCTCCTTTATTGTGCTACAATTTTCCTATGCGCAAGACAAAAATTGTTTGCACCCTTGGCCCGGCGGTTGATGATCCGGCGATCCTAAAGAACCTTCTTCAAGCCGGGATGAACGTTGCTCGTCTCAACTTATCCCATGGCAACTACGAGGAACATGAAAAACGGCTGCAGCAGCTCCGCAAACTTTCTCCTGACCTGGCCATTCTGGTCGATCTTCAGGGGCCGCGGATCAGGACCGGTTCCCTGCGGGAAAAGTCAGCGGAACTGAAAACCGGCGAGCTGGTGACTTTAACGACCCAGAATATCGCTGGCGATGCCAAGATCCTTTCCTTTTCGCCCGGCAGTATTTTGCCCGATATTAAGATCGGCGAGTTGATCTTACTGGCTGATGGTTCCATCACCCTGAAAGTTGTGGCAAAAAGGGAGTCAAACCTTGAGTGTCAGATCGTTGAAGGTGGCGTGATTGGCGAGCACAAAGGGGTCAATCTTCCTCACACCAAACTGAATTTGCCTTCCCTGACCCCAAAAGACCGGAAAGATCTGGAGTGGGGGATCAAGCAGGGGGTCGATTTTTTTGCGCTCTCCTTTGTCCGGAAGGCGGACGATGTCCTGGAATTAAAAAAACTGCTGAAAAAATCGGGGATCCCGGTCATTGCCAAGATCGAAAAACCGGAAGCGATCGAGAACCTGCAGTCGATCATTACCGTGGCCGATGGGGTGATGGTCGCGCGGGGCGATCTGGGGGTCGAGCTCTCGTTAGAAAAGGTGCCGATCATCCAGAAGGACATTATCGAGCTTTGCCGGTTATTTGAAAAGCCGGTGATCGTTGCCACCCAGATGCTGGAGTCGATGGTCAAGGAGCCGAACCCGACCCGGGCGGAAGTCTCCGACGTCGCCAACGCGATCTTTGACGGAGCGGACGCGGTTATGCTGTCGGCGGAAACTTCGATCGGCATGTATCCGGTTGAAACAGTTGCAATGATGTCCCGCATTGCCGAAGAAACGGAGACCCGATTGAAGTCATACGTTTCTGATATTACCCTGGAAAACAAGATCGATACCGCCGTTGCCCACGCCGCCGGGATCCTGGCCAAGGTGATGAATGCCAAAGCGATCGTCACCTTTACCGAGACCGGTTCGACTGCCTTGAGGGTCTCTAAACAACGGCCGGAGATGCCGATCTTGGGAATCGTCACTAACGATCGAGCGTTCCGCCGTTTGGCGCTCTACTTCGGTGTTCAATCGGTTCGGATCGGTGAGTTCCGCTCGATCGATGAAATGATCATGAAGACCCAAAAAGCGATCGAGGGCGAGGGGTTACTTAAGAAAGACGATCTGGTGGTGATTACCGCTGGTATCCCGGTTCATATCCCCGGCACGACTAACCTCATTAAAGTTCATCGGCTTGGAGAGAAGATAGCTCTATAGGCGTATATCTTGTCGACCGTCCGGCCCCTTCACTTTGGGCTAAATTTTTGCTGACCAGCAGGGTCAATTCAATATGGGCGGTCTTGTGAGAGACGTCAAAGGCTTCCCGGTATTCCCGGTTGGTGATACTGCCGTGTTCGGTGATGATTTGCATCGCTCTTAATTGTCGTTTGTTAAGGCCTTTGCCGGACCATGGGGAAGCTAAGGCGCGGATCTCCTGTTCTTCAGCCGGACGGGAGAGGTTGGCGTCGCGGATATAGCAAATGTCATCGGTTCGGTATGGTTTGTCTTCGCCTTCCTGGACGTGCAGGACGACGATCTTTTTTTCGAAGCGATCGACGACCTCTACGGTGACGTTAATTGGGGGTTGGCAATGGTTTTTGGCGATGGTTTTGATCCAATCTTCCAGATCTTCGCGGAGGGTGGCGCCGAGGAGGTGTTTGCTTTTGTCGTCTAAACCGTAAATGATCTTCCCGCCATCAGCGTTGGAGAAACCGACCAGTTCCCTGGCGATATCGTCCTCTGATGGGACATTTTTTTCGAACTCTACCGACGGGCCTTCTCCCTGGATCAGCAGTTTCAGGATATCATCCCAGGTCATGGTAGAGCATAATAGCATATGTTATAATCGCAAGCAATGTTTTTAGATTCGCTATTAGATCTGATTTTTCCGCCGCGCTGCGAGGTCTGCCGGAAGCTGGGGGACGAAGCCCTTTGTCCGGAATGTTTCAACCAGGTTGCCTTCATGAAACCGGCCCTGGGGATCTTTTCCGCCACTAAATATGAAGGAGTTGTCAGGCAGGCGATCCAGCGCTTAAAGTTCGAACGGCGCAAACGGTTAGCCGAACCGCTTGGAGTTTTGCTGATCAAGTACGTCACTCACACTCCGCTTCTAAATATGAGGGAGATCGACGCCTTTATTCCGGTCCCTTTGCATCCACGGCGCCGCAAAATCCGCGGTTTTAATCAAGCGGAACTGCTGGCCGGCTTTCTTTCGAAATATTATGATACGCCGCTGGTGAACGCCCTGGAGCGGACCAAAGAGACGACGCCGCAGTTCGAGCTTCCCCGCGTTACCAGGCTGGAAAACGTTAAAGGAGCCTTCAAGGTCGCCGAACCCCGGGCGGTCTATAACAAACGGGTTCTGCTGGTCGATGACATCTACACGACCGGCGCGACGATCGCGGAATGTTCCAAGAGCCTGATGATCGCCGGATCGAAGAGAGTTGATGTCCTGACTTTGTCTCGGGCGGTGAGTGAAGCCGATTAGTTGAGCTCCGTCTCTTTATTTGCTACAATTCCCCAAGGAGGATAATTATGCAACTTACTATCACAGGCCACGGAATGGAGATGACCCAGCCATTAAAAGATTACGTCAGCGAAAAGGTGTCGAAATTTGAGGAGTTTTTCGGTAATATCCAAAAAACAGAAGTCGTTCTTGACGCCCGCTCCAACGAT
>JBAZMB010000096.1:0-4444 GCA_041649975.1 Candidatus Margulisiibacteriota bacterium | reverse complement strand
GTCCCCTTTTTTCTTAGTCAGGCCCTTAACAAAGTTCATTTGCGGCGAGCCGAGAAAACCGGCGACAAACCGATTGGCCGGTTTTTCGTAAATCTTCACCGGGTTATCAACCTGCTGGAGCTCGCCATTTAAAATGACCGCCACCCGCTGGCCCAGGGTCATCGCTTCAACCTGGTCATGGGTCACGTAAATAATGGTCGTTTCCAGCCGCTTATGCAGGCGCTGCAGTTCAGCCCGCATCTGGACCCGGAGCTTGGCATCGAGGTTGGAGAGCGGTTCATCCATCAGGAAAACTTGGGGATTGCGGACGATCGCCCGGCCGAGGGCAACGCGCTGACGCTGGCCGCCGGAAAGCTGTTTCGGCAAACGATCCAGCAGCTTGGTCAGTTCAAGGCTTTCCGCCGCTTCCTTGACCCGCTGGTCGATCTCCTTCTTGGGCAGGCCCCGGAGCTTCAGACCAAAGGCCATGTTATCGTAAACTTTCATGTGGGGATAAAGAGCGTAAGACTGGAAAACCATGGCGATATTCCGGTCCTTGGGCGGAACATCGTTGATCATCCGGTCGCCGATCATGATCTTTCCTTCCGAAACCTCTTCCAACCCGGCGATCATGCGCAGGGTGGTCGTTTTGCCGCAGCCGGACGGACCGACCAGGACGACAAATTCCTTGTCCTTGATCTCCAGATTGACGTTCTTGACCGCGACGACATCATCAAAATATTTAAAAACGTTCTCCAATAATACTTTAGCCACTTAATTAAATCTCCTTACCAAGGTTAGCCATTTCGATCGCCGATTGGGCGGCGGCAAAACCTTTATTCGATTTGATCCCGGACCGTTCCAGCGCCTGTTCCAGATTGTCGGTCGTTAAGACCCCGAAAATAACCGGGACACCGGTTGAGAGCGAAACTTTGGCGATCCCTTTGGCCGCTTCCGACGCGACATAATCAAAATGCGAGGTGCCGCCCCTGACGACCGCGCCCAAACAAATGACGGCGTCAAAGTTTTTGGCGACTTTCTGGGCGATAAGCGGCATTTCAAACGCGCCGGGGACCCAGACGATCGTAATGTTCTCGTCCTTGGCGCCATGGCGCTTCAGGCAGTCCTCGGCCCCGCCGACCAGCCCCTTCGAGATCATTTCATTAAAACGAGAGACGATGAGACAAATCTTTAACTTACTTGCTTCTAGGTTTCCGCCGATCACTTTTACCATGTTTCATTACCCCCTCTAATAAATGGCCCATCTTGCGGGATTTGGTCCGCAAGTATTGCTCGTTAAATTGGTTCGGGTCGATCTCCAGCGGCACCCGCTTGGTGATCTTCAACCCATAGCCTTCAAGTCCGACGACTTTCTTCGGATTATTGGTCATCAGCCTGATCGTCGAAAGTCCGAGATCGCTCAAGATCTGGGCGCCGATCCCGTAGTCGCGCAGGTCCGGGGCGTAGCCAAGCTTCACGTTGGCTTCGACGGTATCGTAGCCATGTTCCTGTAATTCGTAAGCGCGTAATTTATCTTTAAGGCCGATCCCCCGCCCTTCCTGCCGCATATAAAGCAAAACTCCCAGGCCGCAGAATTCGATCTTCGAAAGCGCTTTAGCCAACTGTTCGCCGCAGTCGCAGCGGAGCGAACCAAGCGCGTCGCCGGTCAAACATTCGGAATGAACCCGGACCAGGACGTCTTTTTTTCCTTTAACGTTCCCTTTGACCAGGGCCAGATGAAACTCGCCGTTAACGACGCTTTCGTAACCGAGCGCGGTAAAATCGCCGTACTTGGTCGGCAGTTTGACCGTCGAGACCCGTTTCACGAGCTTCTCGTGTTTCGTCCGGTAAGAGATCAGGTCGGCAACGGTAATAATTTTTAATTTATGCCAGCGGGCAAATTCCATCAGCTGGGGAACGCGGGCCATGCTCCCGTCGGGATTGATGATCTCGCAGATCACCGCCGCCGGATAAAGGCCGGCCAGTTTGGCCAGGTCGACCGACGCTTCGGTGTGCCCGGCGCGGCGGAGGACCCCGCCTTCGACGGCGCGCAGGGGGAAAATATGGCCCGGTTTGACCAGGTCTTTGGCTTTAGAGCGAGGGTTAATTAAAACTTCGATCGTTTTCGCCCGGTCGGAAGGAGAAATCCCGGTCGAGACGCCGAAGCGGTGGCCGGCATCGACGGAAACTGTGAAAGCGGTCTTCATCTTCTCCCGGTTGTTATCGGTCATCTGGTCGATCTCCAGCTCGTCAAGCCGCTCGCCCGACATTGGCACGCAGACCAAACCTTTGGCGTGCGAGATCATGAAGTTGACGATTTCCGGGGTAACTTTTTCCGCCGCGATCACCAGGTCCCCTTCGTTCTCCCG
Organism: Candidatus Margulisiibacteriota bacterium; assembly: GCA_041649975.1. Lineage (GTDB taxonomy): Bacteria > Margulisbacteria > WOR-1 > O2-12-FULL-45-9 > XYB2-FULL-48-7 > XYB2-FULL-45-9. The sequence continues at coordinate 2,096 of JBAZMB010000096.1, read as the reverse complement.
GTCGGCATCGTCGACCACGACGAGCATTTTACCGTTGCGGATATCCTCGATCGCGTCTTCGATCTTGTTGAATTTTATCTCTTTGCGCATGGTTAGTTCTCGATCCAGCCCATCGGCAAGAAGCCGACCCGCATCATCGGGTCGTCCAGAAGTTCGGAGCCTTCTTCTTTTTGCAGATGGCGTTCAATGTACTTGGAGAAAATATCGACTTCGATGTTCACTTTATCGCCGGCGGAGAGCGAGCCAAGCGTCGTTTGCTTCAGGGTCAGCGGAATGACCGAAACCCGAAGCTGGCCGTCGCGAAAACCGGCGACCGTCAGGCTGACCCCTTCAATGGCGATCGACCCCTTGGTCACGAAATAGTTCATCACGTCGCTGGGAATGGAAAGATAAAAGTCGACCCCGTCCCCGGAACGGACCGTTTCCCTGATCTCGCCGACCCCGTCGATGTGGCCGGTAACGATGTGGCCGCCGAGCCGGGCGCTGACTAAAAGGGCCTTTTCCAGGTTAACTTTGTCGCTGATCCGGAGGTCGCCGATGGTAGATTTCTTGAGGGTTTCCGAGGAAACGTCAAATTCGGCGTAATCGCGGCGGAGGTGGGTAATGGTCAGACAAACCCCATTAACGGAGATGCTTTCCCCGACTTTGGTCCCTTCGAAAAACTTCCGGCCGTAGATCACCAGTTTGGCCGCATTCGCTTGTCTGACAAGGGAGGCAACGCTGCCGATTTGTTCGATAATTCCGGTAAACATAGGGATAATTTTACCACATTTTGGCGGCTATCTCAAGCCGGGGTTAACTGGGCTTTTGCTCGCGAAGGAAGGCCCCGAGGATCCCGTTGATGAACTTCGCCGCTTCTTCAGAACTGTACTTTTTGGCCAGTTCGACCGCTTCATTGATCACGACCGATTGAGGTGTCTCCCCGCTCTTGAGTTCGCTGAGGGCCAGACGAAGAATGCTCCGGTCAACCTTGCCGATCCGGTCGAGGGGCCAGTCAACCGAGAGTTTAACGATGATCTTATCGCTCCCGTCCCGGTCAGCCCAAGCCTGTTTGGCCAGTTTTTCGGAAAAACCGACCGTTTCGTCAATAAACTTTTCCGAATCGAAGAGGTTCTGGAGCGATTCTTCGATCGAAATATTGGAAATTTCCGCCTGATAGAGAGCCTGCATCGCCAAACGGCGGGAAGTTGTTCGTTTACCCATAGCTTCAGTATATCACCCGCCCTGAAATTTGCCAAGAAAAGTGACGATATATTCCCATGACAAATACCTCGCTAAAAATTGGCGAAGTCGTTTCCCGGCTCCGGCCAAGATTTAAGCCGGAAAACTATGGCTACAATAACGCCTTAAGCCAGAGTAAAATCTTCTTTGCTGAGAAAGAGCTTATTGTTTGCCCACCCCCACTTTCAGCGACAGGGAACGGATTACTCCCCTACTTCACCTGTGGGACCGCCGCCCGTTTAGCGATCAAACAGTGCCAGCAAGCCGGACTAGAAGCGTCAGAAATAACCATCGATCTTCCGATCGATAATGGAACCAGGGAAAAACCAGCCACCCTTGGCCATGTATTATGCCGATCGGAGAGAACTGTCATCGACCTAACCACGCCATTCGCCGCCTTTCTTGGGCTAAAGGAACCGACAAGCTCTTTCCCCTATCCGATTAGCACGGAAGGTTTTCTCTGGAACAAAATCTCATTGGAGCAAAAAGTTTCTTTCAATCTATTCCAGGAAAGCGACCTGATCCCGTTAGCGGCCAGCTTGCTTAACGAACAAACTTTGGCGATCGCCCATTATGGGGTTCAGTTTCTTCCTGAAAATCAACGGTTGGTTTTCTATTTAGACTTAAAGGTCTTGGCTCGGGAACAAAAGCAGCTCTCCGCCAAGCAATTGTGGAACGCGAAAGTACTCGTCGGAGTTCCAGTAAATAATTATCCAGCCGCGCTAAGTAGGCTTTTCTATCACGCGGCCCAGCCGGAACCAGCCCGCTCAGCAATAGGCGACAAAGGACTTGTTTACTACGAGGAAATGGAATTTCCCTATAAAAATGAGGCTTATCGGGAGCCAACCCTAGCTTTGTTCAATAAAGTCTGGACC
>JBAZMB010000095.1:0-4489 GCA_041649975.1 Candidatus Margulisiibacteriota bacterium | reverse complement strand
TCGGCCAGGTCTTTGGCTTGGCGAATCAGGCCAAGAGCCTCATCCTGTAGTTGTTTAATCTTTTCCATGTTCCCTTTGTCTGGTCGCTTCGTAAAGCAAGATCGCGGTCGAGACGGCAACGTTAAGCGATTCGGCGTTTCCCGGCATCGGGATCTTCACCGCTTCGCCCTGGGCGACGATCTCGGGGGGCAACCCGGCCCCTTCGTTCCCGACCAGGAAAGCAACCCCGCCCCGGTAATCCCCGGCGGCCGCGGTTTTGGACGCTTTCAGATCGGTCGTTACTATTTTAACATTTTTCCCCTTTAATTGACCAATGGTTTCGGCGTCATCGGCCGCCATGACGATCGGCAGGTGAAAGAGCGAGCCCATGGTCGCGCGGACCACTTTTGGGTTATAGAGGTCGACCGTCCCTTTGGAGAGGATCACGCCGCTTGCCCCAAAGGCATCGGCAGTCCTGATGATCGTCCCCAGGTTCCCCGGGTCCTGGACACCGAGACAGTAGACGATTACTCCATTGGTATCTATCTGATCCAAGGAGTATTCCTGCTCTCTAACAATCGCCACGATCCCTTGCGGTGTTTCGACTTGAGAGATCTCAGCTAGTTGCTTCTTCGAGACTTTGTAACCGACGCTCATCTGCTCTTCCAGCTTTTTAACGATCGGCAGGTTCTCGGAGTAGAAGAATGTTTTGACCCGCTCCCCCGCTTCTTCGACCATCCGCACCCCTTCGACGACGAAAAGTTTCTCTTTCCGCCGGGCTTTCCTGGTTTCGAGGAGATTTTTAATAAGTTTTAGTTGTTGTTGCATTTAGTTACTCCTGCGAATAAATTCGCGATTAATTATAGTTCTCACTTTTTCCAAAGATCTTTCCTCATTGCCCGAGCGGTCTCTTCAAACTTATCTTCCGACGGAGTTTCAATGAACATCTTCAGATTCCTTAAAACATCATCAGAAGCATAGAGAAAAGAATTATAATAATATTCTACCAATTTGGCTTTGACATACTTCTGAAGCTCATCTCCTCTTAGGTTGTGGATATTTGGATCGGAAATATCAAACTGTTTAAGGTTCTCCGGCACTAATACACATCTCATGAATACTAAGGTTGAACGATATTTATTCTCATTAAGACTTTGAATTTTTGCTTCTGTTTCACTTTTTTGCTTCATAATATATTGGAAAATAGCTACAATTAGCCCACCAAAAGCACCAATAAATATAGCAATTATATTATCCATTACTAACCCCCTTAACCGCGACGATATTGTCGCTGGTTTCCGTTTAAACCCAACTATCCTTGGAAGTTCATTTTTTTCCTAAAAACATCCCCAATTCACCATATCCAGGCTGTTTCACTCCATCATGTTCATAATTATAAAACACAATATAATCTACTTTACCGGTAAATTTATTAAATCTGATAATATCCGGTGCTGGCCATTCGGATTTACTGTTCGTGTTTATTCTAAATTCATATACTCCATTAGTAAACAATACACAAAACCCTACAAATATGAGTGTAGTTGCTATAATCGCAAGCTGTTTATTATTCACTTCATTTTCCTCCCCATTATTATTCTCTCCCAAGGAAACCGCGGCGATATTGCCGCAGGTTTTAGTCTACATTTTGTTAACTCGACTGCACCGCTCGTTTCACACTTGCAGATATGCAACTGTTCTATTGCATTTTTTTGCAATTTTCAACATATTGACCTATTTCCCTCTGAAACAATTTTATCTCATCAATATTTTTTAAATGGGTTTCTTTCATTAAAGAGATTGCTGCCTGCTTTGCATCTTCCTTATCCGACAACAATATGGGATATCTAATTTCATCATAAACAGCCTTATCTATAAATGTTGGCAAAGAAACATAACCATCCACACAAACATCCACACCATTCCAATCCTTTGACAAAGAAAGAGATAAAATAACTATTTTAATAGCTTCTTTAATCTCATCTTTAGTGGCGGGCAAAATACTGTTTGGGTAAAAGCCTAAATTTCCAGTTTCAGAGGCAATCTCCCATGTTCTCCCATATTCTTTAACCAATTTTCTCGCATTATTTATATCCATATTCCCTCATTAAGTCAATTATTTATACTCAGGAAACCGCGACGATACTGTCGCAGGTTTCCGTCGGTCCAGCTTTTCTTGATGACCTGAGCACCCCACACTAAAGTGTGGGGAATATTCCACACATTTTAATGTGTGGTGTCATTACTCCCTCACTTCGGACAGGGACAAGCCCTCTCCCTACTTTCCCGCCCCTTTTCTTCTCTGGCCCTCTCCATTCCCAATGGAGAGGGGGGACCGTTACGATTTATCGTAACGGTGGGTGAGGGCAACGAACTCCCCTTCCGTCAAGATCGATACCCCCAGCTTTTTCGCTTTATCGTACTTGGAGCCGGGGTCGGTCCCGGCGACGACATAGTCGGTCTCTTTGGAGACGGCCGAACTGGCAGAGCCGCCGAGCTGGCGGACCAATTCTTCCGCTTCCGGCCGGGTGTAGTGCTCCATCCCGCCGGTGAAAACAAATTTCTTCCCCTTAAGCGGCCCCGTCTGCCGCTTCCCGCCCCCTTTAACTTTAACTCCCGCTTTAACCAGCTTCTCAATTAAATGGCGGTTCTCTTTTTCCTTAAAGAAAACAACGATCCCTTCGGCAACCTTGGGTCCGATCTCGTGGATCTTTCCCAGCTCATCGGCCGCCGCGTTAGAGAGCTGGTCGATATCAACGTAATGATCGGCCAGGAGTTGGGCGGTCCGACGGCCAACCAAGCGGATCCCAAGAGCGTAGATCAACCGATCGAACGGCCGGGATAAACTCCCCTGGATCGAATCGATCACGTTCTGGGCCGACTTCTCCCCCATCCGTTCCAGCTTGAGGAGATCAACTTTCGTGAGAGCGTATAGATCGGCCGCGTCGGCGATCAGTTTCTTTTCGACCAGCTGGTCGATCAAGGCCGGGCCGGCATGCTCAATATCCATCGCTTCCCGGGTAGTAAAGTGGCGGATCCTCTCTTTGACCTGGGCGGGACAAGCGAAATTCGTACAGCGGGCGATCGCTTCCCCCTCCGGCCGGTAGATCTTCCCGCCGCAGACCGGACAATGGGTCGGCAGGTGGAACTCTTTCTCGTGGCCGCTCCGTTTGCTCTTCACGACTTCCACCACTTCGGGAATGACTTCCCCCGCCCGCTGGACCTTCACGTGGTCGCCGATCTTGATCTCTTTGCGGCGGATCTCGTCTTCGTTGTGGAGGGTCGCCCGTTTAACGACCACTCCGGCCAAGTGGACCGGCTTTAAGTGAGCGACCGGCGTGATCGCTCCGGTCCGGCCGACCTGGACTTCAATGTTTTCGATCACCGTCTCCGCCTGCATCGGCGGGTATTTGAAGGCGATCGCCCAGCGCGGGGCCCGGGCGGTAAAACCGAGTTTTTTCTGGTCGGTTAGCTTGTTGACCTTGATCACGATCCCGTCGATCTCGTAAGGGAGCTTCTCCCGTTTCTTCTCCCACTCCTTGATGTACTCTTTGACTTCGGAGAGACCGTGGCAAAGCCTGGTATTGGGATTGGTTTTAAAGCCAAGCTTTTTCAAATACTTGAGGGTCTCAAGATGGGTCGCCATTTCGGGCACCTCGCCGTAGTAAAGGAAAATATCGAGCGGCCGACCAGCGGTGATCTTCGGGTCTAGCTGGCGGACCGATCCGGCGGCGGCATTACGAGGATTGGCAAAAAGAGCTTCCCCCTTTTCCTGCCGCTCTTCGTTCAGTTTCAGAAAGTCGTCGTAAGGGAGATAGGTCTCTCCCCTGACTTCGAGATCAAGGTCTTCTTTTAGGACCAGCGGGATCGCTTTAACCGTTCTCAAGTTCTGGGTAATATCCTCACCCCGGACCCCATCTCCCCGGGTCGAACCGACCGCGAAATGGCCATTTTTATAGACCAAGGCGACCGCCAGGCCGTCCATCTTCAGTTCCGCGACATACTCGATCTTTTCTTCCCCCAGAGCTTCCCTTACCCGCCGGTCAAAGTCGTCTAGTTCTTCCAGGTTCATGGCGTTATCCAGGGAAAGAAGAGGCTTTTTATGGTGGTAGGTTTTAAATTCCTTGAGCGGTTCGCCCCCTACCCGTTGGGTCGGGGAATCGGGGGTCACCAGATCGGGGTATTCCTTCTCCAGTTCGACCAATTGGCGGAAGAGCTGGTCGTATTCCGAATCGGCAAGCTCCGGCGCGTCTTGAACATAGTAGAGGTTGTCGTGGTGATGAATCACTTGCCGCAACTTTTCTATTTTCTTTTTAATTTCTGCTTTCATTTTCCCCTCTGGCCCTCTCCATTCCCAATGGAGAGGGGGGACCGTTCCGATTCATCGGAACGGTGGGTGAGGACTTCTTCCGGCTTGAGAATCACCGTCGCTAATTGGTCATGCTGGGCCATGGTGACGATTGTTTCCAGGTCAAACGCCTGCGATAAATGGAAGGGATGAGCGTACGTC
>JBAZMB010000094.1:0-4491 GCA_041649975.1 Candidatus Margulisiibacteriota bacterium | reverse complement strand
AAGGGGCTGGATTTAAAGATGGTCCCAGTCAGAACCACCCGTCCCATCCCCAAAGCTAAACTGCTCGAAGCGATGGCGGAAGTAAAAAAGATCAAGCTCGATCGGCCGGTCAAAGTTGGCGACGTGATCGTTAAGTCATTCCTCGGATTGGAAACGGACCTGATCGCCACCCGGGAAGCGCTACTCGTACCTTAACGCTTCGATCGGCAGCATCTTCGACGCCCGCCAGGCGGGCCAGATCCCGAAAACCACCCCAACCAGCACCGAGAAGGTAAAGGCAAGCAGGATCGAACCAAGACTGACGATCGCGTTCCAGCCAAAGACAGTCGAGATTATCCAGGCGATCAGCGAGCCGATCATTATCCCGATCGATCCCCCCAGGACGCAGATCAAGACCGATTCGACCAGGAATTGGATCATGATATCCCGGTTCTCCGCACCCAGCGCTTTGCGCAAACCGATCTCGTGGGTCCGCTCCATCACCAAGACCAGCATAATGTTCATGATCCCGATCCCGCCGACCAGCAAGCTGACCGCGGCGATCGAGCCAAGAAGCATGGTAAAAGTATTAACCACGTCGTTTAAGGCCTTTTGGATGTCGGCCATGTTCCGGACATCGATGCTTTGCATCTGCGCCTCGGTAAAGCGGTGGATCTTAGCCAGGACCGGACTGATCTGTTCCTGGACGGAGGCGAGAGAATCGGCGTCTTTCACCTGAACATCAAAGTTGCCGATATAATCCCGCCCCAGTAAACGATACATCGCCGTCGTCACCGGAATGAAAGCCTGGTCGTCGGTATTCTGGAAACCGGACGCCCCCTTCTCCGGCATCACCCCGATCACGGTAAAATTGATCCGGTTGATCCGGATCGATTTGCCGACCGGATCGGCACTGCCGAAAAGTTCGTCGGCCACGGTCTTGCCGAGGACCACGACCTTGGCCCGGCCGGTCACTTCGTTGTCGTTAAAGAAACGGCCGGAGGTTGGGATCGAATTGCGGACATACTGGTAATCGGGATTGGTCCCGGAAACGGAAGTATTCCAGTTCTTGTCCTGAAAAACCATTTGCGCCCGGCCGTTGACGTAAGGAACGACCCGCTCTACCCCGTCGATCTTCTGCATCGCGGCCAAATCCTCAAAATTAAAACGAGGAGTGGTATCGGCCCCCAGGGAGATCCCGCCGGAACGGAACGATTGCGAAACCCGGAGCAGATTCGAGCCCATGCTGGCCAGGCTCTGCTGGACCTGGTTCTGCGCCCCGGTCCCGATCGCCAGCATCGTAATGACCGCCGCCACCCCGATCAGCACGCCAAGGATGGAAAGGAACGAGCGGAGCTTGTTCCCCAGGAGGGAAAGAAAAGCTTCGTGGGCATAATTGAGGATCCCGGAAAAAGAAAGGGTCGCTTTCCGCTTTAAGTTGTTTTTATATTCAAGTTGAGCGGCGGTTTTATTAGCGCCTTTTTTCTCGTCACTGACGATCTCCCCGTCTTTCAGGGTGATGATCCGGCTCGCCAGCTCTGATAATTCGCGTTCGTGGGTCACCATGACGATCGTCGTCCCCTGGGCGTTCAGTTCCTTCAGCAGGTTGATGATCTCGAGCGACGACTTGGAATCGAGGTTCCCGGTCGGTTCGTCGGCAAAGATGATCAGCGGCTGGTTAGCCAGCGCCCTGGCGATCGCCACCCGCTGTTGTTGTCCGCCGGAAAGTTGGTTGGGCCGGTGCCGCAAGCGGTCTCCCAGGCCGATCTTTTTCAGGATCCCGATCACCCGTTCGCGGGCTTCTTTGTTCGCTTCGGTATATAAGAACGGAAGCAGGGAATTTTCGGTGACGTTGAAGCGGGGCAAAAGATTGAACGATTGAAAAATAAAGCCGAGGTAGCGGCTGCGTAAAATGGCATAGTCGTTATCGGTCAGCTTGGTGATATCTTTGTCGAGCAGTTTATAACTTCCCTGGTCGGCTTTATCCAAGAGCCCCAAGATCGCCAGCAAGGTCGATTTTCCCGAACCGGACGCCCCCATGATGGCGACAAACTCCCCTTTCTCAACCTTCAAGGAGACCGGGCGGAGCGCTCTGACCGGCAGTTCTTCACTGATGAAATAGGTCTTGGTAATGCCGTTCAGTTCAATTAAGGCCATATTACCTGCTTCGAGTCCTATTGTTCCCGCCGCCTAGAAAATTAAAAGGCTGGGGACCGCGGCGTCGATCAAGGAGTTCGGTCACCATTTTAGTGGTCGGAATGACGACTTCAGCTCCTTCGTTCAAACCGGAGAGAAGCTCTAAATGAACATTGTTTTCTAAACCGGTTTGGACCTTAACGGCCGTGACCGCCCCATCCTGGCGGACAAAAGCGTAGGTTTGGCCGTTGCTTTTTTTGATCGCCGTCAGCGGCAAGGTCAGGACATTTTCTCTTTCTTCCAGGGTGAAAGAAACGGTCGCGCTCATCCCGGAACGGAAAAAGGCCGGCACGCTATCCGGCAAAACATTGACCTTATAAACCGTGACGTTATTGATCGTTTCCGATTCGTAGGCGATCTGTTCGATATGGCCGGAGATCGATTGTTCGGGATAAGCGTCCAGCTTAACGACCGACTTCTGCCCGACCTTGATCCGTCCGATGTCGGTCTCGTCAACCTGCGCTTCCACGATCAACCGGTCGGCCATGACCAAAACGCTGTCGCTGATGCCGATGAATTGTCCCGGTTCAATGCTCCGTTTAATGATAAAGCCATCGAGCGGCGCGACGATCGGCGCCGGTTTGTAGACGTCTTCCCAATGTTTGACCTCGTCGGGACCTTTCGCCCGGGCAGCATCAAGGATCGCGGCCCGCTCGCTGGAGCTCATCCAGGCGAGGATCGCCCCTTTTTTCACCCGCTGGCCTTCAGCGACCAGCACCTGTTCAACGCGCCCAGCCACCGGCGGCTTGATCTCCAAGCGGTTGCGCGGGATCACCGTGCCGGAGACCGGCAATTCGGCCAGAATATTTCCCCTGACGACCTTGGCGGTTTCCAGCGGCTTTTCCGTGGTTTTCGACGCGCAGCTTGCGATCAGGAAAGCGACAACTCCAACCATGACAATGACTGACCATCTTCTCATTTTATCCATCCTCCAAATGATTTAAACCAATTCGCTTCAGCCAGCAAGGCCGATTTATTAGCGTTAAGCAAACTCCCCTGGGCGCTGATATATTCGTTCTGAATTTGGTCCCATTCGGTATAGGAGATCAAGCCGTTGAGATACTTGACCTGGGCGATCCGGGAACGTTCCGTCGAAGCGGCCAGATATTCCTGCTGGATCTTCTGATTCTCGACGGCATCCTGCAGTTGAAGATAGTTTTGTTTCAACGTGTAGAGCAGGTCTTTCTCGGTGGAAGCGTAATCTTCTTTCGCTTTATCGTATTGGGCGTTGGTGATCACCCGGTCGGCGAGATTACTCCCGCCCGGAAAAAGCGAATAAGAGAGACTAAGGCTCAGTGATTTATTGGTAGCGTCCGGCGGCCAGCTGCTGCCGCTCTTCGAATAGCTCCCCTGCAGGGAAACAGACGGCAGGAATTCGCTGATCGTCGACTGCTGTTGGATCGAGGCAAGCTCCAACTGGCCTTTCGCCATCCGATAAGCGGGGGCCGCCTTGAGCAAAGCGTCATAATCGGGCGTTTCAATCGCGGAGAGAGCAACGCTTTCAACTGAAGCCGCGTCGGTGTTAAGGACCTGCGCCAGTTTTAGCCGGGCCAGTTCGAGCTGGCGGCCGGCGGAAGCGACATTATAATCCGCGTCCTTTAATTGCGCCTGCGTCCGGAGGTAATTACCGTTATCTTCTTTTCCGCTGTCGTAAAGCAATTTGATCATCCGGGCGTTCTCGGAACGCGATTCCCGGATCTGTTTGAGCATGGTCAGGTTCTGCTGGCTAAGGTAAAGATTGATGTAAGCCTGGCGAAGCTGATAATAATAATCGGCCTCGTTGTTTTGGAGGCTGGCTTGGTAATATTTCAGGCTGGTGCCGGCGGAAGAAAGATTATAATAGTTGCTTAAGCCCTTGAACAAAGCCTGGGAAACGTTGATCCCGTAAGAATAACTGGTCGATTGGCCGCTGGAATTTTCCGATTGGCCGGTCGACATGCTGGCCGAAACCTGCGGCAGAAACCCGCTGTAAGATTTATAATACGTCCATTGCGCGACTTCCAGCTGTTTCTTGGCGCTTTTGATCTCGTTACTGTTTCTCGGCGCCAGCTCAAGCGCCTCCCGCCAGGTTAAGCTAAAAGCCTGACCGGTCAGGAAGAGGAGCAGTAGTAAACTTGCGACAATTTTGGAAGCCTGAGACAATATCGTCTCGGCTTCCAAAATAAGCTTGTTTGGGTACGCAATGGAAACCGCGACGATATTGTCGCTGGTTTCCATTGCTACGAGCTCAGATTTTTTCAGCGGTTCTCTCATTATTGGCCGGTTTTACCGATCACCCTTCTTCATTTTATTCCAGATTTCTTTCTCTGTCTTGCG
>JBAZMB010000093.1:0-4503 GCA_041649975.1 Candidatus Margulisiibacteriota bacterium | reverse complement strand
AATAAGTCTGGAAGATTAACTTTTTTCCCGCGGTTATAAGGACCGGGCCGACCATGGTCAAACTGTTGTTTAGGTCATCTCCACGGCCGGAATAAAAGCTGTGCGTCCCGCTGGCCGCTCTCACCGTCGTAACGGCAAACCCATTACTTAGCCATTTGCCAACCCCACTTTCAGCATCATCGGTAAAACTGCTCAACACTTCTCTTGTCGGCACAGGAGATGAAGCGGCCGGATCAACATCATAAAACCTTGGCTCATTAGGAGCCGTCTGAACAACGTAATCAAAAACTATTTCTGAATTATTCAGTTCCTCGATCCTTAATTTGCCAAAATAACTGTTGCCGGAATTAATTAAAATAAAACAGTAAATATCCCCCTTTCTAAGGGTGGATTCGTCATATCTTTGGCCTTCCGCCGGCACGCTCCCACTGTAATAATCCCCGGTGTATTTTTCACAAACCTGGCTAAGTTCGGTAATTTGGCTGTCAAAATAAGTCAGGTTAACAAGCCCGCCATCAAAAGAATCGGTTGTCCCGCCATTATGGTTGCCATTAAAGGCCAGTGAGGCGCCGTAATAGTATCTTTCCAGATAGTCAACATCGCCATAATATTGGTCTTTAACCGTACCGGAGAAAAAATCGAAACTCTTATTAAGCGGCAAAATCGCCCGGCCAGACCGAAGGGTCGAAGCCGGCAAAGAACCGTTCACCTGGATCGTTGTTTTCGCCCGCGCGTCGAGCCGTCCGTTGCCGACATAAACATCAATATCTTGCGGGCCGCTACTTGCCTGGGCCAAGACGACGGCGGACGCGCCGTTTGCATACAGATGACTGGCGCCGGATCCAATCTTATAGCTTAAAATACTCCCTTGTTCGTCACTGGCATTTAAATTAACCTTGACGTAACCGCCGGGAGCAATCGCTTGCGGGGAAGCAACCACGCTTTGAATTATCGGCGCCGCAGAGTTGCTGGCAGTGGTCCCGCAGCCAACAATCGCTACCGGGACAAGAAATAGAACCAGACAAATTAGTTTTTTCATTAAAATTTCACCCCCGTGCTGAATTTTATCCTCGCGTCCTTATATCCGGTCAGTAGCGTTCTAACCGGCGAGCCGGCGGCAAAATCAGGGTAAAGGATAAAATTCCCTTCCCTTAAAACTTCATATTCTCCGGCCAGATCAAAAGTTAACGAACCAACCGCCAACCCAACCCCGGCGCTGTAAGTGTTCGTTCTAAAGTTAGCTCCGTTGGGATAATTAGGATCAGCCGCTAGATTTGGTAAACGAGCAAAACGGTTCCCTGATCCCAATCGGAAAGTTAGATTATCCGAACACTTAAACTCGGCACCAAGCCTCACATCGTAAAGAGAAGCGTTGCAATAATCCAACAAATCAAGATTCAAAACCAACCGGTTAAACAACTTGTACGAAACCCCCAAACCTAAACTGGCCTGATCAGTGTAAGAAAAATCCTGGCTACCCAAAGAAGCGGAAGAGCGAACCAATTTCCCGTTTATGTTAGCGGGAAGGTCAACCCTGCCTCCTAACCCCAAGTTTTCGGTCGGGCGCGCTAAAATCCCAATTTGACCGGCAAGCCCGCTCCCCCTAAATTCGTAACTATTACCGTTGTGTATCCCGATCCATTGGTCGGTATAAATCAAGCCCAAGCCAACCATAACCTTAGGGTGGATCGCCGTTCCGGCGTAAAGACCGACCTTCATTCCACCATTATCATATTGAAAAAATTCGTTCTTAATTCTGGTATTATCGACCTTGACATTCAGGCCAAGCCCGCCGCGTTCGGTCGGAACAATAACACTAAAGTCGTTGGGGCAAAGAGGATTTTCAACAAAGTTGCCATAAAAGTTTTTTAGACCAGGATAACCCAGATTAGCGTTGGGGATTGATAAGCTAGCGCTGCTATATTTTAGCTCCCAGCCAAGGGCCAGCTCCGAATCGGCTACCTGTCCTAATCCAGCCGGATTATATTTTAATAATTCTGGGCCAACCGCTTCGCCTATAAATGCTTCCCCCATTCCCAAAGGACGCGTCGTTTCTTTTGGCTGGCGCCTAGCTTGATCTACAACCGAGAGACTCTCCAAAGGAATGATTTTAACAATATCGCCTTTTCTCATCGACCCTACTGTCCGGTAAGGCACAAGCCGACAAACTGACGAGTCTTCCAACGCCTCGACAACCTCCAACTCCCCGTATTTTTCGGGCGTCGTAATAGTCTCATCACTAAGCGACAAACCTGGGCGATAAACATCGACAATATCCCCACGGGCTATTCCTGATCTCTTACCAAGATCAACATAAATCAATTCTTTTTCCTGGCTAATAATAGAGCCTTCAACCTGATAATTGCGCAGCAAGGCTAAATACAATCTTTCACTTGCTTGATCCAGTTTGCTCAAGTCAGAACCAGAAAAATTTTCTTGAGCGATTACTTTTTGGGTAGCAGCATCGATCATTTTCAGAGAAACCAAATATTCGTTGATGTTAACGGTATAAGTTTTTTCACCGGAATTAGCCAGCAAAAAAAGAGGAGGGAAAATAAAACCATACATCCATAATGCGCCTGAGTTATTTCCCCCACTTTTCTTCTTCGTTATTTCACGAACATTTTTATCAACTTTGCATAAAATAATCACTTGCAAATCCATTAACTCGCTTAACTTTTGATAGTCGTAACCATCACTATCCATTATTTGAGGAAAACCAGCCTCTCTCTGCTTGGCAGCGATTTGTTCCTTCTGATAAACGCCGAAACGACTGGAATTAAGCACTTTTTCCGTTATCTTATTGATAACTTTCTGCGCTTCAAGGTTATCTTGTCCTGACTGGTCCAAAACTAAGACCGTTGGCTTCTCAACCGCAAAAGAAGCCCCCACAATCAAGAAACAAAAAATAAACACAAACAATTTTTTCATTTGACCCTCCTTGTTATCTCATGTCAATTGAAGCAATTTTATTGCCAGATCAACAATATTTAATATTTAGCCTATTTATATTGTTTTTCATTCTACTCAAGTTTACATGTGACGAATTTTCGACATCTATCTTTCCCATCAAAGATACAAGTGTCGATAATTCGTCATGTATAAATAACAAAGCGGGGCTCCAGCAGTAACGCTGAAGCCCCGCTATTCAACCAGATAAACTAGAGAATAAAGGAGAGGCCGCCACCAAACTGGGAATTAGTATAGCTCTGGGAACCAGCCGAGGTTGTGTTTTGGGTAAATTCAAGCATCACTGAACTATTCGCCGCCCAAGCGTAAGCACTTCCCAGCGTTATCCCAACTTGGCTGACTGGATCATAGCCAGTCTGTTGAGATTGGAGATAACCCAAGCTAAAGTAAGGGGTAAAGGCATCAACCTTTTTACTAATCTCCAAGGAGGCTAAATACTGCGAAACCGGATTGCCAACAATTGGAACAGAAGCAGTCACATTAACCGATCTTACCCCCAGCTTACCAGCAAGATCAAACGGCATTGACTCGCCAGCTTTGGCTAGCAAGTATTGGGCGGACAAACCGTATGAGGCAAAACCAAGAGAAAAACCTGGAGGAAAACCGCCAACACTAGCGCTCGACAAGTTTAAATAAAGATCTAGCTTGTCAGTCAAACCATAACCAAGATTGACCCCGTAAGTAGACAGATCACCGATGCCAGTAGTATTAATCTTGGCATCTTTGAAATAAACACCGTTGACCGAGTATTTCCCTTGGCCAATTGGATCAGCCGTCATCAATACTTCCGCCGAAACCGAACAAGCCATCAACATCATTAGCATTAACATCGAAATAATTCTCATTGTCTTTTCCTCCCAAAATATATTTTAACAATGGAACAGATGCCTTCTCCTAACCACCCCCTTTACAAGAGGTTAGGTAAGCAATTTTATTGCCAGGCTAAAGGTATACTTTGTAGGTTAAATCTATAGCAGGTTAACGACTTTTCGTTACTTCGCAGGAGTAGTTAGTAGGAGTAAACCCAACCTATAGTCGCGGTCAATTCTGAAGTGTCATTAGTCGGCCATTTCGCGGTATTAGTTCCAGAAGTGGTCCAGGGGGAACCATCATAATGCAGCCAGCGGTACCCCAAGCTCACCTCAAAGATCCATTCGGTTGCCAGGGAATAATAAAGCGAGCCGCGGCCATAGAGCGAATAACCGGGCGAGGTAAAGTTAAAGCTGGTCAGGAGAGTATTGGTCGTCGAAACATTAACCGGGTAAATGACCCCGGCCGTATAGCCAAACCAGAGCGGAGCAGTCCCTTCCTTTCCCCGCGCTTCAACAAAGAGGTTCTGGGTCATGATCGTCTCGATCGAGCGGCCGGTGCTCTGCCGAACGCCGTTAGCGTAAAAATTTTCCCGGGTCTGTTCCGCCTTGGAAAGGGAAAGTCCGGACAAGAGCTCGAACTGGCGGGAAAATGAGTAGCCGCCGTAAAAATCAAAGACGGAAAAAACATATGAAAGGTCATTGGTCTGAAAAAGACTATTAT
>JBAZMB010000092.1:0-4618 GCA_041649975.1 Candidatus Margulisiibacteriota bacterium | reverse complement strand
GGAAAAACCTAAAACCCGAGGATTGCTTGAAATAATAAAATCCTTTAATTGTTCCGGCGTCCAGGTTAAAAAATTAAGATCAACAATACTAAAAACATAGCGGCCGACCAAGGAACCGCCCAGGTAGGCCAAGCCGTTATTTATGTATTTATTGGTTCCCTTGACTTCGACTAACAGCAAATCCATAAGAAGCGTTATTTATCTAAAAATTCATTATACCATTTAAGGGTTTCCGCCACTTGCCTATCAAGGGAAAACTCTTTTACCACCCTCCGATATCCCGCTTGGCCGAATTGTTCGGCTAAACCGGGGCGTTGCAATAAATAAATAATCTTGCCGGCCAACTCATCAATTTTAAGCGGATTGACTATGTAACCGGTTTCACCGTCTATTACAATTTCCGGCGTTCCGCCAAAACAAGTTCCCACTACCGGCTTGCCGGCCGACATTGCCTCAATATTAAACAAGTTAAACGGATCAAAGTAGATGGAAGGCGTAACGCAAACGTCTGCCGAGTAAAAAGCCAAGCCTATTTCTTGACGATCCAGCCAGCCGGTAAATAAAACTTTTTCCGCAAGCTCGGCGTCATTTGCTTTGGCCGTTAAAGATTCGGCGTAACCGGTCATCTCGCCCACCACTAAAAGCACCGCATTATCCACCTCTTTCGCTATCTTGGCCATGGCTTCGATAATAACATCTCCGCCCTTGGCCTCGCTCAGCCGTCCGCCGAACATAATCACTTTTTTACCGATCAATTTGAATTTTTTCTTAAACGCCTCAACTGCTGAATCATTTTTACGCCAATAATCGCCGGCAATGGCATTGTGGATCGTAGCGGTGTTGGTAACGCCATTTAAAGCCAAAACTTCTTTTTGTATGTCAGTAATGCAAAAAATTTTATCTATGCACTTAAGATAATATCTGATTAAAACGTTACGCAAAGGATTATATCTCTTCTTGGCGTTCCTTAAATTATCCCAAAAAGTAACCTGATAATGGCAACTATTGTTTTTCGGCCACATTTTACCATAATTGAAAAGCATCATGTCGTGCGCCGTTAAAAATGTTGCCCGCGCATACCGTCGGCCAAGAGAAAATGTATGATAGGAAATATGGCCGTGCACATTATGAAAATGGCAGATATCGGGATTAATCCGACTGATTATTTTCTTAAATTTGAAAACAACCTGGGGATTGAACAAACTAAAATAGCTAACCCAACGATCCGGATAGTGGGCATAAATCCGATGAATTTCTATACCGTCATAAACCTCCACCCCGGCTCGCTGCTTATCTTGAATACTGGCAATGGCAAAAACGCTGTGACCCAACCTTATCAGGCCTTGGGCTAAATTATAGGTAACAATAGAGGGGCCGCTATGGGTTACCGGCGGGAAATCGTCAGAGACAAACAATATTTTCATAATTTAGTTTGAGTCCAGAATCTAATGCAACAGATTTGGCGCGAAGCGCCAATAATGATACATTAGATTCCTATGGTTAATTATAAGAGATTAAGTGATTTAGAGCGAGAAGAAATAAGTCGATTACTCTCGCAACAATGTTCTTTTCATAAGATCGCCAAGGCACTGGGCAGAAATGTCAGTTCAATCAGTCGAGAGATTAACGCAGGCAGTTGCAATAAATGCAGCTATCGAGCAGTCAAGGCGAATAATCGAGCCAGAAGGAACGCCGCTAAAAGAAAGTCAGGCAAGTACGAGATTGATGATAATCCAGAGTTATGGCTATACATCCGTCAGAAGCTCAAATTGAAATGGTCACCAAGGCAGATTGCCGAAGAGCTAGAAATAGATTATCCTTTGGATATGACGATGCGAATCTCGCCTGAGGCGATCTACAGCTATATCTACGTTTTACCCAGAGGCGCTCTTAAAAAGGAGCTGACTTCTTGTTTGAGGCAAAACCACAAAAGAAGGTATAAACAGCGTCGTGGCGTTAAACATGAGCGAAACATTGAGGATATGCTCAGTATTGAAGAACGACCTAAGGAAGTCGAAGACAGGATAATTCCTGGCCATTGGGAGGGCGATTTAATTGTTGGAAAGAACAATCGTTCGGTTCTTGGCACCCTAGTGGAGCGCACGACCCGCACGACTATCCTCATCCCGCTTAAGAATCGAGAAGCAGAAACGGTGGCTAAGGCCTTCGCCAGAGAAGTTAAGAAGTTGCCTCAGCAAATGAAATTATCAATGACCTATGATCAAGGACGGGAAATGGCGAAACACAAACTGTTTACCGAAGCAACTGGAGTCAAAGTTTATTTCGCTCATCCGAGAAGCCCCTGGGAACGAGGCACTAATGAAAATACTAATGGGCTAATACGGCAATTCTTTCCCAAAGGAACTGATTTCAAACGCATATCAAGATACCAAGTTAAGAGGGTGCAGGACTTGCTGAACGGCAGACCTAGACAAACTCTGGGTTTCAAGAAACCTTATCAGGTTTTCGATCAATTAATTAACAGCGCTGTTGCGCTAGATTCTAGAAACTAAGTTAGTTTAACTTCAAAAAATAATTCCTTAGATATGAAAAGTGAGCTACCAAACTGAAAAATGACCAATAAATTATCAATGCGACAATGGCGTTCAACGGGGAGGTGAACTTGAGAATAAAAAACATCAAAATAAAACCCGAGATTAGGCTGGCAAGATTTATGGCAATGGCATAAATATTCTTATTGATTGTCCGATAGATTGAGCCCAAGCCGATAGAAAAACCGGAAAAAATAACGCTTAACGCCAAAGGATAAACTAACTTGATGCTTAAATTGAATTCCGAACCGTAAACAATCCCAATAAGATAGGGAGCGATAATCAGGGAAGCCAAGACAATAAAGAAAAATATCAAACCGGCAAAAAATGAAGACTTATAAAAGTTAGCCTTTAGATCCTTGACGCCGGCAACTTTTGCTTTCGGCAACTGTACTTGCAATAAACGGCTAATCGGAGCCAAAAAAACATTAGACAGAGCCAAGTATGCTAAGGCGATTTTAAGGTTGGCCACTTCGGCGGAGGAAGCCAAATAACCGAGGATCAGCAAGGGCAAAATATTGAACAATGTAGAGATATTCTTATCCACGGCCATAACAAAACCAAATTTGAAATATTTCTTGATTTTGACCTGATAGAAATTGACCAGAATCTCGCTAAACGCCGGCACTAACTCATTGCGTCGGGCAAAATTACGGTAGACCAAAATGGAAAAAACCATGGAACCGATGATTGTCAACAGATACCCCCAGACGATTCCAGCCAAACCAAAACCCATGAAAACAAAAATTATCGGCAAAAAAACGGAAAAGAACTTGTTAACATTCTCCACAATAGTCAGATATTTTATCTTTCTCATGACTTGAAGCAGGTTTACCAACAAACCAAAAAATATCTGGAAAATGTAACCGACAATTATCAATCTGGCCAACTCACCGATCAAACGATCATGATAAAACCACTGGGCCAAGGCGGGAGCCAAAATAATCGCCGCTAAACCGAAAGTAAAAGTGATGATTAAATTAAGTTTAAAAAAATAAGTAATGATATCCTTGATGTCTTGACGGCTTTTTCTGGCGTAAGCATCGGCCAAAAGGGTTAAGGTGGCGTAACCGGTGCCCCAATCCATAAATAGTCCGGCCAAGCTGGCCAAAGCGAAAATCAAAGCATAATCGCCGTAAGCGCCGACGCCCAAAATCCGAGCATAAATAATGGAAGCGATCAATGACAAGCCCAAGTCCCAAAATGACCCCCATTGCAAAACCAATAAATCACGAAAAAACTTTAACTGCCATAAATATCGCCAGCCAGAAATGATTTTTTGCTTAGTTGCTTTCATTATTTTAATATTAACGATTAATCATTTTTTTAATGCGAGCCATGGCCTTGATTAAGGGTTGGGGAATCTTATTTTTCTTAATAAAAAACAGATGCAAAACTGAAACGCCTAAACGTACCAGGGGATTCCTGCGATTTTTCACCAAGTATTCAATCCGGGATTTTTTAAGTCGCGGGATAAGGTAAATAACCTTATTTAAATAACCCTTATTCAATAAATGAAACTGCTTCTTCAAGTAAGCCTGTCCGTCAATCAAATGGCCGTCGGCAATGGCTCGACGGTATAATTCCGTACCAGGATAAAAAGTTAAGGAAAATAACGAAAGGTGGAAGGGTTTTTTAATTTGATTAAGAACATCAATAGTCAAAAGCAAGTCACTTTCATCTTCATAAGGATTATCCAAAATCACATCAATAATAATATTCAGCCGTCCTCGGTACTTATCAAGAAGTGTTATGGTGGTTAGGAATTGTTCGGATTTGGCGTGCCTTAGGTAGACATCCCGATTCACCCGATCGCTGCCACTCTGCAGGCCCATTTGGATCATCTCCAAACCGGCATCAACCAGTAACTCCAGTTTGGCGGCATCAATAGTGGTCGGGCTGGCCAAACAAAAAAACGGCAAGTTAATTTTTGTTTTATAAAGCCGATTGAATTCCTCAATCCAGGCCAAATCATTAACGGCAAAACTATCGTCCATGATTTTGAACGAACCGATAAAAAGAAATTTCTCTTTGACGGCCTTCATTTCGGCAATCAACTGGTTAAC
>JBAZMB010000091.1:0-4761 GCA_041649975.1 Candidatus Margulisiibacteriota bacterium | reverse complement strand
GTTCGGCGGCCTTACCACTTTTATTAAACCGGGCCAAAAGGTCCTGATCAAACCAAACTGCCTGATGGGGGAAGCGCCGGAACTGGCGATCACCACCCACCCTTCCATTATATACGCCGTCGTTAAAGCGGTCGTCGCGGCCGGGGGGAAAGCTTTAGTCGGCGATTCGCCGGGGAACGCCCACGCCAATGTCATTACTTCACTGGAAAAAGCGGGGATCAAACAAGCGGCCGAAGCGGCCGGCGGCGAAATTGTTTTCTTCCAGCAAGGCGGGATCGTTAAAGTTAAAAGCCCGAGTGGCAGCAAAATTCTGCCGGAAGTGCCGATCGCCGGACCGGTCCTTAACGCCGACTTCGTCATCGACCTGCCCAAAATTAAAACCCACGGCATGACCCTCTATACCGGAGCGATCAAAAATATGTTCGGCTGCGTCCCCGGTTTTTTCAAGACCGAATTCCACCGGCTTGCCCCCCACCCGCGCGATTTTGCCAACCTGCTGGTCGACGTTTTCCAGATCAGCCGGCCGGGACTGACGATCATGGACGCGGTCATCGGGATGGAAGGAGCCGGCCCTAGCCACGGCACGCCGCGCCAGCTGGGGGCGATCATCGCCTCCCCCGACGGCGTGGCGCTCGACGCCGTCGCCGCTTACCTGATCGGCTTTGACCCGCAGGGCATTGATATGATCCAAATCGCCGGCGAACGCGGCCTGGGAGTAGCCGACCTCGAAAAGATCGAGATCAGCGGCGCAACTTTAGCGGAACTGCGCCGGACCGATTGGGCTAGACCCGACCAGATGTACAAACTCTTAAAACGTTTTCCCGCCCTGGCCGGACTGCTGGCCCGCTACATCACCATCAACCCGGAGATCGACCAGAAAAAGTGCGTGAAGTGCCTGGTCTGCCTGAAGAGCTGTCCGGCTAAAACAATCCACCAACGGGCGGAGAAAAAAGTCGTCATCGACCTGAAGAACTGCATCCACTGTTTCTGCTGCCACGAGCTCTGCCAGTACGACGCGGTGAAGCTGCACACTTCCTGGCTAGCCAAGTTTATGGGCGTGTAGTAAAATCAGCTAACTGTTCATCAAAGGAGAAAATCATGTTAAAAAAGATCGGCATCATTCTCGGGGTTATCTGTTTAGTCGTTGTGATCGGGTTCGGGATCCTAATCTATCGTCTGACCAACATGGCCAACCGGATCGAAGGAACATTAGATAAAACCGCGGTCGTCAGCCTCGCTAAGGTCGCCGACGGGACCTACGCCGGCAGTTACGGCGACTTTCTTAACACCGTCAGCCTGGAAGTGACCGTCAAAAAGCACAAGATCGTCAAGATCACGATCCTTGACCAAAAATGCGGCCAGGGTTACGGAGCGTTAGATACCGTCGACCGGATCATCAAAGCGCAATCCTCCAAGGTCGACGCGGTCACCGGAGCGTCATCAAGCAGCCGGGTGATCATGATCGCCGTCAACAAAGCGCTCAAAAAGGGGATCCGCAAATAGCCAATGAAGATCAAGGCCTATCTTGATCTCTTGCGGCTCCACTTTCTCCCGGCCTGGCCGGCGATCTTTTGCGGGGGGCTCTTCCTCGGCTTTGCCTTGCACGGCGGTTTTTCCATCGAGCTGGTAGTCAAAGCGGTCTTGATCGCGATCTTTGGCTTCGAAGCCGGTTTCATTCTCAACGATCTGGTCGACGTCGACTACGACAAGAAAGATGTCGATCAGGACCTAACCACCTATTTCCGACCTTTCCACACCCGGCCTTTAGCAGCTGGGGTTATTAGTGTCCGTTCCGCCTGGGTTCTTTTTTGGGTATTTATGCTGATCGCCGTCGGACTGACCCTGTCGCTCCCCTTCCCGCATTCATTATATGTAATGGTGATCGGGCTTTACAGCCTGCCGACGGAAGCTTTCTACCAGTTAAAAAAGCGGAACCAGAAATTTCCCTGGGCCCAGCTCATTGGCCGAACCGACTTCGCCCTTTTCCCGGTCGCCGGTTATTTGTGCGTCGCCCAGCCCGACCTAACGGCGCTGCTGATCTTTCTCTTCTTCTATCCCTTAGCGGAAGCGCACCTTGGGATCAACGACCTGATCGACGTTAAGAACGATCGGGCCCGTGGCATGAAAGCGATCCCCATTCTTTACGGGATCAACGGCGGTAAGATCTGGATCGCCGCCTTCTCCGCTTTACATATAATAATAGCCGCCACGCTTCTTTATCTCTTCCCGGCGGTTGTTCCGGCCTGGTTCCTGCTCGGCTTCGCGCTGATCGTCCTGGCTAATTTTATTTGCCTGCAGGAAAAGCTCCCAATACCCAAACTGGTTGCCCTCCCCCTGATCCACGTCACGATGTTTATCTACGCCCTGACGATGATCTGGCGTTTCTTTGGAGGATAGAATGGCTAAAGCTCGATTGACCCAAGTCTACGAACATTTCAACAGCGAAGCGACCGTTTTTGACGCCGGGGTTTTAAAAAGCGTCCCGCACTACCAAGAAATGATCGGCGTGCTGGTCGATCTCCTCCCTTTCCCGCGCGGGAAAAAAGTCGACCTGATGGATATTGGGAGCGGGACCGGAAACATCGCTTACAACCTTAAGACCGCTTACCCCAACTCGCGGCTGGTCTGTCTCGATCTCGCGCCAAAGATGCTGGAAATTTCCAAAGAGAAGCTGGCCAAGTTCAAAGGGGTGGAATTCGTCCAAGCGGACGCGGCCAGTTACGTTTTCGACCGCCAGTATGACGCGATCGTCTCGTCCCTCACCCTTCACCACCTGGAAACCGACGCCGATAAGCACGCTTTCCACAAAAAGGCGTTCAAAGCGCTGAAGAAAGGCGGCCTGTTCATCAACGCCGACATCATTATCGCCCCCGAAAAAAAGATGCAGGCAACCTATCTGCGCAAATGGAAGGAATTTATCCTCCGCTCCTCCTCGGCGGAATATGTCGCCGACCGCTATAAAAAGTACAAAGAGGAAGACAGACCGGCGGTCTTATTGAATGAGATCGATTCGCTCCGGCGGGTCGGTTTCAAGGCGGTCGAGGTCTTTTGGAAGTACTACAATTTTGCCGTTTACGGCGGGGTTAAGTAGAGCTTTCGTCTCCCACCACAAACCCGATCGTTTTCTTAGGCAAAACATCTGGTTCGACCATTTTGCGGATAAAGTCTGGGGAATAGTCTTTTCTCATTTATTCCCCACCTGCCTACCGGCAGGCAGGCACTTTAGTGTGGGGTGTTCCTTCTGTATCTTAAGAAGCCGAATTTGTCACCTCAAGTTTAGCTTGTGGTCTAGCACGCAGATTACTTTCTCCCCTCTTGTTTACCGGGTGTCCATTTTCTTTGTCCGGCAACAAAGAAAATGGACGAAAAGAAAACGCCGGCCCGCCTGCAACGCTTTGCGAAGCAATGCGGGCAGGCGCATTTCGACTTTTCTTAAGGTAAGCGAAATGCGCGCCCATTCGGATTTTTAATAAATCGAAACTTTATAGAAATTACTTGTTTGATTCAAATAATTATCTGTTATAGACTTATTAGAGGTTACTAAATATAGTCTCTTTTTACAAAAATGAAAAATATAATTATTTTTTCTATATTGATTGGATTCTTTGCTTGCAACCTACTCGGTTGCGCAACCCAACGAGCCTCTGATATTGTTGGGGGAACAACAAACAGCAGCACGATTATACAAGAATATTTTCCTTCAAATGTTGGCTATACTTGGATTTATCAAGGAAACGACGGGACATTTTTAACTTGCACATTTGAAGGGATTTCCAATATTGGCGATAACGAATTTCAAAAATATATTACATTTAAATCCTTATCTTCTGATTATTTACCTGATAATACTTATGGCTACAGGTATAGTGATAACACTGTCTACTATTATGATGCATCCTTCCCTGTTCAATATTACTGGATCCCACTAGTTTTTCCGTTAGAAATCGGAAAGACCTGGCCCGCCTACCACACACCTGACAATGAACAATTAACAGCTTTAGTCATTGGCACGGAAGAAGTCACCACTCCAGCCGGCACATTTCATTGTTTTAAAATAGGTTATACAAAACAAGAGAATTCGGTAACCAAGGGGACAGACTATATATGGCTTGGCAAGAATGTTGGGAAAGTTAAATTCACTGCTTCTTATGGGGCCGTTGAATACACATTAATAAACAAGTCTTTTTAGTACAGCTTGTGGTCTAGCACGCAGAGTACTTTCTCCCCTCTTGTTTACTGGGTGTCCATTTTCTTTGTTTTTGGTGCTTGCACCCCAGACTAAAGTCTTGGGAATAGTCTTTTCTCATTTATTCCCCACCTGCCTACCGGCAGGCAGGCACTTTAGTGTGGGGTGTTCTTTCTGAATCTTAAGGCTCCAATTTGGAACCTTATAGCTTGTGGTCTATTACGCAGATTACTTTCTCCCCTCTTGTTTACCGGGTGTCCATTTTCTTTGTCCGGCAACAAAGAAAATGGACGAAAAGAAAATGCCTTGCGCGTTTCTGTTTTTCTTAAGGTAAGAGAAACGCGCCCCATCCGGAATTTTAATGGGTGTTCACATTCATCATAACAATGTCATTGATAATTAACATTAATTTTAAGCCCTAACAACCAGTTAAACCCATCCTTTATTTCAAGAATATACCAAGAATTAAAGTCGGTTATTTTGGGAGGCTTGTAATAAGAATAAATAATCCCATATGCAGCAAGAGACAAAACTATCGCAATTGTAGATAACTGCGCAAGTTCTTCTGGGTTTCG
>JBAZMB010000090.1:0-4776 GCA_041649975.1 Candidatus Margulisiibacteriota bacterium | reverse complement strand
TTGCGCTCGCTGCTAAACGTTTTCCGATCGGAGCCGGCACAGTCCTTAATGTTAAAGATGCGAAAGCGGCGGTTGCGGCGGGAGCAAAATTTATCGTCTCGCCAATTGCCGATCCGGAAACGATCGCCTTTTGCCTGCAAAACGGCATCCCGGTCTACCCGGGCGCACTGACCCCGAACGAAGTTTACCGCGCCTGGAAAATGGGGGCGACAATGGTTAAGGTTTTTCCGATCAAAGCGGTCGGCGGGCCCGACTACATTAAAGAACTAAAGGGGCCATTTAACGACGTTAAACTCCTCGCCTGCGGCGGCGTGACCCCACAAAACATCAAACAGTTCTTCACCGCTGGGGCGGCGGCAGTGGCGGTTGGGACTTCAGTTTTCAATAGCGAGCTGATGAATAACGGAAAATTCTCCGAAATTGAGAAAAGAATCAAAGAATTGATAACCGCGATCTAGGCCAACAAGCTTTTCGCCGTCATCGCTTTCGGGATCGGCAAGCCCATCAGATCGAGGACGGTCACGCCAACATCGGGGATAATCCCCTTTTCTTTCAATTTAGCGGTCGTTCCCAAAGCCCAGAACGGGACCGGGTTGAGCGAATGTTGGGTACTGACTACTTCTTGCCCCTTATTTTCGATCTTCATTTCGTCGGCATTACCATGATCGGCGGTAATGATAAAGATCCCGCCTTTCGCCAGCCAGGCCGGGACCAGTTTTTCCAGGCATTTAGAAAGGTCGGCAATCGCTTCGGTCGCCGCCGCCAGGTTGCCGGTATGGCCAACCATGTCGCAGTTCTGGAAGTTATGGACGACCAGCGAATAATTCTTCTCGGCGATCGCTTTCAAGGCGTAATCGGTTTCCAGGAAGGCGGTCATCTCCGGCACCCAATCGTAATGCTTCCCTTCTTCGGTCCGGGCCTTCAGGGTCATATCCTGGGCGAGATAGCGCTCTTCCCCGGGGAAAGGGTCGCTCCGGCGACCGGAAAACCAGCCGGTGACGTGAGCAAACTTCTCGGGTCCGGCCAGACGCAATTGGGTCAAGCCGGCTTTAGAGACGATCTCCCCAACCGTTTCGGGGATCTCTTTTTCCGGGAAGGCGGTCATAGCGTTAACCCCGTGATAATACTCGGTCATGGCGACAAAGACCGACTGTTTCAATTTAGCCCGTAAGGCCTGGATCTGGGCATAAGTTTCATCGTCGATCGGTTTGGTCCCTTTCTTGTAATTGAAGAACTTCTTATCGCTCTCGCAGAAACCGACGGTCAGCTGGATCGTCCGGTCCTGACGAAAATTAAAGTAGATGATCGAATCGACCGGTCCCATCCCGGTATAGCCGCTGACCACTGTCGGTCGGATAAACTCATCGGTCTCGCCCCGCGAGTATGACGAATCGATCGCTTCCCTCGCGGTGGCCGCTTTATATTCTCCGATCCCATTAACTAAACATTTCATCGCCAGCAGGGTCTTATCCCAGGCGGTATCCCGGTCCATTGCCAGTTCACGCCCCATCACGGTCGCGATCTTCGCCACGGAAGTCAGCCCGAGCTCGGCGATCTTATCTTCCAGCATTTTGAGGTAGATCTCCCCCGCCGCCTTCGGATTGGTATCGCGACCATCAGTAAAGAGATGAATATAGACCGTCCGCAAGGCTTCCTTTTTCGCTAACTCCAAAAGAGCAAAGAGATGTTTGATGCTGGCGTGGACCGTCCCGCTGTGTCCCTGAAGCAAGCCCATCAGATGAAGAGCCCCGCCGCTCTGTTTGGCGTTGCGGGCGGCGGCGATCAGCGCTTCGTTGGAGAAAAAAGAACCGTCTTCGATCGCCACGTTGATCCGCTCGATCGATTGGTAAACGATCCGTCCCGCCCCCATGTTGAGGTGGTTAACTTCGGAGTTCCCCATCGTCCCAACCGGCAACCCGACCGCCAGCCCGGAACATTCCAGCTTGGCATAAGGGTGTTTTTCGAACAGCTCTTTAATGAAGGGGGCTTTTCCCTGTTCAATGGCGTCGTAGATCGCGTTTTTGGCGCTTTTATCGCCCAGAGCGAAGCCGTCGAGGATGCATAAATAGACCGGAGTGTTGTTGTTCATAATGAAGTTATTATATCAAACTTTGAAAATTTCCGCCCGGTATGTTAAAATGAGTTCGCTCAAACGGGCGGGAGTAGCTCAGTTGGTAGAGCACGACCTTGCCAAGGTCGGGGTCGCGAGTTCGAGCCTCGTCTCCCGCTCCATTTTTTTGCCAAATTTTATTCAGAAGGAGTTTATATCATGGTCAGATTAGCGGAAGAATATTTTTTTATCGGTGAAAGAGCGAGTTCCAAAGCCAAGATCGAAAAGATCGTCGGCCGGCAGATCATGGATTCCCGCGGGAACCCAACGGTCGAAGTCGACGTCATCCTAAAGGACGGGACCCTCGGCCGGGCGGCCGTCCCCTCCGGCGCTTCGACCGGTTCCAATGAAGCGCTCGAACTCCGCGATAAAGACGACAAGCGCTATGGCGGCAAAGGTGTTTATACCGCCGTCAAGAACGTCAACGAAAAGATCGCCCCGAAACTGATCGGGATGCCGGTCCACCAGCAGCTGAAGATCGATAACCTGATGCTCGAACTCGACGGGACAGAGTTCAAGAGCAACCTCGGCGCCAACGCCCTGCTGGGCGTATCGCTGGCAGTCGCTCACGCGGCGGCCAAATCGTACGGCGTGCCGCTTTTCCAGTACATTGGCGGCGACAAAGCAGCCATCCTCCCAGTTCCCAACATGAACGTCATGAACGGCGGCGCCCATGCCGGTTGGAACATTGAACTCCAGGAATTCATGATCTCCCCCGCCGGAATGAAGTCGTTCTCCGACGCTCTGCGGGTCGGGGCCGAAGTTTACCAGAGCCTAAAGAAGGTCCTGAAAGACCGTGGCCTGGCGACGACCGTCGGCGACGAAGGCGGTTTCGCCCCCAAACTGACCAAGAACGAAGAAGCCCTTCAAGTGATCATGGAAGCGATCGAAAAAGCCGGTTATGTCGCGGGCAAAGACGTTTATCTCTCGCTCGATCCCGCCTCCACCGAGTTCTTTAAAGACGGCAAGTACCAGCTCAAGAGCGAAGGACGCGCCCTCTCCTCCGAAGAGATGGTCAATATGTACGTCGAATGGTGCAATAAGTACCCGATCATCTCGATCGAAGACGGCTGTGCCGAAGCCGATTGGGACGGTTGGAAGCTCCTCACCGAAAAGCTCGGCGGCAAGATCCAGCTGGTCGGCGACGATCTCTTCGTCACCAACCCGACCTTCCTCAAGAAGGGGATCAAGGCCAAGACCGCCAACTCGATCTTGATCAAGCTCAACCAGATCGGGACCCTCTCCGAAACTCTTTACACCATGGAGATCGCCAAGAACGCTGGTTACACCTACATGACCTCCCACCGCTCCGGTGAGACCGAAGATTCCACGATCGCCGACCTGGCGGTCGCGACCAACTCCGGCCAGATCAAGACCGGCGCCCCGGCTAGGTCTGAACGGGTAGCCAAGTATAATCAATTATTAAGGATTGAAGAAATTCTAGGGGATAAGGCGAAATTTATCGGCTTGGCCGGTTTTAATCCGAAGCGCTAAGTAATCGTTTTTAAGCATAAAAAAAGAGGAAGTCTGGGTTGGCCAGCTTCCTCTTTTTATTTTAGAAATTAAGAACTATTCTTGAACTAGATCGTACTTAACGATGCCGCGTTCGAGGATCTTCTTGGTAACGTTGTTCTCGGGGATCTCATAAACAATGACAGTTTCATCCTGATAGAGGTTCATGGTCTTGCACTTCGGGCATTTGATCTCAACCCGGCTACCATCCCCTACTTTGGCCAATAACCGATGGCAGAATTTACAACGAAAATCTTTTAACATATGTTTTTCCCTCCAAATGGTTATCGGGGGGCTTCCCTTGAAATTTCAGGGAATTTTAAGATTTGCCCTTTAGGCTCCTATCTCTTATAATGCCCTTATGGCCAAAAAGATCGTCCTAATCGATGGAAACTCGCTCGCCTACCGGGCTTTTTACGCCTTGCCTGACACCATGCGGACCACGACCGGGATCACCACCAACGCCATTTACGGTTTTACCACCATGCTGATCAAAGTTCTCGACGGACAACCCGATTTTGTCGCTATCGCCTTCGATCGGCCGGAGCCGACCTTCCGGCACACTGAATATAAGGAATATAAAGCGACCCGGCAAAAAGCCCCGCCGACCCTCCATGAACAGATGCCCTACGTTAAAGAGGTGGCCGCGGCTTTCGGGATCCCCATTTACGAACTGGCCGGTTACGAAGGGGACGACATTATCGGGACCCTGGCGGTTGAAGCGGGAAAAGAAGGTTACGACGTCACGATCCTGACCGGGGACCTTGATCCCCTCCAACTGGTCAATGACCAGATCAAAGTCCTCGCCACCCGGAAAGGAATTACCGATACCGTCCTCTATGGACCGAAAGAAGTAGTGGAACGCTATGACGGCCTAAAGCCCGACCAGCTAATCGACTACAAAGCTTTGAAAGGCGACACTTCGGACAATATTCCCGGCGTCCCCAAGGTTGGCGAAAAGACCGCCATTGAGCTCCTGAAAGAATACGGGACCCTGGAAGGAGTTTACGACAACCTCGAGAAAATTAAAAAACCGGCCCTTAAAGAGAACCTTAAGAACAACCGCCACCTGGCCGACCTAAGCCGCCGGCTGGGCACGATCGTCACTAACGCCCCGATCCACATTGATTTCGAACACAGCCGCCGCTCTCCGA
>JBAZMB010000089.1:0-4779 GCA_041649975.1 Candidatus Margulisiibacteriota bacterium | reverse complement strand
GCTGATCGATACTTTAATCCGCTTGCGTGACCTGGGGAACACCGTCGTCGTCGTCGAACACGACGAAGAGACGATGCGCTCGGCCGACTTCCTGGTGGATATCGGGCCGGGGGCGGGAGTCCATGGCGGCAAGATCGTGGCGAGCGGAACGGTTGAAGATATCATTAAAGAAAAGAATTCGATCACCGGCAAGTACTTGTCGGGCGAAATGAAGATCGAAGTCCCCGGCGAACGGCAGAAAGGTAACGGGCATTACCTCGAGATCATCGGGGCCGAGCACCACAACCTGAAGAAGATCGACGTCGCTTTTCCGCTGGGGCTTTTTACCTGCGTGACCGGGGTTTCCGGTTCCGGCAAGAGCTCGCTGATCAACGATATCCTCTATAAAGCGCTGGCCAACAAGTTTTACCGGGCAGTCGACAAGGCGGGGCGCTACGATGAGATCAAGGGATTAGAGCATATCGACAAGGTCGTGATCATCGACCAGATGCCGATCGGCAAGACGCCGCGCTCCAATCCGGCGACCTACACCGGGGTCTTTGACCACATCCGGAACCTCTTTACCATGACGCAGGAAGCGCGGGTGCGCGGATACAAATCGGGCCGCTTCTCTTTCAACGTCCGCGGAGGGCGCTGTGAAGCGTGCGCCGGCGACGGGCTGGTCAAGATCGAAATGCATTTCCTCCCCGACGTGTATGTCCCGTGCGACGTCTGCAAAGGGAAGCGCTACAACCGGGAGACGCTGGAGGTCCATTACAAAGGGAAGAACATTTACGACGTTCTCAACATGACGGTCGAGGAAGCGTTGGTCCTCTTTGAGAACATTCCGCAGATCGAACGCAAACTCAGGTCGCTGTCCGACGTCGGTTTGGGCTACATCAAGCTTGGCCAGTCGGCGACGACCCTTTCCGGCGGGGAAGCCCAGCGGATCAAGCTGGCGACGGAGCTGGCGACCCGCTCGACCGGGCGGACCCTCTACCTGCTCGACGAGCCGACGACCGGCCTCCATTTTGACGACACCAAAAAACTCCTCGAAGTCCTTCACCGCCTGGTGGCGGCCGGGAACTCGATGATCGTCATCGAACACAACCTTGACGTCATCAAGACCGCCGACCACATTATCGACCTGGGGCCGGAGGGGGGCGAAGAGGGGGGCGAGATCATCGCCGAAGGGACGCCGGAAGCGGTGGCGAAAGTCAGCGCCAGTTACACCGGCCGCTACCTGAAGAAACTACTTAAGTAAGGAGAAAAGCCATGAGAGTTTTGATTACGGGGGGAGCCGGATTTTTAGGGATCAATGTTGTTCGTTATCTGCTCAAGCAGGGGATCACCGAGATCGTTTCGCTCGACGTCGCCGAGTTCGATTACCCGGAAAAAGATAAAGTTAAGATCATCAAAGGGGATATCCGCGACTTAACTAAGGTTGCCGAGGCGATGGCCGGGGTGACCCACGTTATTCACACCGCCGCCGCTTTGCCGCTTTATAAGCAAGAAGATATCTTTTCGACCGACATCGACGGGACCCGCAATCTCCTGGCGGCGGCTGAAAAGAATAAAGTTGAACGGTTCGTCCACATCTCCTCGACCGCCGTTTACGGCATTCCCGACCATCATCCCCTTTACGAGACCGACCAGCTCGACGGGGTTGGGCCTTATGGCATCGCCAAGATCAAAGCGGAAGAGGTTTGCCTGGAATACCGGAAGAAAGGAATGATCGTGCCGATCATCCGGCCGAAGTCGTTCATCGGGCCGGAACGGCTTGGGGTCTTCGCTTTGTTTTACGACTGGGCCAAGGATGGCAAGAACTTTCCGATGATCGGGAGCGGCAATAACCGTTATCAACTTCTCGATGTTGAAGATCTTTGCCAGGCGATCCATCTCTGCCTGGCGCTCGATCCGGCCAAAGTGAACGACACCTTCAATATCGGCGCCAAAGAGTTTACGACGATGAAGGAAGATTATCAGGCGGTCCTCGATTATGCCGGCAAAGGCAGGAAGATCATCGGGTTCCCGGCCTGGCCGATGATCTGGGCGCTGCGAATACTCGAATTTTTTCATCTTTCGCCGCTCTATAAGTGGGTCTACGAGACCGCGTCCAAGGATTCGTTCGTTTCGATCGAGAAAGCGGAGAAAGTTCTCGGTTATAAGCCGCGTTATTCCAACCAGGACGCGCTGGTCCGCAATTATAAGTGGTACCTGGCGAACCTCAAGACGATCGAGCAGGCGAGCGGCATTTCCCACCGCGTCCCCTGGAAGCAGGGGATCTTAAAGTTCTTTAAGATTTTTTTCTAGTGTGCTATCATGCGGGTGGATAAAAAAACAAAAGAGGTGGCGTTATGAAAAAAACATTTTTAATTTTGCTCTTGCTCTCTTTCGCCGCGACTATCTCTCTGGCCCATCCGCCGAAAAAGATCGTTCTTAAATTGGCCGGCCAGCGCTTGAGCGTTAATGTCCTGCACGAATCGGGGAACGTCGAAGCCCACTATGTTAAAAATATCACCGTCTTGCTTGATAACAAAAAAATCATTGAACAGCATTACGCTACCCAGCAACCGAGCGGCCAGACGGCCGTCTATGATATCCCGGACCTGCTTAGAAAACATCAGAATTTGACGGTCACGGCGACTTGCAGTAAGTTCGGGGCGAAGACGCAGACCCTGATGTTAAAGAAATAACCGCGGATGAAACGCAGTCTGTTTTTTCTTCTGCTTATTGTTTGGGCTTCGGCCGTTTACGCTCTCCCCAGCACGGTCGAGGACGGGGTCCAGCTCCGGAGCGGTCCCAGCTTTGCCGACGACGTTAAGCTCGATCTCCCCAAAGATTATCCGCTGAAGATCATTGAACGGAACGCCGGGTGGTGCCTGGTCAGCGACTGGCTCAATTGCCGGGGGTGGGTCGAAGAAAAATTGATCACCGGCGAATCGACCGGGGTTGTGCGGAAATCAAACATCAGCCTGCGGAGCGGTCCCGGGACCAGGTTCACTAAATTAACCAAGCTTTACCAGGGGATGACGGTGAAGATCCTGGGGAGCAAAGGGGTTTGGTTCAAGGTCCTGGTGCTCGACGGCCCGTCGGCGGTCGAAGGCTGGCTCCACGGCCGCTATCTCTGGGGATAAGGACTTCAAACCGACCTCATTCTAGTTTATAATAACGCCAACGATCACCATAAGGAGTGATAACGATGGCAAAAATGTTCGTGCTGATTAATTATCTTGTTTACGGGGTCAGTTTCCTCGGCATGCTGGTTATTCTCTGGGGCTTGCTGATGGTCCTCAAAGATTTTCTGCTGACGCTTTTTTCCGACGATCCCAACTCCAAGCGGCTGATGCGCCAGAAGCTAGGGGCTTACCTGGTCCTCGGCCTGGAATTTTTCATTGCCGCCGATATTATCCGGACGATCACCCGGCCCGACTGGAACGAGATCGGGATGCTGGCGGCGATCATCGCCCTGCGGACGGTTTTAAGCTATTTCTTGGGCCTGGAGCTCAAGGAAAAAGTTAAGGGGAAGTAAGTGACCAGTGCCGGTCTGACGACGAACCGGATCGAGGCCTTAGCCGACGGGATCTTTGCTTTCTCCATGACCTTGCTAGTCATGACCCTCAATCTGCCTGACGCGGCGATCCATACCGGTTCCCTGCAACAATTTTTGATCGGCCAGGGGGATAAATTCTTCAACTATGGGATGAGTTTTGTCTTGATCGCGGTCGTTTGGATTATTCACCATCAACAATTTCAAGTAATAAGGCGGACCGACCAGCGCCATCTCTGGATCAATATCTTT
Source organism: Candidatus Margulisiibacteriota bacterium (assembly GCA_041649975.1). Taxonomy (GTDB): domain Bacteria; phylum Margulisbacteria; class WOR-1; order O2-12-FULL-45-9; family XYB2-FULL-48-7; genus XYB2-FULL-45-9. The sequence continues at coordinate 998 of JBAZMB010000089.1, read as the reverse complement.
TTGCTGATGTTTGTGGCGCTGATCCCGTTCTCCACAACCCTGGTCGGCGTCTATCCGCTTTCGGCCACGGCGGAACTCTTTTTTGACGCCAACCTGTTTATGATCGGAAGTTTATTATTCCTGAACTGGGAGTATTCGACCAGAGGCCGGCGCTTAATTGATAATATATTGACGGAAGAGCAGATCCGGAACGGATGGCAGAAAACTCTGGTCATGCCGCTGGCCGGTTTATTAGCGATGGCGATAGTCGCGTACGACCCAACCTATTCGGCTTACGCTTACCTGTCGATCCCGTTCATTTTGGCGTTACCGTATTTCAGGAGCAAGGCGGAATGAAAAAATATTTGGGCTTAGTCGTTATTCTCCTGGCGGCGCTGGCCGGCTGGTTCTTCTATTCCCACGCGCCGAAAGGGGAGGTCGACATGCTCAAGTACCGGGTCGTCTTTGAACAGCGGGCCTTTGTTAATACGACTGACGAGAGCCTCAACCTGGTCGCTTATCAGGCGGTTGATGAAAAGGTCCGGCCGTACTCCTTTCTGGCGGTTTACCGGGTCGTGCCGGACGGCGAGAAGCTGGTCTACCGCTACGCGCCGGTCGTTCCCGACAAAGTTGGTTATCCCCGGCCGCTGGTCCTGGAAGAGGTCCAGCTGGCCCAGCAGAAATTGCGCAACCTGATGATCGTCACCAGCTGGGGCGAGACCGGGGCCGATTACTGGGGGACCCATCCGATCGTTATCAATTATCTCTTCGGACTATTCCGCGCGACCGATACTTACACCGCTTCGCTAACTAAAAAATCGACCGACTTCGAGGTCGCCAATTACTTTGACCAGACCGAAAGAGTCAAGACTTTCCTGACCCAGGGGATCAATGTTAACCGGAAAAAAGAACTGGAGCTGAAGTTTATTGATGATGACTTACCCAAAGCGGCCAAGCACAAGATGGTGACGCTGAAGATTAAAATCTTGAAATGAAGATCATTCAACGTTTAATAACGC
>JBAZMB010000088.1:0-4783 GCA_041649975.1 Candidatus Margulisiibacteriota bacterium | reverse complement strand
CTCGACGCCAAGGGGTTTTCCGGGATGACGATCACCGAAGTCAAAGGGCGGGGGATCCAACGGGGAATTACTCTCGAATGGCGGGTCGGTGAATACCGGGTCGAATTCCTGCCCAAGGTCAAGCTGGAAATAGTAGTTGCTGCCAAAAAGGTGCCTGAAGTCGTGGCGATCATTACTAAAACCTGCAAGACTGGTAGCATCGGCGATGGGAAGATCTTTATCTCCCCGGTCGAGGAAGTGATCCGGATCAGGACCGGAGAAGCTGGCTCAGCGGTCCTGTAAATCTACAAAAATGTAGCGGAAGGCCGGTCGTCAGAGAGGCCGGCCTTCCAATTTATCCATTTATAAGAGAAAAAAGACACCTAGCCCCCCGCTGGTAGTAAAATTGCTCTAGTTCGGCATGAGCATAAACAGTGGTGATACCGCTTGGGTTTTGATCTCAACGGCCCTGGTCATTCTAATGACCCCCGCGCTTGGCTTTTTTTACGGCGGGATGGTCAGGAAAAAGAATCTCCTCTCTACGATCATGCTTTCCGTGGTTATTTTGGCCTTAATTACCGTTCAATGGATGCTGTTTGGTTACACTCTGGCTTTTGGGCCCGACCATGGTGGGGTGATCGGCGGCTTGGATTGGTTGGGATTGATGAACGTCGGCGGGGCCCCTCATGCCGGCTACGCTCCCGGCGTACCTCATCTTGCTTTTATGGCTTTTCAGCTTGCTTTCGCGGTCATTACCCCAGCTTTGATCACCGGTGCTTTTGTTGAAAGGATTAATTTTTCCGGATTCTTGGTCTTTACCCTTCTTTGGTCAACCTTCATTTACGCTCCGGTCGCGCACTGGATATGGGGGATCGGCGGTTGGCTTAGGGCCCTTGGCGCCCTTGATTTTGCCGGCGGAGCAGTCGTTCATATTACCGCTGGGGTTTCAGCCCTGGCGGTCGCGATGGTGATCGGAAAGCGAAAAGGTTACGGGAAGGATAACATGGAGCCGTCAAACATCCCGCTGACGGTTCTGGGCGCGTTTCTTCTTTGGTTTGGTTGGTTTGGTTTTAACGGCGGGTCGGCTCTTTCGGCCGGCGCGGTCGCGGCCCAGGCCTTGGTTGCGACCAATGCTTCCGGCGCGGCGGCTGCCTTGACCTGGATGATCATTAATTGGAGTCATAAGCGGCCGAGTGTCCTTGGTTTTTCGACCGGCGCGATCGCCGGTTTGGCGGCGGTTACTCCCGCCTCCGGATACATCAGTCCTCTTTCCGCCTTGCTGATCGGGGTTATCGCGGCCGCGCTATCGTATTATATGATTATTTTTCGGATGAAGATCGGCTTTGACGAGTCGCTCGATGTGTTTGCCTGCCATGGGATCGGTGGGATCTGGGGGATCATAGCGACTGGGATCTTTGCCCAAAAAGCCCTTAATCCGGCCGGGGCGAACGGTCTGTTGTTCGGCAACCCTCACTTCTTTTTTATTCAATTGCTGACGGTTGTCGTCGTGGCCGGTTTTTCATTCGTGGTCTCTTATTTGTTGGCCAAGATCGTTGACACGATGTTTTCGCTCCGGGCCAAAGATAACGAAGAGAATGTCGGTTTGGATATTGCTCAGCACGGGGAGTCGGTGTACTAATGAAAAAAATTGAAGCGATCATTAAGCCGGAGAAGCTGGATGAACTGCGGGAGGCTTTGGACGCTAAGGGTTTTTCCGGAATGACGATCACTGAGGTCAAAGGGCGGGGGATCCAGCGGGGGATTACCCTGGAATGGCGGGTTGGCGAATACCGGGTAGAATTTCTGCCCAAAGTTAAAGTTGAATTAGTGGTTAACGCCAAGGATGTCGATAAGGTTATTGAAGCGATCCTGGCGATTTGCTCAACCGGTAACGTTGGGGATGGCAAGATCTTTGTTTCACCGATTGAAGAAGTAGTCAGGATCAGGACCCGGGAGCGCGGGGTCTCGGCAATCTGATACAATATTGTAGAAAATAGGTTGATTTGTTACAAAAATGTCGATAAGGATTGCCTTCTGAAAATAAAAATGCCCGATTTATAGGCAAATATTGCTTTGGCTAAAAAGTTGCTATAAAAATTCATATCATATAAAATGTTTGGCGTACCAGGCATTAAATAAAGGAGTAGATAATAATGGTAAAAATGGCAAGTCAGATTTTCGGCGAGTTAACTTTTAATAAAAAAGCGATGAACGAGCGGCTCAGCAAGGAGATTTACGCTAAATTACTCTCTACGGTTGAAAGAGGGGAGCCGCTTGATGAAACTATTGCCAGCGATGTCGCTCACGCGATGAAGGAGTGGGCGATTGAAAATGGCGCGACCCACTTTACCCACTGGTTCCAGCCGCAGCGCGGCGGCACCGCCGAAAAGCACGATGCTTTCCTCAGCTACGGCAGCGATGGGGAAATGATCGAACGTTTTAGCGCCAAGCAGTTGATCCAGTCTGAACCGGATGCTTCGAGTTTTCCTTCCGGTGGTATTCGCTCGACCTTTGAGGCGCGCGGTTATACCGCTTGGGACCCGACCAGCCCGGCCTTCCTGCTTGAAGCCGGCGATACCAAAACCTTGGTCATCCCGACCGTTTATCTCTCCTGGACCGGCGAAGCTCTCGATCTAAAGACTCCGTTGCTCCGCTCCATGAAAGCGCTGAACGACTCCGCGATCAAATTGCAGAAGCTGTTGGGTAACGACAGCGTTAAGAAAATGAAGGTGTATGGCGGCCCGGAACAGGAATATTTCCTGGTCTCTAAAGAACTCTACGATACCCGGCCCGATCTTTGCGTTGCCGGGCGGACCTTGTTTGGCGCGCCTCCGGCCAAGGGGCAGCAGCTGGAAGACCATTATTTCGGCGCGATCAAAGACAAGGTCATGATGTTCATGGAAGACTTCGACATCGAACTTTATCGCCGCGGTATTCCGTCGAAGACCAGACATAATGAGGTTTCCCCGAACCAGTTCGAAATCGCTCCGCTGTACGAAGAAGTGAATATGGCGGTCGACCACAACCTGCAGTTGATGGAGATCATTCGTAAAGTAGCGGAGAAGCACGGCTTGGTCGCGCTGCTGCACGAAAAACCGTTCGCCGGCGTCAACGGGTCCGGTAAACACTTTAACTGGTCGCTGGGCGACGACAGTGCCAACTACCTGGAACCGTCCGATTCGCCGAGCAAAAATATTAATTTCTTGCTGACGTTGGGCGCGATCCTGCTTGGCGTCAATAAGTTTGGCGGCTTACTTAGGGCGGTTGTGGCGGATGCCGGGAATGATCATCGCTTAGGGGCGAACGAGGCCCCGCCGGCGATCATCTCGGTCTATCTCGGTGAATACCTGGCTCGTATCATGGACGAAATTGAAGGGATTGGGACCAGCGTTAACGAAAAGAGTCTGGAAAACATCAATCTCGGCGTGAAAAATTTACCAAAGGTTGCCAAAGATACCTCGGACCGAAACCGGACCTCACCGGTGGCCTTTACCGGGAATAAGTTTGAGTTCCGCGCGGTCGGTTCTTCGCAGAACTGCTCCGAGGCGGGGACCATGCTCAACTTGCTCGTCGCTTACGGCTATGACGAGATCTCCCGCCGGCTCTCAGCCAAAAAGGGCGGTAAAGTTAAGGAAAACGCGATCCTGGTAATGAAGGACGTCCTGAAGGAGACTAAGCGGGTTCGCTTCGAAGGGAATAACTATTCAGAGGCCTGGCATAAGGAAGCGGCCAAGCGCGGGTTGCCCAACGCCAAGAATACGCCGGAAGCACTCGACCTGATGCTGGATAAAGAGTGTGTTGAACTCTTCGAAAAATACGGCGTTCTGTCGAAGCGGGAACTGCACTCAAAGGTGGAGATCAAGCTTGATGCCTACATCAAGATTAAAGATGTTGAGCTGAAAGCGGCTCTGAACATTGCCAAGACGCTGGTTCTGCCGGCAGTCCTGGAACAGATCAAATTACTGGGTGAAGCGGTCAAAGCGACTTCTAAATCCAGCGCGATGGCGACCGACCTGAAGGTTGTCTCCGGCCTGTATGGCGATATCAAAGCGGCAATCGCCGGCCTTGAAAAAGCGATCGCGCTTTGTGAAAAGGAAGAGAACCTGGAAAAGAAAGCCAAGCTCTACGCCAAGAACGGGGCCAATGCTTTGGTGGCGTTGCGCGCCAGTGTTGATGAAGCAGAAACGCTGGTGGCTGATGCCTTCTGGCCGATGGCTAAGTATCAGGAACTGCTCACGATTTTATAAATAATAATTTTGGCGGGGCAAAGAGGTCCCGCCAATTTTATGCTGTTAGATGCACAAAAAAGAGGCATTGAATATGTTTGAAAAAGAGATAAACGAAATTGATGAGTTTTTTATTAATGAAAACACCGGAAAAATATACCGGGGTTTATTGGCGGCGCTTGAAAAACCGTTAATTTCCAAGTTTTTGTTATATACCAGAGGAAATCAGTTGCAAACAGCTAAGATTTTGGGGATAAATCGGAACACTTTAAGAGGGAAAATCAAGAAGCTCGGGATAGGGAGATAAAGGTGCGCAAACCAGAGAATACAATTGGATTATATGACCCGGCATATGAGCACGATAACTGCGGGGTTGGCTTTCTCTGCGATATCAAAGGAAAAAAGTCGAATAAAATTGTTTTGCAGGGGTTAGAGATCCTGCGCCGGCTGGCCCATCGCGGAGCGACGGGGGCAGATCCCAAAACTGGTGACGGGGCGGGGGTCCTGATCCAACTTCCTCACGCTTTTTTTTCCGCTGTTGCTTCTTTTAAGCTTCCCCCGGCTGGTGATTACGGCAC
>JBAZMB010000087.1:0-4802 GCA_041649975.1 Candidatus Margulisiibacteriota bacterium | reverse complement strand
CAGCGCCGCCGCGCCGACCGAAAATTATAAAGTCCATGAATTGGCGAAAGAGCTGGAACTTTCCAGCAGTGACATGATCTCGAAGCTGCGGGAAATGGGCTTTTCCGTGAAAGCGGCTAACTCGACCGTGCCGCCGGAAGCGGTCGCCAAAATAAAAGCTAAGGGGAATTAAGTGGCAAAGATTAAAGAGAGCGATAAAGCGAAAGAAATAAAGCCGACTGCCGCGGTCAAGAAAGTCGAAAAAGCCCCCAAAAAAGCGGCCGAAAAAACGGTTAAAAAGACCGACAAAGCTCCGGCTAAAAAAGCCCCGGCTAAAGCGGTTGTTAGAAAAATTGAAGAGAAGCCGGTTGTAGAAAAACCGAAAGCGGCGCCTAAAGCCGTTGAGAAGCCAGTTGTTAAGCCGGTTGTTAAATCAGTAGAGAAACCGGTCGTTAAAGCGGTCGAAAAACCGATCGTAAAACCGGTTGAAAAACCAGTCGTTAAACAAGCGCCAAAGCCGGCGGCTCCTGTTCCCGCTCCAATTCCTGTCCCGCCTCCAGTTGTCACGCCTCCCGAGCCAGTCGTTGTCGCTAAGCCAGTTCCGGTCGTACCGGCCAAACCGGCCGCTCCGGCGATTGTGATTACCGGCGATGACATCTCGGTTAAAGATCTTGGTGATAAATTACAGATCAAAGCCTCTGACCTCATTAAGGAATTGATGAGGAAGGGGATGATGGTGACGATCAACCAGCGGATCGCGACCGAAGTCGCGAAAGAGGTCGGCATGATCCTGGGCAAAGAGATCGTCCTCAAAGCGGCGCAGGAAGTGACCGTGACCCACCGCCAGCATAATATTGAAAAACGGGCGCTTCGCCCGCCGGTCGTGACCGTCATGGGACACGTCGACCACGGTAAGACCAAGCTCCTTGACGCGATCCGTAAGACTAAGGTTGCCGAAAGCGAAGCCGGCGGTATCACCCAGCATATTGGCGCGTATCAGGTCAATGTGCAGGGCCGCAAAGTTACTTTCCTTGATACCCCTGGCCATGAAGCCTTCACCGCTCTGCGCGCCCGCGGCGCCAAAGTGACCGATATCGTCATCCTGGTCGTGGCGGCCGATGACGGGGTGAAACCGCAGACGATCGAAGCGATCAACCACGCCAAAGCGGCCGGAGTGCCGATCATCGTGGCGATCAACAAAATGGATAAACCTGACGCCAATCCCGACCGGGTCAAAGCCCAGCTGGCCGAACACGGGCTGGCCCCGGAAGATTGGGGCGGGCAGACCGTGACAGTCCCGGTTTCCGCCCGGCAGTTGACCGGGATCGACGAGCTCCTGGAAATGGTCCTCCTGGTGGCCGACCTGGCCGAATTGAAAGCTGACCCGGACGCCAGGCCGATGGGGGTGGTCATTGAATCGCGGCTCGACAAAGGGCGCGGTCCGGTGGCGACCTTGCTTATCAAGAACGGGACCTTGAAGATCGGCGATATCTTTGTCGTTGGGTCGACCTACGGCAGAGTCAGAGCGCTCTTTACCGATACCGGAGCGAGATTGGAAAAAGCCGGCCCGGCAATGCCGGTCGAGCTGCTCGGTTGTTCCGAAGTCCCGGCTTCCGGCGACGTCCTGGAATGGATGGGGACCGAAAAAGAAGCCCGCCAGATCGCCGAACAGCGGAAAGATTCGCAGACCAAAGCGTCGCGCAATAAAGTTGTTTCGCTTGAAGACTTTTCAAAATTGGTCAAGGAAGGCGAGAGCAAGGACCTTCCCTTGGTCATTAAAGGCGATGTGCAAGGATCGATCGACGCGATCATCCAGTCGCTGCAGGATGTTAAGGTCGGCAATATCGGCGTTCACATTGTCCATGCCGGGGTCGGCGGGATCAATGAATCGGACATTATGCTGGCCAAAGCTTCCGGCGCCATTCTGGCCGGCTTCAACGTCGGTTTTGAAGGGAACTCCGAGGTCTTGAGCCTGGACGAAGGGGTCGAGGTCCGCAAGTACAGTATTATTTACAACCTGCTTGATGACGTTAAACTGGCGATGGAAGGGATCCTGGAACCGGAATACGAGGAAGTGGTCATCGGCCACGCCGAAGTCCGCCAGCTCTTCTCCTTCTCTAAAGTCGGGACGATCGCCGGCAGTTTCATCACCGACGGCAAAATGGTCAGAGGGGCCGGGATGCGGATCTTCCGCGACAAAGAGAAGATCTATGAAGGCAAGCTCGAAGCGCTCAAGCGCTTTAAAGATGACGTCAAACAGGTGGAACAGAACTATGAATGCGGTATTTCCATTAACGGCTATACCGGGTTCAAGGTCGGAGATATCGTCGAAGCTTTTGAGATCAGAGAAAAACCCCGCCAAAGATGACGAGACAAGAACGAGTTGAAGAAGTGATCCGGGACGAAGTCAGTAAGATCATTAGGCAGGAAGTCAATGATCCGCGCATCGGTTTTGTCAGTATCACTAAAGTTGAGATTTCCCCCGACCTGCGCAACGCCAACATCCACGTCAGTATTCTGGGCGACGAAAAACAGAAAACGGAAGCGATGGACGGGTTGCGCTCCGCCACCAGGTTCATCAGGGGCGAGCTTGGCAACCGCGTTGATTTTCGGGCGACCCCGGAGATCCGCTTTATCCGCGACGACTCGCTGGAGAAAGGGAGCCGGGTCTTAAATCTGATCCGCAAGCTGAAAAATGAAGAACAGCCTCGAACAAATAAAAGAACTTCTAAGAAAGGCTAACACGGTCCTGGTCGCCGGGCACAGCGATCCCGACGGCGACTCGATCGGTTCGATGCTGGGCCTTGGGCAGCTGCTTGAACGGCAAGGCAAAACCGTGTCCTATCTTTGCGTCGACGCCGTCCCCAGGGTTTACAGCTTCCTGCCCGGCACCGACAAGGTCAAAAAAAACGTTCCCTTCAACCAAACCTTCGACGCCATGTTCGTCGTCGACTCTTCGGACCTTTCCCGTATCGGCGACAAGACGACCGATTTCCGGGCGATCGCCAAAAAGATCGTTAATCTTGACCACCATCCCGACAACACCCAATTCGGCGATATCAATTGCGTCGGCAGCGCTTCCTCGGCCGCCGAAGTGGTCTTTGACCTGGCGGTCTACCTGAAACTGCCGTTCGATAAACAGGTCGCCGAATGCCTCTATGTCGGCTTGATCACCGATACCGGCAATTTCCGCTACGAGAATACCTCGGTGAAGACCTTTCGCATGGCGGCGGAACTGATGGAGTTCGGGATCAATACCCACGACATCACCACCCGCATTTACGATACCCGCACGGTCAAAGCGGTCAAGATGGCGGCCATGGCCCTGGCGAACATCCAGTTCGCGGGGGACGGCAAGATCTGCTGGGCGGCGATAACGAGCGATATGATGGAGCAGGTCGGCGCGATGGGGGAAGACGTGGTCGGCATTGTCGATCATCTCCGGTCGATCGAAGGGGTGGAAGTGGCGATCTTTTTCCGGGAAAAAGACGGCGTGATCAAAATGAACTTCCGCTCCAAGAACCGGGTCAATGTTTCCGAGATCGCCAGGAAATTCGGCGGCGGCGGCCACATTAAGGCGGCCGGGGCCGGGATGCCGGGCCCGATCGAAAAAGTTGAGGCGCTGGTGATCGCGGAAACGGAAAAGCATCTCCAGGCCCTCAAGTATCTGGTAATTTAATGGACGGGATAATTATTGTCAATAAACCGGCCGGGTGGACCTCGTTCGACGTCGTTGCCAAGATCCGTAACCTCACTAAAGTCAAAAAAGTCGGCCACTCCGGGACCCTCGATCCGATCGCGACCGGGGTCTTGCCGGTCTTTCTTGGGAGCGCGACCAAGCAAATTGAACGGTTCCTGAACGGGGACAAAGGGTATCTGGCTGAAATGCTCCTGGGGATAAAGACGGAGACAGGGGATGCTGATGGGAAAACGATTGCAACGGAACACGGGAGACGGTTTACGGGAAAGGAAATTGAAAAAGCATTTGAAAAATACAGAGGCAAGATCAAACAGGTCCCCCCGATGTATTCGGCGATCAAGATCAAGGGGCAAAAGTTATATGAACTAGCCCGTAAGGGGATAGTAGTTGAACGGGAGCCAAGGGAGATCACGATCCATAAGCTGGAATTGATCCGGCCGGAGGGAGAGAAGCCGGCTTCGGAGCTGATCGCCGGGCTGGTTGACGGCTGGCCGGTGTCGGGCTCGGATGAGTTTCAACGGGTCGTCTTTTACGTGGAGTGTTCCAAGGGGACCTATATTCGGAAGCTGATCGAAGACATAGGTGACGATTTAGGGTGCGGCGCCCATATGACCAGATTGGTCAGGACGTACGCTCATCCCTTCCATTTATCGCAGGCGTTTGACCTGGAAACAATCGTCACCATGGCCCAGCATGACCAATTAGCGACGGTGATTCTCAAGCCGGAAGAAGTCCTCGCTTCAAGCGGGAGTGGAGCCCAATGAGCAAAGAAGAAGCAAAGAAGAAGATCGAGAAGTTGCGGCAAGTGATTCATCACCACGACAACCTCTACTACGTTCAGGACGCCCCGGAGATAGCCGATTCGGAATACGACCAGCTCTTCCGCCAGCTGGTCGAACTGGAGAAGGAATATCCCGATCTGGTGACCCCCGATTCCCCGACCCAACGGGTAGGGGGCGAACCGCTCAAGGAATTTAAAACCTACCACCATAAAAAGCCTCTTCTTTCCCTGGATAACGCTATGAACCTGGAAGAACTGGACGATTTTGACCGGCGGGTTAGAGATGCTCTGGGGGAAGAAAAGATCGAGTATGTCGCGGAACTGAAGATGGACGGCCTGGCG
>JBAZMB010000086.1:0-4859 GCA_041649975.1 Candidatus Margulisiibacteriota bacterium | reverse complement strand
TGTTTGGGTCGCATGCAAGGATGGGTGTTAGCGGCGAAGCCTGGGATACGACCGGGGTAAATTACGGCGGCATTTTTACCAGCTATAGCACTAGCGGCTATGGTGTTTATGCCAGGGCGAAGGCGACCAGCGGCACCAACTATGGCGTGTACGGGATCACCAATAATTTAAGCGGCTACGGTGCGTATGGCTATAATAGTTCGAGCGCGACACTTGGCTATATAGGGAGCAGATTTTATGGGGTTTATGGTCAATATAATGTTAGTAATTATGGCATGCTTGGGTATAACAGTGGCGGTGTATATGGTTATTCCGAAGCGGTTGGCGGTCGCGGCGGAGACTTCCAGTTCTTCGGAACCGGCGGTAACGCGGTCTATGGGTATACGGAAGATGGAACTTCAAATGGCGTCTATGGTACTAATGGGAATAATGGTAACTGGGGTTATTTAGGCGGGCCGCAAGTTGGGGCCTATGGCGCTTACGACGCGAATAATTTCGGTTACATGGGTGATTATGGCCGGGGGGTTCATGGGCAAACGAATTTAACGACCGGTTATGGGGTCTATGGTTATAATGCCAGTACAGCTAATGGCGGGACCGCCGGATATTTTAAGGGTGGGTATTACGCGCTCTCTTCTCTTGACCTGGCGAGAGGCATCTTGGTTGAAAGCCGCTCCAACAGTATTACCGTTGAAGTGGTTAGGGAATATACCATTATGGACGGGACCGGTGATCATATTGGGGTCAGGGCGCTGAACGCCAGAGCGGCCACCTCCGGCATTATTACCGCCGGAGGGTATTTCAGCACGATCGGCGGCGGATCCGGCGCTTCTTATGGAGTGATGGGTGGTTCTTCTGGTCTGACCGGGGCGGGGGTCTATGGCGGGACTTCCAGTTTAAATAACGCGGCTTACGGGGTTTACGGTGAAGCGGCCAGGACCAGCACTTATGGGATTTTAGGGAACAATTTGTATGGTGTCGGCGGAACTTACAATAATGCGACCGGTCCTTACGGCTGGCTGGGGACCGCGACCGCGGGGCTCTATGCTTACGCCGCTTCTCCTCGCTGGGCGATCAGTTCCAGCGGTCGGGTGCATATGACCAACCTTAGTCCGGCGGGAGCGGGAACTGTATTGGTCATTTCCGCTACCGGCGAAGTTTATCCTCAATCATCTAGCCGGCGCTATAAGAAAGATATTGTCGACTACCAGATCGAGGCCGCTAAAGTTAGTCAGCTCCGGCCGGTCCGCTTCCGTTGGAAAGAAACGACCGCGACCCCGAACGAGCCTGATTTTGGTTTGATCGCGGAAGAAGTCAACGAAGTTTTCCCTGACCTGGTTAAACTGAACCAGAACGGCTCTCCGGAATCGGTTTCTTACGAAAAGATCGGGATCATTCTGATCAAGGCTTATCAGGAGAAAGAAAAAGCGCTGGCCAGCCAGGAAGCGAAAACGTTGAAGCTGGAAGCGAGGACCGAAGAAATGGCCAGGCTGCTGCTTTTGGAACGGACGCGGAACGACGCTCTGGAGAACAGGCTCAAAGCGATCGAGGCGACCCTTAAGAAATGATAAAAAAACTATTTATTATTGCTTGTGTTTTAACGGGCCTGGTCTTCCAGGCTGCCGCGTCCGATAATAAAGCGGAGAAAATGATCGTCGATTCCGGCGGGATAAAAAGCACTTCCGAGCATTTTATCTTGAACAGCAAGATGGCGATCAATAACAACCGTTCGACCAGCGATGCCGTTAGTTCCTTTATGGGATTTTTTGGCCCATACGTTGCCGGATTCAATAAACCGTCGGTCATCAAAATGGACAGCGATCCGCCGACCGCCATTGTTAAGATCAAAGAAGTTCCTCTAAAGACCGCCGATTACGTTACTAAGCGGCCAAAGTTCAATATCTTGCTCAATGACCTGGTTGCCCTTGACCCTTCCAAGACCAAAGTGATCCTCGATGAGTCGACGATCATCGAAGGGGCGGCCGCGATCCGGACCTTTACCGTTTCCCAGGACGCCAAGACCCAGCATCTGGCGTTTACTCCGGACAAAGATCTGGAGACGGAAGATATCCGCTCCCACGCGATAAAGATCGATGGTTATGATCTGGCCGGCAATCTTACCCACAAGGAAATAACCGATTTGAAAGTCGCGGCCGGAGCGGTTCGAGTGGTGGGTCCGGTCCTGGTCACGCCGCGGCCCTTTTCTCATAACCGCGATAAATTCATCACCATTATTTATAATTTAAACGCCGACGCCAAGATCAACGCCTTTGTTTACGCTCCGGGGAACAACGTGATAGAATGGCACAACAGTTATGAGCCGGGAACCATGGGTGGACAAGCTGGCTATAACGAAATTTCTTGGGACGGCCGTTCCAGCGCCAGCAAGCAACCGGCCGGTAACGCCATTTACGTCTTCCAGATCGTGGCGGAAGGGAAGATCCTAAGTAAGGCCTACATAGTAATATTCAATTAACCATTCCTTTGAGGGGGGAACAAATGAAAGGGATCGGGATCGATATCATCGAGATCGAACGCGTCAAGAACGCGGTTGAAAATTACGGAGAGAATTTCCTTCGTCGGATCTTCTCTCCGGCTGAGATCAGTTACTGTACCCGCCAGAAAGCTTACCGGGTTCCAGAACTATCCGTCCGCTTTGCCGCCAAGGAAGCTTATTCCAAGGCGATCGGCACCGGGATCAAAGGGTTTGGGCGCGCCAACCGGGGGATCAGCTGGCAAGACATTGAAGTCGTTAACAATCGTGACGGAAAACCGCACCTCGCTTATCAAGGGCAGATCCTCGAAAACGTTCACCTCAGTCTTTCGCATAGCCGCGATTACGCGGTGGCGTCGGTGTATGTTGAAAGTTGACGCGCTGCCCAAACGCCGGGCCGATTCCCATAAAGGGGATTATGGACGGCTTTTTATTTTAGCCGGTTCCCGCGGGATGCTTGGCGCCGCATTGCTCTGCGGTCGCGCCGCGCTCCGTTCCGGGGCTGGGTTGGTTTATTTAGGCGTGCCTGATCGCTCCGTTGACCAGGTCAATTGCGCCGCCCCGGAAATTATCACTTTTGGACTAGACAGGCTGGGGGACTATGAACGTCTCCCCTTTAATTTTACGGCGCTCGCTTTAGGCCCCGGCCTTGGGGGGCGGCGGTCCATTGCCGAAAAGATCCTCAATTATTTAAGTAAGAAACGTTTTCCTTCGCCGATCGTTTTAGACGCTGACGCTCTGGCCGTCTATAATGGCCGGCCGGAAAAATTGGCCGCGCTGGACCTTAACCTGATCCTGACCCCGCATCCCGGGGAGATGTCCCGCCTGAGCGGTTTGAGCGTTGAAGATATTCAACGGAACCGGCTGGAGATCGCCAGTGGGTTTGCCCACCGTTATAACTGCTTGCTGGTCTTAAAAGGTCAGCGGACGGTGGTAGCCGATCCAGCCGGGAATACCTATGTTAATAAAACCGGAAATCCCGGCCTGGCCACCGCCGGAACAGGCGACGTCCTCACCGGAATGATCGCCAGCTTTTGCGCCCAGGGTTTGCCTAACTGGCAGGCGGCGGTCCAGGGGGTCAGGTTGCATGGCCAAGCCGGCGACCTCGCGGCCAAGGAAAAAGGGGAATACGGCTTGATCGCCACGGACGTGATCGAGAAAATACCATATGCCATACGTCAGAGTAACTGAAAATGTCGGTTATCGGATCTTAGCCCTGCTGGAAGAGGTCGGCAAGATCTCTCTTTTAGCCTGGGCGGTTGTCCGCGATATTTTTCGCGGCAAGGTCAACGTTAAACTGACGATCGATCAAATGGTCAAGATTGGCGTTGAGTCTTTGCCGTTAGCTTTGGTAACTTCGGCTTTCGTCGGCATGGTCTTTGCCGTGCAGATAGCCGGGGAGTTCGTGAAGTTCGGCGCCGGAAATTATGTCGGCGGCGTGATGGGGATCGGGATTGCCCGTGAGTTAGGTCCGGCGATCACCGGGATCGTGGTTGCCGCCCGGGTCGCCGCTTCGATCACCGCCGAGATCGGGACGATGAAAGTGACTGAACAGATCGACGCGCTTCGGGCGTTGGGGAGCAGTCCGGTCAGGTACCTGGTCATCCCGCGCTTTCTGGCCGCCATGACGATGCTCCCTCTGTTGACGATCTTCGCTAATGTCATCGGTTTTATCGGCGGCTACCTGGTCGCGACTTACGTTAGCAAGGTCAACCCCGTGGAGTACATTGCCAATGCCCGCCGGCTCTTGATGCTTTGGGACATTTATGGCGGCTTGCTGAAAACCGTCCTCTTTGGCATGATCATCGCGATCATCGCCTGTTACCGCGGCTTGCATACTTATGGCGGGGCCAAAGGGGTGGGGGAGTCAACTACCTCGTCGGTCGTGACGACCCTGATCAGCCTGTTCGTGGTCAATTATTTCTTGTCGATTCTATTCTTCAAATGAACTATCGCGGGAACCCGAGACTAAAGTCTCGGCTCCTGCTAAAGCGTAGAAAAGGGCCGAGAATTCATTCTCGGGTTTACTTTAATGATTAAGCTTAAAAAACTAACTAAATATTTCGGCGGCCTGAAAATTCTGGAAGACGTCAGTTTTGATATCCCTGATGGCAGGTCTCTGGCGGTCATCGGTCCGTCCGGCTGCGGCAAAAGCACCTTGCTGAAACTAATCACCGGCCTGGAAGAGACGACCGGCGGGACGATCGACATTAATGGCGTTGATATTAATGGTCTTAACGAGGACGGCTGGATCGAGGTCCGTAAAAAGATCGGGCTGATCTTCCAGAGCGCCGCTCTTTTCGACTCGATGAGTGTTTATGAGAACGTCGCCTTTCCCTTAAGGGAACATACCGATTATTCCGAA
>JBAZMB010000085.1:0-4902 GCA_041649975.1 Candidatus Margulisiibacteriota bacterium | reverse complement strand
AATGGCGAGCCTGACCGCCGCCCAGCTGGGGATCGAACCGGAAAAAGTCCTGGTCACCTCGACCGGATCGATCGGCCATCCCTTGCCGATGGACAAAGTCTGCAAAGGGATCAAAGCCGCCTCGCTAAAACTTTCTAAAGAGGGCTTGAGCGCCGCCGCCCGGGCGATCATGACGACCGACCTCACTGAAAAACGGATCACCGTGAAGGTCGGCAAGTATTCCGTCTCCGGGATCGCCAAAGGCTCGGGGATGATCGCCCCGACTATGGCGACGATGCACGCTTTTATCCTGACCGACGCCGCTGTCGATCTGTTGACCCTCCAGCAGGTCGTCAAAGCGGCGAGCGAAAAATCATTCAACATGGTCTCGGTCGACAACTGCATGTCGACCAACGACTGCGTTTTTCTCCTGGCTAACGGAATGTCCGGCGTGAAAGTCAAAGGGGCGGCCGTTAAAAAGTTTGCCCAGGCGGTAGAAAAGGTTTGTATCCATCTCGCCAAAGAGATCGCCCGCGACGGCGAAGGGGCGACCAAATTGCTTGAAATCCGGGCCAAAGGCGCCCGAAATAGTGCCGAGGCCAAAACGGCGGTCAAAGCGCTGATCAACTCGTTCTTGCTGAAAGCGGCAATTTACGGGAAGGACCGGAACTTCGGCCGGATCCTCCAGGCGCTCGGCTCGACCAGCGTTGACGTTAACTGGGAAAAGTTCAAGTGGAGCTGGGAGATGAAGGCCAAGCAAGATGTCATTACGATCGACCTGAAAGCGGGGAAAGCCGAAGCGATCGGCTGGGGCTGCGACCTGACCGAAGGTTACGTCAAGATCAACGCCGATTATCACACTTAGTGGGATTTTGGCACCCCACACTGAAGTGTGGGGAATAAGAAGAGAAAATATATGTTAGAGAAATTAATTGAACGGGCCAATGTTGTTATCGAAGCTTTGCCGTATTTGTTAAAGTTCAAGGACAAGATCATTGTCATTAAGTACGGCGGCGCGGCGATGGAGAACAGCGAACTCAAAGACGAAGTTATCCGCGACGTCGTCTTCTTGAAGATGGTTGGGATGCACCCGGTCCTTGTCCACGGCGGCGGGCCGGAGATCAACCGCTTCCTCAAGAAGAAGGGGATCGAACCGAAATTCATCGGCGGCTACCGCGTGACCGACAAGGAGACGATGAAAGTCGTCGTGAAAGTCCTCGGCGAAAAGATCAACGGCGAAATCGTTTCGATGATCAAGCAGGCTGGCGGTCAGTCGAAAGGGTTTTACGGCAAAAAAGGCGAAGTGATCAAGGCTTATAAGTACTGGAAGAAAGACGCCGAAGGGAACAAGCTCGATCTCGGCTATACCGGGCAGGTCGGCGGGATCAAGTACCGCTATCTTTTAAAGTGGATCCATATGGGTTATATCCCGGTCCTTTCCTCGATCGGGGTCGGACAGGGCGGGGAACAGTACAATATTAACGCCGACAAAGCGGCCGCCGCGATCGCCGCTTACCTCAAAGCGGAAAAGATGATCATGATGACCGACGTCCGCGGGGTCCTCGATCCAAGCGGGAAGCTGATCTCCGAAGTTAACACCTATAAAGCCGACAAGATGATCAAGAACGGCTCGATCTCCGGCGGGATGATCCCCAAGATCAAGTCGTGCCTCTACGCGGTCCGCAAAGGGGTCCACACCTCCCACATCATCGACGGCCGTGTCCGCCACGCCCTTCTCCTTGAGCTCTTTACCGACCACGGTATTGGGACGATGGTGAAGAAGTAAACTCTAAAAACTAAACTCTAAATAATGTAGAAAATTCGAAAATTTAAAGGGAGCAACAAATGGTACAAGTAAACGAATATTTCAATGGTAAGGTTAAGTCCTTAACGATCAACGCGCCAGCCGGGAAACAGACGATTGGCGTGATGGAGCCAGGAGAGTACGAGTTTAGCACTTCTTCCCACGAACTTATGCGTGTCGTCAGCGGCGCTTTGACCGTCATGCTCCCCGAAGGCCAACATTGGCAGACATTTGAGGCTGGTTCGGTCTTTCAAGTTCCCGCTAATTCGAAGTTCCAGCTGAAAGTCGCCGTCGATACCGCTTACCTCTGCGAATATTTATAGCCGCTACCCGATCGATTCAACGCTGATATTGTACCAATTAAGGCAGGGAGCCCCTATAACTTTGGGGTCGATCCGGACAAAAAGCCCGATCATTGGCGGCGGGTTTGTTTTAAAGAGGTCGAGACGCTCGATCATCCCCTTAAGATGAGAAATCGATCCCGCGCAATCATATAAAACGAGATTGGTGGGGGGCTGGCCAAAGAGCCGCTGATGATTCAATTCGAAATATTTTGCCAGGGTGTATTCCGGGCAGCCAGAATGCCGGTAGGCTTCCCGCTGTTCGAAAAGACACTGGTACTGGGGGAGTAAATTCCGGTTGTTGGCCAGGCCATTGGCCGCTTTTTCGATAAAATCATGGAGTGAGTCGCCGGCCAGGTGGATGATTTGTGAGGTCGGTTTGGAAAGAGCTCGGCGTCCGGTTTTCAGCTGTTGGCAAAAATATGTTTTGCCGGCACCAGAGATCCCGTCTACGATGACCAGGAGACGGTCGTGTGGAAAAGCCTGGATCGTCCGGTCGATCACCTGCCCGGCCCCCTTTTCGCTCAAACCGGTAAAAGCCGCGCCGAGCGTGATCGTCGGCAACGGCTTCTTTAAGGCTCGTGGCCGGACCGGGATTGTTTTGTGAGTTTCTATTTTAGGGGTCATAGTTATGTTTCTTGGTTTTTAAAGGAAGATTTCAGCGGAATAAGAAATATGGGGTTAAAGCGACGCTAAAGCCTTATCCAGCCTGGCAAGGACTTTGGCTTTCCCCAGCAATTCCACCACGTCGTACATCGGCGGGGTTTCCGAGCGGCCGGAAAGGGCGAGGCGGCAGGGGTGGATGACGACGCCGAGCTTAACGTTCATCTCCGTCGCGATCCCTTTGAAAAGCGGTTCGATCGTTTCTTTGGTGAACGGCTCAAGCGCGCCGAGTTTTTCTTTGAGCGCGGTCAAGATCGGTTTTGCCAGCTCCGTTTTGAAGTGCTTCTCCACTCCCTTGGGGTCGTATTGGAAGTCGTCCTTGAAGAAATATTCAGAGAGCGCGACGATGTCGGGGAAAAGGACCAGCCGGTCCTGAAAAAGTTTTACGACTTTAGCAAGATAAACCAGGTCCTGATGGCCGTAAGCGGCGATTAACATTGGTTCACAGAGGTCAAAGAGCCGTTCCGGCATCATCTTCCGGATATACTGGCCGTTGAGCCAATTGAGCTTGTCCAGATCGAAAACCGCCGGGTTTTTTCCCACTCCTTCGAGCGAAAACTTCTCGATCAGATCCTGGCGGCTGAAGACTTCTTCGTCGCCGTAGCCCCAGCCGAGCCGGGCGATGTAGTTGATCATTGCTTCGGGAAGGTACCCGATCTTGTCATACTCAATGACCGAAGTCGCGCCGTGGCGCTTACTAAGCCGGGCCTTGTCTTTCCCCAGGATCATTGGGATATGGGCGAACTGCGGCAAGCCCCAGCCAAAGGCCTGGTAGAGCAGGATTTGCCGCGGGGTGTTGGAAAGGTGGTCGTCGCCGCGGATGACGTGAGTGATCTCCATCAGGTGATCGTCGACCACGCAGGCGAAGTTGTAAGTCGGGAAGCCGTCCGATTTGAGGATCACAAAGTCGTCGAGGACCTCGTTCTGAAAGGTGACCGGCCCGCGGATCAGGTCGTTGACGACGGTCTTGCCGACCGCCGGGAGGAGAAAGCGGACGACCTTCGGACAGCCGCTGGCTAATTTTTCTTTGATCGCGGCCTCTGATAACTTCCGGCAGGAGCCGTCGTAACGGGGGGCTTCTTTTCTGGCCTCGGCCTCTTGCCTTTTTTTTGCCAGCTCGGCCGGGGTGCAGAAGCAATAGTAGGCTTTCCCTTCGTCGACCAGCTTCTGGACGTGCTGACGGTGGAGTTCTACTCGTTCGGTTTGGAAGTAGGGGCCAAAGGAGCCGCCGACTTTGGGGCCTTCATCCCAGTCGAGGCCGAGCCATTCCAGGCCGTCAAAGATCGCTTTATTAGATTCAAGGGTGGAGCGCTCCCGGTCGGTATCTTCGATCCGGAGGATGAATTTTCCCTTCAGGTGTCTGGCAAAGAGCCAGTTAAATAAAGCGGTCCTGGCCCCCCCAATGTGGAGGGCGCCGGTCGGTGACGGGGCAAAACGTACTCTAACCATATAATTAAGTATATCACGTCGGAGGGGGAGGGGCAAAAGGGGTTAGCGGGCCTCTTTAGACGGGACCACGTAAGTAATATCTTCCGGATAATACATATTAAGGCGGCCTTTGGCGATCTGGTCGATCGAATCCAGGTTTTCGATGATGGCGATCTTGGTGCCAAGGGCCCGGTTCTGGCTGATCAGTTCCTGCCGCCGGATCTTGAGGTCGGTCAGCCCGTATTTCAGCCGGATGTTCTGGGCGTTAAAGAAGAGATGGATGCCGCAGAGGAGCAAGAAGAAGCCGATCACCATTAAGATCTGTTTGAATTTCATAGTTTCTCCGCCGCCCGGAGCTTGGCGCTGCGGGCGCGCGGGTTGACCGCTATTTCCGCCTCGCCAGCCAGGACCGGTTTTTTGGTGAGGACTTTCAACTTGTCTTTGTGTTCCCGGATAAAATGCTTCACGATCCGGTCTTCCAGCGAATGGTAGGAGAGGACGACCAGCCGTCCGCCCGGCAAGAGCTTGGCCTCCGCTTGCTCCAGCGCGCTCTGGAGTTTTTCCAGTTCGCTGTTGACGGCGATCCGGAGCGCCTGGAAGATCCTGGTGACCGATTCCCGCTTCTTCCAGGAGTGGATCGATAACTCGACTATCTCTTTCAGCTGGCCGGTCGTTTCGATCGGCGTT
>JBAZMB010000084.1:0-4973 GCA_041649975.1 Candidatus Margulisiibacteriota bacterium | reverse complement strand
TACAACGTCGGTCTTCTCCTGCGCGGCATCGAAAAAGAAGAGCTTCAGCGTGGTATGGTTCTGGCCAAAACCGGCTCGATCAAGCCGCATAAGAAGTTCGAAGCCCAGGTTTACGTTCTGACCAAAGAAGAAGGCGGGCGTCACACCCCATTCTTCAATGGTTACAAGCCTCAGTTCTTCGTCCGCACCACCGACGTGACCGGCGAGATCAAACTCCCGGACAAAGTTGAAATGGTCATGCCCGGCGACAACATCGTCATGACCGTTGAGCTGATCACCGACGTCGCGGTCGAAGCCGGAACCCGCTTCGCGATCCGCGAAGGCGGCAGAACAGTAGGAGCCGGCTCGGTAACAAAAATCCTTGCCTAATTGAAAAAGTTACTTGTTGCTTTAGCGCTGTTAGCGGCAATTTCGGTAATCGTGGCCCTGGCCCTGGTTTTTTTCGATTACCTGCGCAGCACTGAACGGTTTCCGTATCGGACTTATATCGGCAGAGTAGATGTTTCGGGACTTGACCAGATCCAGGCTTACGAAAAGCTTGAGTCTTTAAGAGTTTCGGATGTTTACTCTGCCGTTGTTACATTTGAGGCCGGCAAGCTCTTGTACCCACTCCGCCCCGATACCCTTGGGATCTATGTCAACCTTAAGCAATCTGTCCAATCCGCCTTTAACGAACTGCATAAAAAGGGCTATTTTAACAGCTTGAAGGAGCGGCTCTCCCGAGAAGCGATGCATTTCCCGGTCACCCTGGGGGTCGAAGAGAAACAACTGCTTGAAGTCGTTACCGGCCTTTACGCGGAAACCCTCTCGACCGCGAAAGACGCGTCAATCATTCTTGATGAGAGCACCGGCGGCTATCACATTGAAAGCGACGATCCTGGCCGGACCTTGAGGATCGTTGACACGGTTAAAACCTTTCACGCGGAATTAGCCAAGGGAAAAAGCCGCTTCCCTTTAATATTTGATTACGAACAGCCAAAGATCACCGAGGCGATCCTGCGCGCCCATCCGCCGGCCATCAGGATCGCCGCCTATACGACCTATTACGGCCGACACGATTCGCCAAACCGGATCCATAATATTAAATTGATCGCGACCTGGCTCGATGGGACCCTCTTGCTGCCGGGAGAAGAGTTTTCGCTCGGAGACGCGATCGGCGAATTCACTCCGGAAAGAGGGTTTAAGGAGGCGTTCGTTATCTACAACGGGGAGCTGGTCCCAATGATGGGTGGCGGGACCTGCCAGATCGGGACCACGCTTTACAACGCCGTTTCCTTGGCCGATCTGGAGATCCTACAGCGGTCAAATCATTCTTTCTATTTTAATATTTATCCCCTGGGACGGGACGCTTCCGTTTACCCGCCGGCCAAGGATTTCAAATTTAAAAACAATACTCCCTTTCCAATCCTGATAAAAACGTTAGCCACCAACAAGCGGCTTTCCTTTAGGATCTACGGGACGCCGACCGGCAAAAGAGTTGAGTTTTCCTATCCCAAGGTTTTTCTCCTTGAGGAGGGCCGCGGCTATCGTCCTGCAACGGTCAGGGAAGTTCTGGCCTCCGACAGCCCTTTTAAAACCGACGTGACTCGCACCGTTTATGACACGGCCAACAAAAAAATCAAGGAAGAAACGATCAAGAGCTATTACAAGCTCTACGGGGAAAAATCAAATGTCCCAATTGCCCGCCCAGAACCAAGATAAACAAAGAACCATTGTCCGGCCATTTTCGCTTGAGGGAATCGGGAACCATTCAGGAACTTCAACCAGGATCACCGTAAAGCCAAGCGCCGCCGGTACGGGGTTGGTTTTTGCCAAAAACGGCCGGTTAATCAAGGCCCTGGTCAACAATGTGGAACAAACCGAGCGGGGGACGGTCCTGGGGGGGATCGCGGTCGTTGAACATTTTTTGGCCGCTGCCTCCGGCTTGGGGATAGACAACTTGCTGGTCGAGGTAGCTGGGCGCGAGCTCCCCGCCCTTGACGGTAGCGCCCTCCCCTATGTTAAAGCTTTTGAAGCGGCTGGGATCATTGACCAAGCCGCCGCTAAGGACTACCAACTGATCGAGAAGCCGTTTCTTGTTGTCGACGGTGATTCCCGGCTCGAAGCTCTCCCCTTTCATGGATTTAGGATCGATTTTATGATAATATTTAAAGGACTTGGAGAGCAAAAATACAGTTTTGTCCTCGATCGCCGCTCATTCATTGAGTCGATCGCTCCGGCCAGAACGTTTGGTTATGTCAACGAGTTGGATTATTTGCAAGCCAAAGGGCTGGGGAAAGGGGCTTCGACCGACAACGCCCTGGTCCTCAACGAGAGCGGCTACGTTAATCCGCCCCGATTTGCCGATGAGCCGGTCCGGCACAAAATTCTCGACCTGATCGGCGACCTGGCCTTGTTAGGCCGGCCGTTAAAAGGACATTTTAAGGCTTATAAGTCGGGGCACAAATTGAACGCTCAATTGGTTCGGACGATCCTGGCTGCTTATTAAAGGAGGATTCTTATGGTCATTGATATCAAAGAGATTATGAACACGATCCCGCATCGCTTTCCATTTTTACTCATCGACAAAGTTTTAGAGCTTGAGGAAGGGAAGCGGGCGGTTGCCTTAAAGAACGTAACCATGAACGAAGCCCATTTTCAGGGCCATTTCCCCGGCCACCCGGTCATGCCGGGAGTTTTAATTATTGAAGCGATCGCCCAAGTGGGAGTCGTGTTGGCCCTTCGGCTCCCTTCTTCTCGCGGGAAGATCGTTTATTTCGCCGCGATCGACAATGTCCGTTTCCGGAAGCCGGTCGTTCCCGGCGACCAGCTGATTTTCGAAGTCGAAACTGTTTGGATCCGCGGGCCGCTCGGCAAAATGAAAGGGAAAGCCACGGTTGGCGGCGAAGTCGTGACCGAGGGTGAATTCATGTTCTCGCTGGTTGATACTGGCGAGGCCAAAATTCACGCCACCGCTTCCGTCCATCCAACCGCGCAGATCGCAAAAGGAGTTGATATCGGGCCGTACGCGGTTATCGGTCCAGACGTCAAGATCGGCGAAAAGACTAAAGTTGGGGCTTATTGTTCGATCGCCGGCCAGACCACGATTGGCAAAGAAAACGTCCTTTATCAGGGGGTGACGATCGGTGTTCCGCCCCAGGACTTCAAATATAAAGGAGAAAAGAGCGAGATCGTTATCGGTGACAAGAATATTATTCGTGAATTTGTTACCATTCACCTCCCTTCCGGCGAAAACGGGAAGACCACGATCGGCAACGAGAATTACATTATGGTCCACGCCCATATTCCCCACAACTGCAAGATCGGTAACCAGACCGTGATCGGCGGATACGTTGGCCTGGCCGGTCACACCGAGATTGGCGACCAGGCGATCATCGGCGGCATGGCCGGAATTCACCAGTTCGTCAGGGTCGGCCGGCTGGCAATGATCGGCGCGCAATCCAAGGTTACGCAAGACATTCCGCCGTTCATGCTTGTCGACGGTAGCCCGGCCCAGGTCCGCGGGATCAATTCCATCGGCCTGCAACGCCGCGGCGTGCCGATCGATTCAACTTCCGAAATAAAAAAAGCGTTCAAGCTGATCTATGAATCAGGAAAAAATACCGCCGAAGCTTCGGCTGAAATTAAAAAACGGCTTCGCCAGCTTCCCGAGATCAAGCAGATCCTCGATTTTCTAGACACCGAGAGCAAACGCGGGATCAGCAAGAAAACGGCGATCGAAGAAGAAGCCGAAGAATTGATCCTCCCGGACATTCCAGAACTCGGCATATGAAGATAATGGTGTCGGCCGGAGAAATCTCCGGCGATTTGCACGGCGCCTATCTTGTCAACGAGCTTAAGAAGCTTTTGCCCAATGCTTACTACTTTGGTATCGGCTCCGAACGCCTGGCCGCGGCTGGCGTTGAGATAAAGCTTGATATCACCCGTCGTAGCACCATCGGCATTCTTGAAACCATCCCTAATCTTCTTGCTCTTTATCGCTCATTTAGACGGGCTAAAGCGTTGCTTATTAAGGAACGGCCGGATCTGGTCATTCTGATCGATTCCCAGGGCTTCAACCTCCCTTTGGCTAACTTCTGCCGGTCCTTAGGGATCAAGACTGTTTACTATATTGCTCCTCAGGAATGGCTGTGGGGAACCAATAAGGGAGTCGCCAGGGTCTTGCGCGCCGTTTCTCTCGTTATTGCGATCTTCCCGGCCGAATACAAGAAGTTCCGTTCCTTTGGCGATAATGTCGTTTATTTCGGTCACCCTTTGTTGGATATAGTGAAGGCATCCGCCGATCAGCCGGCTCTCCGCCAAAAATTCAGTTTTACCGCTGGTCAGGTTGTCGCCCTCTGTCCAGGGAGCCGCCAGCAGGAGTTGAAGTCTTTGCTCCCTATTTTGGCCGAGACCGCGCGCCTTATGCGCCAAGCCAAGCCGGAGATTAACTTCATCGTCCCAGTTTCTTCCCCGCGTTTTTTAAATATTATTGAACAGGCCTTTTCCGACCTTGCCTGCAAATTCGTTCTCAACGATTCTTATGACGCTTTAGCGTCGGCGGATTTAGCCATTTGCGTTTCCGGCACGGTTAATCTCGAGGCCTCTTTGCTTGGCGTCCCCAATATTATGGTCTACAAACTTTCCCGCTTCTCTTACTACCTCGGCAAATATATTTTAAAGATCGAAAAGAAAATTAAATATTTTTGCATGACAAATATTGTCCTTGATAAAAAAGTTATTCCTGAACTGATCATGGATCAAGCGAACCCTTTTTTGATTTCAAAATCGGCCCTTACTTTACTTGCCAGCAAAGCGGATCGCGAGGCGATGTCGCGCGAGTTTTCTCGTTTGAAAGATATTCTTGGGCAACCTGGGACCATCAGTCAAGCGGCAAAATCAATTTCCGAGGTTTTGAGCCATTAACCGTTGTTGTCTTCTTCTTTTTCCGGTATTTTTCAGCTTCTTTTCGTCACCCATTACCTCTAGGACGC
>JBAZMB010000083.1:0-5251 GCA_041649975.1 Candidatus Margulisiibacteriota bacterium | reverse complement strand
AAGAGTTCTTCATCGGCGGTCCCAAGGAGGGTCACAACATTGTCGTAAGAGATCTCTTTGCCGGAAAAGGAAATCGCCTGGTCGAGGAGCGAGATCGCGTCCCGCATCCCCCCCTCGGCGGAACGAGCGATCAGATCGAGCGCTTTTGGATCGGCCTTATAACCTTCAGTCTTGGCAATCTCTTTTAAATGCTCGGTGATCTCGGCCAATCTGATCCGGCTGAAATCGAGCCGCTGGCAGCGGGAAGCGATCGTCGCCGGGACTTTTTGGATCTCGGTCGTCGCCAGGATAAAGATCGCGTGCGACGGCGGCTCTTCCAGGGTCTTGAGCAAGGCGTTAAACGCTTCCGAGGTCAGCATGTGGACTTCGTCGATAATGTAAACTTTATAGCGCCCTTCCAGCGGCGTAAAGCGGACCCGTTCCCGGAGTTCGCGGATCTCATCGATCCCCCGGTTACTGGCGGCGTCGATCTCGATCACGTCGACCGAATGGCCGTTCTTGATCTTGTCGCAGCTCTCGCACTTGCCGCAGGGAGACGGGGTCGGTCCTTCCTTGCAGTTGAGCGACTTGGCCAGGATCCGGGCGGTCGAAGTCTTCCCCGTGCCGCGCGGCCCGGTGAAAAGATAGGCGTGGGAGATCCGGTTTCCTAGGATCGCGTTCTTCAGCGTCTGGACGATGACCGGCTGGCCGACAATCTCCGCGAAATTCTGCGACCGCCATTTGCGATAGAGCGAAACGTAACTCATTTAGAAAAAACTCCTTAAATCGAATGACAAATGACCAATTACAAATGTCAAATAATGGTGTGCCTTCGGCACATTAAATAAACTTTGGCTTGTCACTAATTCCTCACCACAAAACACTTGTATTTTTTCCATATTTACACGTTATTCTCTATTCCAAATCTTCTTGCCTTCTGCCTTAAACACATCCCATCCCTCTTTTGAAATAAAATCCAACTTATCAAAGTATTCGCTCAATTTCTTTTCTTGTTGTTCAGCCAACCCCACTATCTTTTTCAAAACATCTGGAATATTAACCACTTTTTCAGGATTATTTACTTTTTCAACCCAAAATCTATAAGTCGAATCGTATTCTCGAATCGATTCATAAAGTGAGAACAATGCATCTTCTCTATTTTTAAATGCGGACATTAATCCATTCCTCATCATCGCTTCAAAAGCAATATAATACGGTTCGCAATAAATTATTGCGCCTCCTGGTTTAAGCCCACTTTCAACAATTATTTGATGATTTATTAAAAGATGCTTGGCACAGTACCCACAATCAATCATCTGATAAAAATTATGGTATATTTCATATTTGATTGCTATTTTGATGGCTTTTTCTTGTGGCCATCTCTGAGTGAATAAATAAGCAAATATTCCAAGCCCAGCAGTTAAAACAATAGTTATATAAGGTGTCCACAGTTGAAGCACAGATAGATTTGAAACAACCCTTGCCGCGACCTCAAAGCTTGGGATTACTAATTGATTAATTAATATTTTTTGCATAGCTTAAAATGTCGCGAAGCGACACCTTCATTTGTCATTTGACATTGGACATTGGTCATTACCGGTACACCCTCGGAACCCGTTTGCCGATACTGCAAACGACTTCATAAGAAATGGTCTCTTCCAAAGTAGCGATCTCGTCGGCCGAGATCCCCTGTCCCCCCTGCTGGCCGATCAAGACGACTTCGTCACCCAGCTCAACGTTGGCGCCGCCGACATTGACCAGCGACATGTCCATGCTCACTTTACCGACGATTGGATAGCGCCGCCCCCGGATCAGGACCTGGCCCCGGTTGGAGAGCCGGCGGCTGTAACCGTCGGCATAGCCGACTGGAATGGTCGCGATCGATGATTCCGTTTCGGTCACGTAGGTCGAACCGTAAGAAAGCGGCGTTCCCGCCGGGACTTTCTTCAAGTGGACGACCCTGGTCTTAAAGGAGAGGGCCGGGTCTAAAGTGATCAAGCGCCGGGAATTTCCCAGCGGATAAAGGCCATACATCATCAAACCGATCCGGACCAAGTCGAGGTGGGTCGCTTTATGAAAAAGAGCGGCCGCCGAATTGGCCGAATGCTTCAGTGGAATCGCCGGCAAGCGGTCGGCGATCTGCTTGAATTTATTGAACTGTTCCTGGGTAAAGGTATCTTCCGGCTCTTCCGCTTTGGCAAAATGGGTAAATAACCCTTCGATCGCCAAACCGGGAAGAGAAGAAACCTTGGAGATAAAAGCCATCGCTTCCGACGGCGCGACCCCGACCCGGCCCATCCCGGTATCGATCTTAACGTGGACCTTGACCGGGCGCTTGCGTTTCTGCGCTTCTTCGGATAACGCCTTGGCTTCGGCGAACGAGTAGATCGTCTGGGTCAGATTATGCTGGATGATCTCGTCGGCAACCGAGGTCGGCGATTCGGTCAGGATCAGGACCGGCGAAAGAATGCCCGCTTCGCGGAGCTCCAGCGCTTCTTTCAGGTTGGCGACCCCGAGATAATCGGCCCCCGCTTCTCCGGCCGCCCGGGCGACCGCCACCGAACCGTGGCCATAGGCGTTCGCTTTCACGACCGCCATGAACTTCACGCCCGGAGTGACCGTTTTCTTTATCTCAGCAATATTCTTCTTGATCGCTTCTAAATTAATTTCCGCGTAAGTGTTCATCTCTTAATTTATCCACTAATTCGTCGGGGATGGAAAAATCCCCCAGTTTCGACTCCCGTCCGGAATCTTCACCGTGAAAATCGGAACCACCGGTCATAAGCAGGCCTTCTTTACGGGCCAGCTTCACGTAATAATCGACCTGATCGGCGTAATGGCTGATGTAATAGGCCTCGATCCCGCGCAAACCGTCAGCGATCATTTCCGGGATCAGCTCATCCGCGTTGGAAATGGCCGGATGGGCAAAGACCGCGATCCCGCCGACCGAATTGATCAGCTTGATCGCCTCGCCCGGCGTCAGTTTGAAATGCGGCACGTAGGCCGGCGCCCGGAAATCAAGGAACCGCTTGAACGCTTCCTTAAAAGTCCCGACGATCCCTTTTTTGATCAAGACCCGGGCGACGTGCGGCCGCCCCGGCGACTTTTCTCCGGACAGAGCGAAAACCTCGTCGGCTTCGATCTCCACCCCGACCGCCCGAAGCTTGGCGACGATCCCGTGGATCCGTTCAACCCGGCTCTTTTGGATCTTCTCCAGAACTTCCAGTAATCGCGGGGCCTGATAGTCGAGATAATAACCAAGGATATGCACTTCGGCGTGAGCCGTTTCAGTCGTCAGCTCAATGCCTGGAATAACCTCGATCCCCGCCTCCGCCCCAACCTGAACCGCTTTTTCAATTCCATCCACGTTGTCGTGATCGGTCAAAGAAATAGTCTTCAGTCCACCCTGGGCCGCCAATTTTACTGTTTCTTCCGGAGAAAATGTGCCGTCTGACTGGTTCGTATGTATGTGTAAATCGGCTGGCATTTTCCCTAAAATTATAGCAGAATCAGCTCTTTTTCGCCAGAAAGGAGGCCATCAGCATGTAGTCAAAGACTTCCGGGGTCAATTCGATCCCGAGGAGCGTCTGGGTAAAGGCCTGGGCGGCGACTTCGCTCAACCCTTTGATCTGCTTGTGGGACGCAAAAGGGCCGACTTCCCAGGACTTGAAACGGAATTTCCTGTAAACTTCGCCGAAACGTTCCAATTCAAAATAATGGAACAGTTCGTGGGAGACGACGATCTTGAGGAGGCGTTCCGACAGTTCAGGAACATGGACCTGACGGCGAAGCTTGTCGTGGAAAAGGCGGGAAATGGCGATCTCTTTGGTCGCCCGTCGGTATTCGCTCCGGACCAGCCCCTTTTTCTCGTCGCCGAAGATCCTGATCCCGAGGAGGCCGGCGATCTTGCGGGGATCATTGGATTTAAATTCATCAATGACCTGGTCGGCGATCTCGTCCCCGCTTTTTAGAACCTCCCTGATAGTGGCTAGTTTTTCTTCTTCCGGCAAAGCGGAGAACAATTCATCGTCCGCCAGCTCAAGATAAGCGAGAGCCAGGCGGTTCCGTTGGACAATGGCGTTGCTTTGTTTATTGCTCATAAGGTCTGATCACTTGATCGGTGACCGTTTCACCGTTCACGGTTATTTTAACATAATGGTAGAATCCGCCAAGCTCTCTTGGCAAATGGAGCGGTCCGCCCCCGCCGCCGCTGACGATATAAACGACCCCGTCGCGTTCCGACTTCGCGTGGCCGTGAATATGGCCGGCAAAAACGTAACGGACTTTGTATTTGCCAAAAAGGTTGGTCAGCTCTTCGGTCACCGCCCGTCCCGACATGACGTAATCGTTGTAGATCTCGGAGGGATCGAAGACCGGCTTATGCATGAAGACAAAGATCTTTTTCCCCCGGGCGGCGGCCAACTGGCTTTTCAGCCACTTGAACTGCGCGGGATCGAAACTTTCCCGAAAGGCATTATTAAGCACAATGAAGCGGGAATCGTCGTGGTCAAAGGCATAATAAGCCGGACCAATGAGCTTTTCAAAATTTCGCCAGCCACCGGCTACCCCATCATGGTTTCCCTGGACATAACGCATCGGAACTTTAAGGAGCGCGGTCTTTTTTAAAAAGCTCTGATACTCCGTTTTCTTTCCATGAACGGTGAAATCTCCCAGATTGACGATGAAGTCGAGCGATTGGTCCCGGTTCCAGCTAGTTATCAGTTCACTTAATAGGTCGTCATTCCCCTGGTTGTCGCCGAACACGGCAAAAGAAAAGGCGAAAGCGGAAGAGGCCAGACATAGCAGGGTCAGGAAACCGGCGACTAAACGTCGCGGTTTCCTGATCGATCCGCTAAACAAATTTTAAATCCTGCAAAACTTTTTTGATCTGTTCTTTTTCGGCCGCGGTTGGTTCGACCAGCGGCAGGCGGGGTTTCCCGACCGGGTGGCCGATCAGTTCCAGCGCGTATTTCACCGGCGCCGGGTTCGGGGCGATAAATAAGACTTTAAACAATGGCAAAAGTTTCAAATGCAGTTCGCGCGCTTTTTCGGTCTCACCGGCATGGAAGGCGGCGACCATTTGGGCGATCTCTTTCCCGGCAATGTGCGAAGCAACGGAAATGATCCCGGTCGCGCCGACCGCCAGCATCGGCAAGGTCAGTGAATCATCGCCGCTCCAGATAATAAAATCTTTCGGGCAAATTTGCCTGGTCTGGGAAGTCTGGTCTAAACTCCCGGCCGCGTCTTTCAAGCCGACAATATTTTTGATCCC
>JBAZMB010000082.1:0-5341 GCA_041649975.1 Candidatus Margulisiibacteriota bacterium | reverse complement strand
ACCGTCGTCCAAGATGATTAGCGCTCGGCCGCGTGGAGTGCCAATTATGTGGTAAAATAGCAGTCGAGAGGTTATTAATCATATGGCAATCCAAAAGGCTAAAGGACAAACACGAACTGAAAGGCTATTGTCAGCCCTTTGTGATCAAACATTTCTGAAGTTATGGAGCTATGCGAACCCATTTAATGAGGATGGCAAAGAGCTTTGCGATCTTATCGCCATATTTGAAAACCACTTGTTTATATTCTTTGATAGAGAATGCTCTGTTTTCGATGATGCAAGTAAGGATGTTCTGTTAACCTGGGAGAGGTGGCGGAAAAGGGTTATCGATAAGCAGATAATTACAGCAAGAGGGGCCGAAAAATATATTAGAAGTGGCAAACCAGTTTTTCTAGATGCAAAGAAAACAATACAATTGCCCTTAGAAATTCCATTTGATAAGGTGTCTATTCATAAGATTATCGTGGCTCATGGGGCAGCCAATGCATGTAAGGGCTTTTCAGAAGAAAACATGAGTGGTAGCTTGATGGTTAGTTACGGAGAGCCTGGAGATGATTTGCCTTTCCCTTTTGCCGTTCATCTAGACAAGGCTGACCCAGTTCATGTGTTTGATAGTTATAACTTGAGCATTGTTTTAAAGGAGCTTGATACCTTTTATGACTTTGTCTCGTATATTTCTGTAAAAGAAAAGGCGATTAATGAATTAGATGGCCTTAGCTTCTGTGGGGAAGAAGAGTTGCTAGCTTACTACTTTATGCACTTTGATGAAGATGAAAATATGCACTTTATCAAGGATAAAAATGAAACGTGTAACTTTATGAGTATTGACCAAGGTTTTTGGGTAAAACTTGGAGAACACGACCAATATAAGCGAAAAAAGATAGAAGATCAAGTGTCGTATCTATGGGACGATTTTATTCAACGGACGTGTCAAAATGCTTTTGATGGGACACTTATTTGTGATCGGGACTTTTTTAAAGGGCCTAGTGCCATTTATGAGATGGCGAAGGAACCTAGGTTCGTTAGGAGAGCATTATCAAAGCACATTATACAAGTAATTAAGAGCTTTCCGGACAATGCCGCCCCTATAACTCGACACATCTCTTTTATGCCCTCTTTTTATAAGGATAAAGGATATATGTTTTTACAGTTTTATAAAGATAAGATTACAAATTATGCTGAATATAGATTGGTACGTCAAAAGATGCTTGAAATTGCCTGTGGTGCCACAAAAAACAAGTTTCCCCATTTGAATAAAGTAGTGGGCATAGCTATTGATGCTCCAAAGTATCAAGAGGATAACTCTGAGGATTTCCTCTTATTAAATTGTGAGGAATGGACTGATGAAGATAGAAGGTGTTATGAGGAAGCCAATAAATTGATGGGATTTTATAAAAGCCCGTCTTTAAAGATGACTGCCATAAAAACAAATGAGTTTCCTAATTAATTAGGGTGGCTTTTGCCGTGAATAATGAGTTGGTCCTAACAATGGGGTAAGGTCATAAACATAACATGGAATTATCATTATTTTAGCATACTAATGCCATTTACTGCTGATGTGTTATTGACGAGGGGATCTTTAACTATGTTCGGAGCAGCTAATAGTACAATACTCTTGTTAAATCAAACCATTCATCAGGGATAGTATAATAATCAATATTCTCAATATATTTAGTTATAGCATCGGTTTTTAAGTCGTATTTATAAAGAATTGCTAGCGGTTTTTGATCGGCATACAGAAATGTTTCATCGTCTAACCATAATGGAACTAAATAGGTCGCATGGATCTTTGATAATGGCTTTGTGTGCCTGCTGTTTATGTTGTAGGAATAATAAGCCCTTTCACTGCCGCCCATTTGATGTCCATAAATAACATTTTCAAAGTTGGGAGAAACTGATAAATATTGATATTCAGCATAATCGCCGGCAAGCGAAATATACGTCTTCGAATAATTATCAAGGCTTACTAATACAATTTGACTATATAAATCAGGAATGGCGCTATCCTTCCATATGTTCTGGCCCTGATTCGCATAATGGCCATCATAAATAAGTATATTCTTCTTAATATTGAAATATGAAGTAGACGCGATTGCAGGGATCGGCATCCTTGTGTATTTGGAAAGCTTATTGTTAATAGGGTCCAGCTTGTAATAATACCCATCAAGTATTTGGGCGTAAATAGGGACGTTGTCAATAAATCCTACATAATAATAGACTGCTCCTTCTTTATTGAAAAGTCGTTGATCAATATAATTAAACCTATTTGCAATTGCGTCATAATAATGAACGCCATACTTAATATATCGATTGGCATCAGGAATTCCCATTATGTCCGGCAATTCATAGGAAAAGAGCAGCTTGGTTCCGTCATCATTTGCCCCTATGAGAGAAATATCAAATGGCGGCTCAATCGTAACATTCTTAGTTATTTGTTTAAGCTGGCTACCATCTGTATTTGCTGACCAAATGTTACTATCCCTAACAAAATACATCTTCATTTTGTTCTTACTGACAAAAATTGGGTTTCCCTGCGCCCCCAGCTTACTCAGGTCGGTTGTTTGTTCGCCATTAAGCGAAGTTGATAATAGACTGCCGCCTTTATAGTAAACAATTCTGCCGGGGTTAGAATTGCTAGAGGTGTAGCTTAGAAAAGCAATGATTGTTATAAATATCAAAAAAACAAATAAAGTTGTTATTATAATTAGTTTCTTCACAGGTAAATATTATGCCCCTTTATTAAGGAAAACAAGCAAGCTGGAATGGCGATCCGTTGTAGTAATGGGGATATTATTGATTATTAGGCCAAATATACTCTGATATGTTTGCGCGTCGCAAGAAGTTTCGATGGCGAGGATAAGCATATTAAGCTGAATTATAGCAAAATAAAGACGATAAAAATAGAGATAGAAAGATCAAGTACTGATAGTTCTTACCAGGTGACGTTCAGGTTGAAATTCTTTCCGGCAACCGCGTCTCCGGCATTATAGACGATCGCTGTCGGTGTCCCGGACGGTGTTTTTCCAAAGCTCGCCGGTACGGCACCATCGGCATATTCTCCCACCCGGTCGCCGGCCAGTGGGAGCGGGCCGGGATATGAGGTTTGATTGACGGCCAAAACAGCGATCACATAGTAGGTCCCGGTAGCACCGCCAATTGGCAGGGAATAAGCTTTGGTCGTGTCGCTAGCCGTGATCGTATAGTTTTCCTCACCTACATATACTCCGGAGGCAAAAGTAGGGTCGGTTGTGGCCCCGACCCAAAGATTGCCGGCCAGGCCGGCGGGCAAAGTTATGGTTCCCGAGATCATAGCCGCTCCCGATCCCGGCAAAGTGGTGGTCGTAGAGCTCAACGTTGTAGTGGTGGTTGCGGTACTGCTGGAGGTGCTGCTGCAGCCGGAAATAAGCAGGCCCCAGGCAAGAATAAACGAAAACAAAGCGATAATGGTATTCTTTTTCATTTTTCCCTCCAGTGAGCAGAAATAATAGGATAGGGAAAGTATGCTATCCCCTTTTGTTGATGTCAATGGTTAATATCTTTGAAATCCCCGGTTTTTTTGGGCGAAGTCATAGTGTGATGAGCATTAGACCAAAAGACAATTCGCGTTTATCCAGCCCCTATTATTTACAAGGGACCAGTCTGTTCGGTCGAAATGGTAGCCGGGAAGTTTTTGTTAAAAAGATCGAAACGACCGCTTCCTGGATGCCTCATCGCGGCGCGGTTGTTATGGCCCCGGGGATTGCCTGCAACGGCAACCTTTTTCGTTTGAAAACTGACGATGGTCAGATTTTGACCTTTGACCATGCCAAGTCTTTTGCCAATTTATTGGCCAGCCAGGGGTTCGCGGTCTATCTTTGGCATTACCCCAGTTCGGAGCTGGTCTACAATCGCTTTGTTTCACGATATTGTCCGGAAAGCGTTCATTATGGCCAGCGCTACAACGTTTCTCCCGCTTTGAATTTTGATCAAATGGTCAACCTGGATTTACCACTGGTCCTCGACCTGGTGGCTAAGGACGCCGGGACCGCGCGCTTTTCTTGGATTGGTTTTAGCATGGGAGGGATGCTGGCGTACGCTTATCTGGCAAAATATGGCGACGATCGGATCAGAAACCTTCTGACGATCGGCAGTCCGATTAGAATTACGCTTTCTTTGGCCCGTTTGATCGCCGCCGTTAACCGTTTATCAAAAATCATTGGCGCGGAAGAACAAACGATCGGCGGGACCCTTTCGGCCAGGCTTCATCTCTTTGCCAGTTTGGCCGCTTTTTTGCCGGATCGGGCCTTAAAAGGCCGACAGTTTAATTCCTTTTATGAACCGAACAACGTCAATTATAAGACGTTGCGCTCATTTTTCTCCAAAATTGTCGAGCCGATCCCGTCCGGCTTGGAAAATTCATTCAGCCAATTCATTCGCGAAGGCTTTGTCTCTTTGGCCGGCGATTTTGATTATTACGACGGCTTGAGGAGCATGAGAGGGGCGAGACCAAGCTGTCTATTCCTCGCCGGTGAAAAAGACCGGCTGGCCACGCCGGAAAGCGTCCGCCTGGCCCAAAAAGCCCTGACCCCGGGAGCGAACGATAATTTTGCGGTCATTAAAGGGAGCGGTCATAACGATCTGGTCATTGGTAACAATTCGGAAGTTGAAGTCTGGGAGAGAAGTTTGGATTGGCTGATCGCTAATAACCGGTGAGTTTTTTTAATCAAGGCCAGATTGAAAGCGATTAATCGTCGAGGATCTCATCTTTCGAGTCGGCCACGATGACGATGTCCATGTTCTTGGTCTGGCGCATTATTTTAGTGATGATCGAGCCGCGCAAGACTTCCGAGGTCCGACTGCGGGCCGATTGCCCCATGACCAGCATGGTACAGCCGGTCTTTTGGACGTATTTAATGATCTCTTCGGCGACGGAATCCCCCTCCAGTTCGACGACCTGACCGCCTAAATTACGGGAGAGGTCGGTAATTTCCTGCATTGCCGCTTCTTCGCTCTTGCTAAGCTTTGCTCCCGGGACCCGGATGTAAATACAGTCGAAATTTGCCTGCAAGCGCTTCGCGATCCGGTAGCCCCGCCGGACCAGTTTGGCTGATAGTGGTCGGGGGGAGATGCAGACCACGACGTGTTCGTGGGCCGCCTTGGCCTGCTCGCTTTTTTGGACGTCCAGATAGTCTTGAAGTTGCTCGTCAACTTCATCGGCGGTCCGCCTTAAGGCGAGTTCGCGCAGGGCGGCTAGATTTTCCTTGCGGAAGAAATTGGCGAGGGCCTGGGGGACTTTTTCCCCTTTGTAAACGTCTCCCCGTTCCAGCCGGTTGATGAGCGCTTCCGGGGTTAGGTCGACCAG
>JBAZMB010000081.1:0-5431 GCA_041649975.1 Candidatus Margulisiibacteriota bacterium | reverse complement strand
CGCCCTCCGGCTCGAATTTGCCAATGACACGGTCGAGTCGATCCGCCGCTTCGATCCCTATTCCCAGCGTTCGACCGAGAAAGTTGCCGCGGTCAGCCTGCTGCCGGCCAAAGAGAAACCCTCCACTCCTTTTTATAACGCGCTCCCTAAAGGGACGCTGGTCGTGCTGGTCGAGCGGTTGGAAGTCCTCCGGACCGCCGGCGAAATTGACGGCCAGAGCGCCGCGCTCAAAGAGCTCGACGCTAAAGTTAGGCTCGAACTTTCCAGTTTTGCCGAGCCGGGGGAGGAGCTCCTTTTCCAGCCGGTTAAAAGTTATATCGATGATTTCGCGGCCGTGCCTAAAGGGGCGCTGGTCGTCAGCCGCCATCCGCACCGCTTGCGGGAAGAACCAAGCCTGCGGGTGATCGAAGGAAAATTGAGCGGTGGTTTTTCCTTTAATGGGTTAACCGTTCTTTCCGACAAAGAACTGTTCGGCGAGACCCAGGCGGCCAGGAAAAAAGCTCGGCCGGCCAAGGAAGGGGTGGCTGATGAGCTTTTATCCGACCTGAAAATCGGGGACTTTGTGGTCCACGAGAATTACGGGATCGGCGTTTACCGGGGAATGAAGGATCTGGAGATCGACGGGGTTTCCCAAGAATATCTCCTTCTTGAATTTCATGGCGACGACCTGCTTTATGTCCCGCCGCCGATGATCGGCCTGGTCGAGAAATACTCGGGCGGCGGTGACGCCAAACCCCGCCTTTCCCGCCTGGGGAGCAAGGAATGGCTCAAGACCCGCAGCCGGGTCAAAAAAGCCTTGCGCGACATGACCCAGGAGTTGACCCAGCTCTACGCCGCCAGAGAAAAGTTTCCGGGGATCTCTTTTCCGCCGGACGATGTCTGGCAGCAAGAACTGGAAGCGACCTTCCCTTATGAAGAGACGCCCGACCAGCTCAAGGCGATCGCCGCGGTCAAGAAGGATATGGAGGCTAATCGGCCGATGGACCGGTTGGTTTGCGGTGACGTCGGTTATGGTAAGACCGAAGTTGCGATCAGGGCGGCGGCCAAAGCGGCGACGGCCGGTAAACAGGTGGCGATCCTGGCGCCGACCACCATTCTGGTCGAACAACATTTTAACAATTTCAAAGAGCGGTTCAAAAATCTTCCTTTTGTGATCGAGATGCTGTCCCGTTTTCGTTCGCCGGCCGAACAGAAGGCGATCGTCAAAGCGGTTGGGGAGGGCGGGGTCGATATTCTGATCGGGACTCACCGGCTCCTCTCCAAAGACCTGAAATTTAAAGATTTGGGGCTCCTAATCGTTGACGAAGAACAGCGCTTTGGCGTTGCTCATAAAGAGAAATTAAAACAACTGAAAAAGACGGTCGACGTCTTGACCCTTTCGGCCACGCCGATCCCCCGGACCCTTTATTTTTCCCTGGCCGGTTTACGCGAGATCAGCTTGATCTCAACCCCGCCGGTCGACCGCTCGCCGATTCGGACCTACATCCTTCCTTTTTCGGAGAAAGTCGTTCGGGAAGCGATCATTCGGGAGATCGACCGGGGCGGGCAGGTCTACCTGGTCCACAATACCGTCGATAAAATAATGGGGTTGGCGGCCAGGATCAAGAAGCTTGTTCCTTCGGCGCGGGTGACGGTCGGCCACGGCCAGATGGACGAAAAGAAGCTCGAAAAAACGATGAAAGATTTTATGGAGCGGCAATATGACGTTCTGGTTTGTACCTCGATCATTGAATCAGGGTTGGATATCACTAACGTTAATACGATCTTGATCGATAACGCCGATCGCTTCGGTCTCTCCCAGCTTTACCAGATCAGGGGGCGGGTCGGCCGCTCGCCGGTCAGGGCTTACGCGTATCTGATGTACCATCCGGAGCGGACCCTGACCGACCTGGCCATGGAGCGGCTCAAAGCGATCCAGGAATTTACCGCGCTTGGCTCCGGCTATAAATTAGCGATGCGCGACCTGGAGATCCGGGGGTCGGGGAACCTGCTTGGGGCGGAACAATCGGGGCACATTTATGAGGTCGGTTTCGATCTCTACTGCGAACTGCTGGAAGAAGCGGTCCGGGAAGCCAAGGGAGAAAAAGTGGTCGCGCCGCGTGAAGTTGAGATCGATCTGAAAGTTGAAGCTTCAATCCCGCCGGAATACGTGACCGACGACCGCCAGCGGATCGCTCTTTACCGTCGGCTGAACATGATCACGACCCTGGAGGGGATAGAAGAGATCAAAGGTGAGTTTAAAGACCGGTTTGGGCCGATCCCAGGGCCTCTCTTGACCCTCCTGCGGCTGGTTAAGCTAAAGGTTAAAGCCTTGAACAGCGGCGTGGTCAGCGTCAAAGAAACCGGTAAGTTGATCCGGGTGGAGTGGTTATCCGGCAAGTCCAAACTATTTAAAGCGGCCGGTGAAGTGATCGCGCTGGCGGAAAAGTGTCTTACAGCCGGGAATTAATATATTGCTGAACGACCCGTTGGTCGTTAATGATGACCAGTGGTTTCCCTTTAGGGCTATTAATGGTTATTTTATCCGGCGCCACTTCAACATTGCCGATCCCGGAATCCTGGTGCGAAGTCTGGGATAAATAGTTCAGGGCAAGCATTTTTAAGATCTCCGGGTTTAGCTTGTCACCCATAAAGATCTTCGGTTCGATCACGAATTCGGTGTGTTTAGCGGCGATAACCGAAGCCTGGCCGCTCCTTTTCCAAAGCTCTTTTAAGGCGACTTCCAATTGCTCTAAGGCGCTCTTTTCTTCAGACATTAGGCTTTTCCTCCATTATTTAAAGCGGCTTGTTCCCGGTTGGCCTGCGCCGCCAGGGTCTTGAGCTGGCCATTTCCCAGGGCAAAAATAACTTCCAACATATTAGCGCCGGGGGCCAAAGCGACTGCCGGTCGATAAGTTTCGGTTGGGATCTCCGGTTGGAGGTTAAGGGGAGTTTTAGTGATCTGGGGTTGGGTGGTCGATAGGGCTTGGCTTTCTTCGGTTGAAACCGGCCGGGTCGAGAAGCCGTTTTGCGCTTGGTTTAAAGGGCTGCGGACATCGTAAACCAACCGATTAAGTTCAGTCGAGGTTAGGTTAATAAGCGGGGTCCCGCCAGATTGTCTGGGCGCTTGTTCAACCGAGCCTATTCTAGTTGGGGTGATTGGTGCCATTATTTTCTCCAGGCCAGTCGGCCGCTCTTAAGTTCTGATTTGATCGCCGCCGCCACATAGGGCAATTCGCCCGGTTTCAGGTTGTGTTTGTCGACGAAATATTCAATGACCGCCCGGGCCTTGTCCTTTGGGTCGAGAAGCGACTGGTCGTTTTTAATGACCGGTTCGCCGTCGATCCGAAGCAGACCCAAAATGTCGATGACTTCCATCGACGATTTCAGGCCCAAAGCCTGGAGATTCGGGCCGCTTTTTTTCTCTTCTTGTCCGTTATTTGTCATAGTTTGTTCGCTTGTCCGTTCACTTATTTATCGTTCCTGGAGGGTAAAAACTTGCATGGTTTCTCTATTATGGGGAGGGTGTATAATGATATATATGAGCAAAACAGGGGCCTCCTTTGAAGAATTCGTGAAAATCGTCACTATCCTGAGGCGGAAATGTCCTTGGGACCGGGAACAGACCTTTGAGAGTCTCAAGCCGTACCTGGTTGAAGAGCTCTATGAGGTCTTAGAGGCGATCAATGAGGGTGATTTTGACCATCTTTCCGAAGAGCTGGGGGATATGCTCCTCCATATCGTAATGCTGGCGGTTTTTGCCAAACAAGATAAGAAATTTGACATTAATAAGGTCATAAAAACGATCTCTGACAAAATGGTCCGTCGCCATCCCCATGTCTTTGGAAAGGCCAAGGCAAAGGATAAGGCGGAGGTCTGGCAGAGGTGGGAGAAGATTAAAAAGGAAGAACGGGGGACGGGAGACGGGCCACGGAAAGGGATGCTAGAGAGTATTCCCAAATCTTTACCGGCCTTGTCCAGGGCGGATAAAGTTCAGAAGAAAGCGGCGCGGGTCGGTTTTGACTGGGACGATGTCGCCGGCGCCTGGGAAAAGGTAGACGAAGAGCGAGCCGAGATCGCTGAACTATTAGGGAAAAAAGGATCAAAAAAGAAACTACAGGAGGAGCTCGGCGATCTGCTGTTTTCCGTCGTCAATGTCGCCCGCAAGCTGGAGATCGATCCGGAAGACGCCCTCCAGCTGGCAAACAAAAAATTTATCCGCCGCTTTGGAGCGATCGAAAATGATCTGACCGCCCGCCGGCTAACCCTGCCGGAAATGGATACTCTCTGGAAAAAGGTTAAATCGACTGAAAAGCCCTAACCCTTATCTGACTGGGGATTTGTGGTATAATTACTCCATATGAAAGCTAATTGGCGGGTCATTGTGACCTATTTGCTTGTTTTTTTGATCGGAGCGGCGATCATCGCGCCGCTGTTTACTCCGGAGACCAAAGTTACGGAGCTTCCTTTTTCCTCATTTCTGGATAATGCCGACCAGGGGAAGATCAGCCGGGTTGTCGTTTCCGGCGATGTGATCACCGGCGAACTAAAAGACAAATCCAAATTCCGCACCCACGCCCTTAATTACCCCAATCTGGTCCCGATGCTCAGGGATAAAGGGGTTTCGATCAAAGTTGAATCGCCCGTTGAATCAAGCTGGGTTATGAACCTGGTCATTCAGCTCCTGTTCCCGATCGTTTTCTTCTTTTTCCTCTGGTGGCTGATGATGCGCCAGGCGCAGGGAGCCAACAGCCAGGCGATGTCTTTCGGCCGGGCAAATGTTAAACAGCAGGCTGGTAAAGTTACCGTGACTTTTGCCGATGTCGCCGGGGTAGATGAAGCCAAAGAAGAGCTCAAGGAAATCGTTGATTTTCTCAAGAATCCAGCCAAATATCAGGCATTAGGCGCCAAGATCCCCAAAGGGTTACTTTTGATGGGACCTCCCGGGACCGGTAAAACCCTGTTAGCCAGAGCGATTGCCGGGGAAGCCGGGGTTCCCTTCTTTTCGATCTCTGGTTCTGATTTCGTGGAAATGTTTGTTGGTGTTGGTGCCTCTCGGGTCCGTTCGGTCTTTGAACAGGCCAAGAAGCAGACCCCCTCGATCATCTTTATGGATGAAATTGACGCGGTCGGGCGCCATCGCGGCGCCGGACTTGGCGGCGGCCATGACGAACGGGAACAGACCTTAAACCAACTCCTGGTCGAGATGGACGGTTTTGATCCCAAAGCTAATACGATCGTGATTGCCGCGACCAACCGGCCGGATATCCTTGACCCCGCTTTGCTGCGTCCGGGTCGCTTTGACCGCCGGGTTGTTCTCGACAAACCTGACCTGAAGGGGCGCGAAGCGATCATGAAGATCCATGCCAAAGGGAAGCCGCTGGCTAAGGACGTTGAATTATCGGTTGTTGCCCGGCGGACCCCAGGATTTACCGGCGCCGATTTAGAAAAT
>JBAZMB010000080.1:0-5533 GCA_041649975.1 Candidatus Margulisiibacteriota bacterium | reverse complement strand
AGGAACTCCAGGCAGGGGATATCTTAGTTTATGACCGAACAACTAAAACGATCTTCAAACAAAACAGCGTTGATGGGACAAGGACACCTCTCAATCCGCCCAAAGTGGAAACACCGGTCCCGCCCCCGCCGCCGCAACCACCGGTAGCGCCGCCACCACCTCCTCCTCCGGCGAAACCGCCGGTGACGCCACCGCCGCCACAACCAAGGCCCCCGGTTGTAAGAGACACAGCCGTTAGGCCACCGGTTGTTACGCCTCAGCCGTCGGTCATTGCTTCATCAACTGGAACAGCAACTAATGTGTTGCGCCGCGATCAAATCAAACCGCAATTTGATAGCGCGATACAAGCCGCCTTGCCTAGAGACGGCAGAAACTACAAGGTTACCGTAAAGTATCAAGTAACCGCCCAGCTGGCTTTTTCTAATATTACAGTTGAGATCATGGATATGTCGGCAAACCCGCCAGTTAAAGTTAGCGACCCCAGCGGAAGTATCTCGACCGCCGTCAACACGATCTTTGCCGGTAAAAAAGCCGAGTCAACCGCGCCAGGCTTTAAGGCCTATACTGGAACTGGGCCCATCACCCCAATCCCAATTGAAACGGTTGAATATAGCGGATCACAAGCGGTGGTGGCGGCAACAGTTGACCCAAGCACTCAACCGGCCAGCCTTCCGGTTGTGGTTAAAGCCGGCGACGTCCCCAATCTCAATCCGTCAGGTGAATTTGCCCGTAATGAGGATGGACAAACTGAAGCTTGGGACACCGCTAACACAAAGATCGTTCGTTATGGACATTATCCATCTCACCCAACGGAATATGGAGTCAACGCCCAAGTTCGAGTTACGGTCGGGAGAAATGGGCGCGTCACCAAAGTCGAAGTTACACCGATTAAAGCGGGGCGCTACGACCTTCCGCCCCAATGGAAATTCACAACAATCGCAGGTGTTATTGCCAGAACATGGTTAAATACTAAGTTTAAAAGTGGCGGCAGTGAAACAACCTTTACCGCAAATCATATTATTACTCGCTAATAAATTGATTTTTGCCTGAAATCGAGCCGCCGATCGCTCGATGATAGTTCGTGGCAATTACTAATTACTATCGTCCGCTGGTCCTTACCGGCACCCTGCTTTTCGGTTGTACGCCAGTCCGCCAGGCCCCCATCGCCAGGCCGGCGGCCACGATCACGGCGCCAGTAGCTACTCCGCTCGGTTGTCAGCCGACCTTCTGTGCCGAACATTTCTCCAGTTTGACCGAAGCGATCGAACCGCTCCTTAAAATGAACAGCAGAGTTGTCGCCTTTGGCGAGATCCATAAAATGAAAGCCGGCGCCCTCCTCTCGACCCAGAGCTA
This sequence comes from Candidatus Margulisiibacteriota bacterium, assembly GCA_041649975.1. Taxonomy (GTDB): domain Bacteria; phylum Margulisbacteria; class WOR-1; order O2-12-FULL-45-9; family XYB2-FULL-48-7; genus XYB2-FULL-45-9. Next base: position 4,180 of record JBAZMB010000080.1, on the reverse strand, counting down.
CTTCGCGACCGAAGTCATGCCGCTCCTCGCCGCCAACGGGTATAAACATCTGGTTTGGGAATCACTCCCCTCCAGCTTCGAAGCGGAGTTTGAGATCAACAACTACCCACGGACCCGCCAATTCGGGCCGCTCCTTGCTAAATGGTTCAAAGATCAACCGGATTTAAGCGGCGTAATCGCGATCATGAACGCGGCGGCGGAAAATGAGGTCTCCCTCTATGGGTCCCACGCCAAAGATCCAGTCGAAAATTATTTCTTGCAACAAAACGAGACCCTTGCCGCGACGATCAACAACCGGACCCTGACCCAGATCAGGCTCCTGCTCGCACAAGAAAAAAAAGTCGCTTCCTATACCGGCGCCCAGCACAATAATTTTATCCCGGTCGAAGGAGAAGAGGAGCGGAGTTTTGGCCAGACGTTAAAGGCCGAGCTGGGAAAAAACTACCTGGAGATCGATCTTTATCTTCCCCAGTTAATGGCCAGCCAGCCGGAACAATACATCGAGGTCCCTAATGGAGCGGCCTTCTCACCCTTGGATGGGGTCAACTCTCTCCGCTTTACAAACGGCCGCCACGTCCTGATCCTCCCCTCTCAATAAAACAAAAAGTCCCCCGCTATTTGATGCTGACTCTGTCCACTCCGTCGATCTCCATGATCTCAACCCGAACGTCTTCCTTTTTTGAGGTCGGGATAACTTTACCGGTAAAATCAGGGTGGATCGGGAGTTCGCGATGGCCGCGGTCGATCAAAGCAGCCAGCTGGACTTTCGCCGCCCGGCCATAATCCTTGAGTCCGTCTAACGCCGCTCTGGCGGTCCGCCCGGCGTAAATAACGTCGTCAACCAGAACCACGACTTTGCCGTCAATTTTAAATGGGATATCTGATTTTTTGACTTCGATGTAAGAGCCTTTTTCATTGAGGTCGTCGCGATAGAGGGAAACATCCAGCACTCCGACCGGCACTTTGTTTTTTTCCTGCTGGTTAATGATCTCGGCCAACCGTTTGGCGATCGGCACGCCGCGCTGGAGAACGCCGACCAGAACGATATGCTCGACCCCTTTGTTAGCTTCAATGATCTGGTGAGCGATCCGCCGCAGGGCCCGGTTCATCTCCACTTCGTCCATGACGATCTTGACGTTGGCCTCAACTTTTTTTGCCATCGCGGTTCACCTCCATGTGAAATCAGGAAAAACGGAGGAGGGAGGATTCGAACCCCCGATACCCGTTAAGGTATAATCGTTTTCGAGACGATCGCCTTCAACCACTCGGCCACTCCTCCAACTGGCGGAGGGGGAGAGATTCGAACTCTCGGTACGGGTTAACGTACACACGCTTTCCAGGCGTGCTCCTTCAACCACTCGGACACCCCTCCTAAAAAATGCGCCCAGTGCGACTCGAACGCACGACCTCTTCCTTCGCAGGGAAGCGCTCTATCCATCTGGGCTATGGGCGCAAAATTCAACTATAATAATAACATAAAAACGAGGCGTCGGCGAGGAGCACGAAAACAGCCTATCTAAATAGCACCTGGTGATAATGGACGATCACCGGTCCCAGAACGAGAGAAACAATCGACATCAGTTTGATCAGGATGTTCATCGCCGGGCCGCTGGTATCTTTGAATGGGTCGCCAACCGTGTCCCCAACAACCGAGGCGGCGTGGATCGGCGTCCCCTTCCCGCCCAGATAGCCTTCTTCGATCAGTTTCTTGGCGTTATCCCAGATGGCGCCGGAATTAGCCAGCATGATCGCCATCGGGACCCCAACGATCAGGGAACCGGCCAACATCCCCCCCAAGCCCTCCGCTCCAAGAAACAAGCCGACGACCAGCGGAATTATGACAGCGGCCACGCCCGGTACGATCATCTCCTGAAGGGCGGCAGAGGTGGCGATATCAACGCACTGTTCGATCTGCGGCTTAGCTTTACCTTCAAGCAACCCCTTGATCTTCTTAAACTGACGCCTGACCTCTTCGACCATCTTATAGGCGGCCCGGCCGACCGCCTGCAGGGTCATGGAAACGAAAACAAAGGGGATCAAGCCACCGATGAACAGGCCGATGATGACCTGCGGCTTAAGGATATCGATCGACTGCAGACCAACGGTCTGGGTATAAGCGGTAAAAAGGGCCAGGGCCGTTAAGGCGGCCGAACCGATCGCGAACCCTTTGCCGATCGCGGCGGTCGTGTTGCCAAGCGAATCAAGCTCGTCGGTTATCTTCCTGACTTTAGCCGGGAGATGGGCCATGGTCGCGATCCCGCCGGCATTATCGGCGATCGGGCCATAAGCGTCGACCGCCATGATCACCCCGATCGTCCCGAGCATCCCGACCGCGGAGATGGCGATCCCATATAATCCGCCGAATAAGAAGGAGACATAGATCGCCAGACAGATCGAGAGGACCGGCAGGACGGTACTGCGCATCCCGACCGCCAGCCCGCTGATAATATCGGTCGCCGCCCCGGTCTTACAGGCATCGGCAATCCCCTTTAAGATCTTGCCAGAAGTGTAGAATTCGCAAATCAATCCGACCACAGCGCCAACCACGATCCCGGAAAGGATCGCCCAGAAAACCCCAAGATCATGGACCGTAAGAATAGTTAAGTAATAAGCGGCAATGACAAAAAGGCCGCTGGCGACATAAGTCGCGTTACGGAGCGCTTTTTGCGGGTTCATCCGGTGGAAGAGCTGAATAAAAACAACGCCGACGATCGAACAGATCGTCCCGGCCGCGATCAACAGCAAAGGCAGGACCATCCAGCCGAACTGATTGACCGACATCAGCGCGCCGATCGCCACGGTCGCCACGACCGCGCCGACATATGACTCAAACAGGTCGGCCCCCATCCCGGCCACGTCGCCGACGTTGTCGCCGACCTGGTCGGCGATCACCGCCGGATTGCGCGGGTCGTCTTCCGGGATCCCGGCTTCAAGTTTACCGACGAGATCAGCCCCGACATCGGCCGATTTGGTGTAGATCCCGCCCCCGACCCGGGCAAAAAGAGCGATCGAAGAAGCTCCCATCGAAAAACCGGTCACGATCGCCACCTTGGCCGCCACGCCGGGAATCAAGAAAAGTAAGCCCAACCCCAGAACGCCGATCGAGGCGACCGCCATCCCCATGACCGCGCCGCCGGAAAAAGCGACATCGAGCGCCAGCGAAGCGTCTTTACGCGCCGCCTGGGTCGTCCGGACATTAGCCCTGGTCGCGGCGTTCATCCCGATCAGTCCGGCTATGATCGAACAAAAACCGCCAAAGGCATAAGCCAGGGCGACCTGAAGGCTCAAAAGCAAGGCCAGAATAATGAAAACAACAACCATAAAAAGAAAGATCGTCCAGGTTTGCCGCTTAAGATAAGCCATCGCCCCATGGTGGATCATATCGGAGAGCTCGTTCATTTTGGGAGTGCCAAGCGGTTGGCGCAGAATAAAGATAAACAGATAGCAGGAAAAAAGGAACCCGACCCCTCCGGCAATTAGCGACCAGGAAATATATCCCATGTCATTGCTCCTTTGCGCTGGTTTTCTGGCCAATCATATTACATGTTATAATTCTTTTCAAATGTTTATTATTACCGAACGGCAATACAATATCATCATGAAACAAGCCCAGGACTGCTGGCCGGCGGAGACCGGCGGCTTTCTAGGCGGCCGGGAGAACAAGATCCTGGGGGTCCTCCCCATTCCCAACAAAAACCCCGGCGATCAGACCTCGACCTTCGCTTTGTCCGACGATGATATTGAGCTGGCCTACCGCTTTCTGGTAAAGAATCGGCTGGAATACCTGGGAGTGTATCACACTCACCCGCGCGGGATCCCTTATCCTTCTCCCCAGGACCTGTCGCACAACCAAAAATTCCTTTTCATCATCGGCCTGCAGGACCGGCGCAATCCGGAATTGTACGCTTGGCGAGTGGAAAACGGACGGGTCAGTCAAGAGGATATCAAGATCATCAGCGATTTTGGGGTTACGGTCGTCGACATTCACACCGGCCAGCCGAAACTGATGGCGAACGCCACCAAAGCAACCGCCGACAAGCTCGCCAATGACATTGACGCGATGATCGCCGGCCAAACCCCGGATTATCCCAAACTGGAACCGACCGGCTGGGATGCCTCCTCTTTCAGCACTTTTGCTTAATGAGAGAAAGCAACGCTTTGACCAATGTTAATGGAGTCG
>JBAZMB010000079.1:0-5541 GCA_041649975.1 Candidatus Margulisiibacteriota bacterium | reverse complement strand
TTTTTTTAGCTTTTCAAGGACGAATTTAGCGTCATTTTCGGTTTTTACCAGGATGTGGGCGGCGCGGATCTCGCGGAGATCGTCCGGGGTGACGGAGACCCCTTCCCGCAGTTTCATCTGTATTTTCTGGACCATGATATCGTCACGGACAAAATCGCGGAATTGTCCCATCGTGAAACCGGAACGTTTGACCGCTTTTTCCAGCTCGCCGCGGTTAGGGAGTTTATTTTGGGCGGAAATATTATCGAGGACCGAATCGATCTCGTTGCCGCCGACGTTGACCTTCCCGCGAGCGCCCTGAAGCATCAAGGTGAAGTCGATCGTCTGGGCCAGGGCCATTGTTTCCAGGTAAGGGAGATCGCGCGGCCCGATCTGTTTGCCGGCGCCCTGGGCGATCCGGTTCATTAGCTCCCGATAGCGGGCCAGGGAAATTTCTTCCCCGTTAACTTTAGCCAGTCCGGATGGTTTCGTTCCGCCCGATTCCTGACCGCTGAATTTTTGCATACCCAAGCCATAGAACATTGAACCGATGAACAGAACCGCGACCACGATCATGATACCTTTAGTGTTTTTCCTGAACCATGTCAACATTATTATTACCCCTTTTCTTATTGCATTTCGTTCTTCAAGACGCGCGAGACGGAAATATAGCCGCCGATCATGCCAAGGGCGATCCCGCCAAAGAACATGATCGCATAAATGGCCATTAATAAGGCATAGTCGGTCACTAGCGGCAGGAACGGCAAAGCCTGCAAGATCCGGCTAACGACCGCTTCGTAGGAAAGCTTCAGGATGAGGAGCGAACTGACGCCGCCGATCAAGCCAATAATGATCCCTTCAATAATAAACGGCCACTTAACGAAATTATCGGTCGCGCCAACTAATTTCATTATATAAATATCGGTTTCGCGGGCGATCACAGTTAGCCGGATCGTGTTGACCACAATTAGCAGCGTGGCAAAGGAAAGCATGATCACTAGGGCTGTCCCGCCGACTCGGACCGCGCTAATGAGCGATTTAACCTGTTGGATCAACTTGCCGTTATAGCGGACTTCGTCCACAACGTCGATCGCGGAGATCTCTTTGGCGATTATCGGGAGGAGATCGGCGTTCCTGACCCTAACTGAAAAAGTGTGCGGCAACGGGTTGTCGTAAACAACTTCATTTAGGCTTAGTTTATTGCTAAATTCATCTTTAAAATTCTTCCAGGCTTCCGCTTTGGAAATAAAATCTACCTTTTCAACTCCCTGGATATTGGCGATCTTGACCTGAACCGCGCCGGCGTCATCGAGCGAGAGGTCTTTGTATATGTAAGCAACCAGGTCCATCCGGGAAGAGATCCCGCCGACAATATTCCCCATATTCAGCACCAGCAGGAGAAAAAAGCCGAATATCGTTAACGAGACAACGATCGTGGCAATGGCGACAAAGCTCATCAAGGCCGAACGGCGGAGCGAGCGGAAGGCTTCAACTATAAAAAATTCTAAACTACTTAACATTATACATACCCAATTGCTGGTCGCGGACCAAGCGGCCCCCTTCCAGTTCGACGACCCGTTTCTTCATTTCATCAACGATATTTTTGTTGTGGGTTGAGACCACCACGGTAGTGTTTCTTTTGTTGATCTTATCGAGTAATTGGAGAATATCCCAGGAAGTCGCCGGGTCAAGATTTCCGGTCGGTTCATCGGCCAGGAGGATCGGCGGATTATTAACGATCGCCCGGGCAATGCAAGCCCGCTGTTTTTCGCCGCCGGAGAGCTCGTCAGGGAAGGAATTGACCCGGCGGAGCAGTCCGACCAGTTCCAACGCCTGCATTGTTTTGCGGCGAATGGTCGAACGGAGAGCCCCGGTCACCCGGAGAGCGAAAGCGACGTTCTCGTAAACGGTCCGTTTGGGCAGGAGTTTGAAGTCCTGAAAAACGATGCCGATGTTGCGGCGGAGGTACGGGATCTGGCTGGCATCGAGTTCGGTGACGTTGATCCGGTCGACGATGACCTTGCCGGAAGTCGGGAGTTCATCCCGATAGAGAAGCTTCATCAGAGTAGTTTTTCCCGCTCCGGACGAGCCGACCAGGAAAACAAACTCTTCTTTGCCGATATGGAGAGAAATGCTGTTTAAAGCATGAATCCCATTCGTAAATGTTTTGGTTACGTTTATCAGTTCAATCATTAGCTATACAGCGGGAACTGCCGGCAAAGCTCGGCTACTTGACCCTCGACCTCGGTCTTCACCTTCTGGTCGTTCGGGTTCTTCAGCGTCTTACAGATCAATTCCGCGATCAGGGCCATGGCCGGTTCTTTCATCCCGCGGGTAGTCAGGGCCGGGGTGCCGAGCCTGATCCCGGAGGTGACGAATGGCTTTTCCGGATCAAAAGGAATGGTGTTCTTGTTGGCGGTAATCCCGACTTCATCGAGCGCGAGTTCGGCGACTTTTCCGGTGACGGCGAACGGTCGCAGGTCGACCAAAACCAGGTGGTTGTCGGTCCCGCCGGAAACCAGGCGCAGTCCGCCTTTGGTCAGCCCTTCCGCCAAGGCCTGGGCATTTTTAACGATCTGTTGTTGGTAAGTTTTGAAGGCCGGGGTCAGCGCTTCTTTGAAGCAGACCGCTTTACCGGCGATCACATGTTCCAGCGGGCCACCCTGGATACCGGGGAAAACCGCCTTATCGATCGCTTTAGCGTAGGCTTCTTTACAAAGGATGAGCCCGGCGCGCGGGCCGCGCAGGGTCTTGTGAGTAGTTGAAGTCACGACCTCCGCCATCGGAACCGGCGACGGATGGAGCCCGGCGGCGACCAGTCCGGCGATATGGGCAATGTCGACCATTAACAGCGCCCCGACCTCATCGCAGATCTCACGGAACTTCACGAAATTGATGGTCCGCGGGTAAGCGGTGGCGCCGGTGACGATCAATTTTGGCTTATGTTCTTTCGCGGCCGCCCGGAGCGCGTCGAAATCGATCGTTTCATTATCTTTCCGGACGCCGTAAGAAACAAAATGAAAATACATCCCGGAAACATTGACCGGAGAACCATGGGTCAAATGCCCGCCGTGCGACAGGTCGAGACCCATTACAGTATCGCCTGGCTTGATCAGGGCAAAATAAGCGGCAAAATTAGCCTGGGAGCCGGAATGCGGCTGGACGTTGGCATGTTCGGCGCCAAAAAGTTCCTTGGCCCGGTTGATGGCGAGCGTTTCGGTAAGATCGACGAACTGGCAGCCGCCGTAATAGCGTTTGCCGGGATATCCTTCGGCGTATTTGTTGGTCATGACCGAACCGCAGGCTTCCATCACGGCCCGGGAAGTGAAGTTTTCGGAAGCGATCATCTCCAGTTTGTTTTGCTGGCGGTCAAATTCTTTATCGAGCGCGGCGGCGACTTCCGGATCGTTCTGGCGGATGTTGTCGATATTAAAATGCATGGTAATTCTCCCCTCGTACCAGCGAGTATATCATAAAGAAAGTTGGCGGGCAATTACGAAAAAAAACGGCCGCGCCAATAACCCGACCCTTGCGCCTGCCCCCCTTTTCTTGTATAATTCCTCCAACCTAAATGGCAGAAATAAATAAAAATAAAGACAACGATCTTAAGCCCGCCATTGACGACAACGAAGAGAACGTCCCAAGCGAATGCCAGGCTTGCGGCGGCCAGTTGAAGTTCGAAAAGGTCAACCTCGAAGATTATCAGGGGGGCAAACTCTACATGATGGAAGGGGTCTCCGCCTACGTCTGCCAAAACTGCGGCGAGAACTGGATCCCGGAACCGATCCTGGAAGAATTTGAAAATATGATCCAAGCCACCAAACAACGGGCGAAAGAAAAAAAAGCGGTCAAGACGGTCAAGAAAAAAGGAGAAAAAAAATGAAGCGATTTTTTCTCCTGCTGACCGCCGTCCTGCTTTTCTGCTCCAGCTCCGCTTACTCCCAAACGGCGCCGGCCGGGATCCTGGGCTCAGGCACGATCGCCGATATCGTCCAGAACGAAGGGGACGCGGTCGTCAACATCGATATCATTAAAAATGTCCGGGTCCGGACCTCCCCCTTTCCGGACATGGACAACATGTTCGGCTACCAATTCATGCCTGAGTTCCGCAGTTTCTATCGCGAACGGATCGTCCCCCAGCGCGGGGCCGGTTCCGGTTTCATTATAGATAAGAACGGCTACGTCATGACCAATGAACACGTCGTCCGCGGCGCGTCCGAGATCATCGTGACCACGCGAGACGGCAAGAAGTTCGGCGGCAAAGTAGTCGGAGCCGACCCCGACCTTGATATCGCTATTGTAAAAATCGACACCCAGGGAGCCGAACTCTCGACCCTGCCGCTGGGCGACTCGGCCGGCATCCGGCCGGGCGAATGGGTCATCGCGATCGGCAATCCCTACGGTTTTTCCAACAGCGTTTCGGCCGGCATTATCAGCGCGACCGGCCGGGCGCTTAACGACCTCGGCAAGAAAAACCTGATCCAGATCGACGCCGCCATCAATCCGGGCAATTCCGGCGGGCCGCTGCTGAACTTGAAAGGCGAAGTGATCGGCGTCAACGTGGCGATCGTCGCCGGCGCCCAGGGGATCGGCTTTGCCGTCCCGGTCAACGCCGCCAAGGATGTGGTCCAGTCGTTGATCACCAAGGGAAAAGTCACCCGCGGCTGGCTTGGCGTCTACCTGCAGGACGTTGACGGCAAAGTCGCCAATTATCTCGATCTGCCGATGGCCGATGGCGCGGTCGTCCTCGATTTCGTCAAAGGAAGCCCGGCCGAAAACATGGGGGTCCAGAAATTCGATGTTTTTCGTGAAGTCAACAACCTGAAGGTCACGACCTCAGCCGACGTTCACAACCTGCTTTCGTCCCTGACCCCTGGCTCAGCGATCAAGGTCAAAATTTACCGCGGCGGCCGGCTTTACGAACTAAGCGGCCAGCTCGTGGAAAAACCATAACGGAGGAGTAAAAAAATGGATATCTCTTTGGGCAAGTCGAAAAAGACCCGGCGCGTTTACGGTTTTGATGAAATTTCCCTGGTCCCGTCGATCGTTACCATTAACCCGGAGGACACCGACGTCTCCGTCACGATCGGAGGGAAAAAGTTTGAGATGCCGATCATCGCTTCCGCCATGGACGGCGTGATCAGCCCGAAGACCGCCGCCTTGATGAGCAAAAATGGCGGGCTTGGCGTACTCAACCTGCACGGCGTCTGGACCAAATATGAAGACGCGGAATCGGTCCTCAAACAAATTGCCACCGTCGAAAAAGAAAAATACGTTGAGTTGATGCAGAAGATCTATCTCGAACCGGTGAAAAAAGAACTGATCGCCAAACGGATCAAAGAGATCAAGGCGCTCGGCGGGATCGCCGCTGTCTCCTCTATTCCGCAGGATGCTTTGGAATTCGGTAAGATCGCCCGCGACGCCGGGGTCGATATCTTCGTCGTCCAATCGACCGTTCTCTCTACCAAACATAAATCGACCGGTTCCAAGATCCTCGACCTCAAAGAATTCTGCGCGATGATGAAAGTGCCTGTTTTGGTCGGCAATTGCGTGACCTATGAA
>JBAZMB010000078.1:0-5606 GCA_041649975.1 Candidatus Margulisiibacteriota bacterium | reverse complement strand
CGACCTTAAGCGGGATCAATCCGAATAGCGGAACTCAGGGAGCCAATAATCTGTCCGTGGTTCTGACTGGAACCAACATCTTGGCAGGCGCGACCGCCGCGTTCAGCGGGACCGGGATCACAATTAATTCTACGACCGTCAACAGCGCAACCCAAGCGACCTTAAATGTTAATATCGCCGCTTCGGCCGCCACCGGCAACCGGACCCTTTCCATAACTAATCCGGGCGCCGCCGCCAGCAACACCGTCACTTTCACCGTTAACGCTTCCGGCGGGACCAACCACGCCCCGGTCGCCAGTGACGTGACCGTTTCGACCGCCAGTAACACCGCGGCCGCGGTCAACTTCAGCGCGACCGACGCGGACGGTAATTCACTGACCTATTCATTAGTCTCCAACCCGACCCACGGAACGTTGGGAACAATTTCCGGTAACCAGGTCACTTACACTCCAGCCGCCGGTTACGTCGGGACGGACAGCTTCACCTACCGGGCTTACGACAGCCAGGCTTATTCCAATGTCGGCACGGTCAGCATTACCGTGACGAACGGAACACCAGGCCCGGTCGACCCAATTCCATCCGGCACCGCGCCGATCATCAATAACATTTATCGGTCCGGCGCTTCCGCCACCGATCCCGACCGGGCCAAAGGTCCGGCCGGTGTTCGGATCGTCCTGGAAGGGACCAACTTCCGCGACAGTTCGACCAGCGCCAGCCGCGCCGTGGAATTCACGTCACTGACAACCTCCGCCCTGACCGAAGGGATCATCCTGAGCTGGACGACCACCTCGATTGAAGTCATTCTGCCGGCCGGTTTGGCCTCCGGGATGTACGGAGTCGACGTTAAGGTTTCCGCTCCGTCGGCCGCCGACCCAGCGGTCGTCACGACCTTCGTTTCGACCCCGAAAGACTTTTTGGTCACCGCTTCCGCGGCCGGGGATATCGCCCAAATCTACCCGAACCCGTTCAGCCCGCGGACCGAACAGGTCAACATCGTGGTCAGTAATACCGGCAGCGCTTCCCGGCTTGGTTACTATATCTATGATATGGCGGCCCAGCTGGTCTATCGGACATCAACTGGCACCACCCAGATCACCTGGAACGGCATCGACCAATGGGGATCATTGGTCAGCGACGGCGCTTACATCTTGAGAGTCGTCAACGAGGATACCAAGAGCCTGATCGCTAAGGGCAAGATCCTCGTGGTGAAACGGTAATGGAGGAACAAATGGAGAACACCATGAAAAATACTTATAAAGCTTTAATTCTAATCCTGATGACCGCGGCCCTGATCCTGCCGGCGGCCGCCGCCAGCTACCTTGCCGATCCGACCGGTATTGCCGTCGGCGCCAGAGCGCTCGGCATGGGCCGCGCTTACGTCGCGGTCGCCGAGAACGGGGAAACGATCTTCGCCAACCCGGCCGGGATCGCCCTGATCACCGGACCCAAGCTCAACGCGATGTACTCTTCAGTCCTGGGCGACATCGGCTACAGCGTCCTGAGCGGCGCCTATCCGATCAACCAAAAAGCGGCGATCGGCGTCGGCTTAGCCAGCGCCCGTGTTTCCGGCATCACGATCACCGACGGGACCGGCAATGTATTAGGTACCGGTGGTTGGGGAAACCATGTTCTAACCCTCTCCTATGGGACCTTCTTAAGCGCTATTAACCCGAATTTTAACAAAGACGTCCTGCTCGGCGCGAACTTGAAATACATCAGCGTCGGCGGCGACGGGACCAGCGTCGGCACGGCCGGCGGCACGACCCTCAACGCCGACCTCGGCGTCCTTTTCCCGGTCAATAATCAGATCATGTTAGGCGGAGTTTTTCAAAACATTATGGTTGGCAGCAAAGTCAACAGCAGCGGCGGCCAAACCGATGACAGCCTGGCCCCCACGCTAAAGCTCGGCTCCCGCTTCAACCTGATCGGCGAAAGCGGTAAAGCCTACTTCTCCCACGCTACCCGCAAGCTCTATCTTTCGGTCGACGGAGACCTCAATCTCAGCAGCCGCAAACCATCGGCAATTTACGCCGGGCTCGAGTTCTGGCCGGTCAACAACCTGGCCTTACGCCTCGGGACCGACAACAGCGACCTGACCGCCGGTATCGGCGTCCGCTATTCCGGAGTTGAGTTTAACTACGCTTACCATCCCTACTCCGATATCCGCGAGAACACGACCCACTACTTCTCGTTCGGCTACCTTGGCGAGGACAAAAAGCGAGAATACGTAATTCTGCTCGACAGCCCGGCCGACAAGAGCATCGTCTATAATGACAATGTCCCGGTCACCGGCCGGGTCGAAGGGATCTCCGCCGCCGACGCGTCCAAGACCCTGACCGTCAAGGTCAACGACATTAACGCCGTCGTCCAGCCAGACGGTCGGTTCCAGGTCAACGTCCCGGTCAATCAGTACGGTAAAAAACTCCTAACCGTCAACGCTTACGATAACGACGGCAATTCCGGCACCAAGGACCTGCGGATCGTCCGCCTGACCTCCTTTGCCGACGTTCCCGAAGGGTACTGGGCCAAGATGCCGATCGAAAATAACGCCACCGTCGGCCTGGTCCAGGGCTATCCCGACGGCAACTTCAAACCGGAGAGGCCACTGACCCGGGCTGAACTGGCCACGCTGCTAGTCCGCGCCAAAGGGATCGAGGTCAAGGACGACCGGGCCCGCCAGGTCTTCAAAGACGTTAAACCTGATTTCTGGGCCGCGAAATACGTCGAGATCGCCCAGCGCGAAGGGCTGGTCAAAGGTTACCCTGACCGCTCTTTCCGCCCGAACAACAAGATCAGCAAAGCCGAAGGGATCGCGGTCCTGGTCCGGTTCGACAAGCTCCCGCTGGCCGAAGTCAACGCCAAACCGTACTGGGATATGCCGGCTTACCACTGGGCTTCCCGCTACGTGGAAGCGGCCAAAGCGGCCGGGATGCTAAGCTTCGTCAACGGCAACAAGCTCTACCCGAAACAGGCGATGCTCCGCTCCCAGACCGTTGAGGTCCTGGGCAAGACCTCGCTGGCCGGCGGCAAGATCAAAGACCTCTATGAATGGGAAAAAGGGTTCAAGCAACAGACCATTGAACGAGCAACCCTTAAAGCTTCTTTGTACTAAGCCCAGTCACGTCTTAATTATTAATAACCGCGGAAGCAATTCCGCGGTTATTTTTTTATCCCAAATAAACTGAAATTTTCATCAAGACCCCCCGATAGATATGTGGTTGGATAAATACATTTTAGGAGGACCATCATGGCAGTTGTTGATAGAATCAGATCCTTTGTTAATCGTCCGGTCGTTAAATTCGCGGGAGTCGTGCTAGCCGCTTCAGCGGTATCCCGCTATGGTTGCCCGGCCGCGGAAAGCCGGCTTTTGGGAAATTCGCCGGCTGTTTCCAGTTCGGCGATCGCTTCGGCCGCGCCAACTCCGACCGCTCCATCCACGGCCAGCCAGGCCTGTTTGGGACTAGCCCTCTCCCAAACTGATTTCCCAACCTACAAAAATGTTACCGGAACTTTCTCCCCCATGAAACTGGAAATCGGTAAACAAATAAACGTCTCCGCCACGCTGAACGCGACCGCGAACCAGCTCTCCGGCTTTTCCAATTGGAGCTTCACGATCGATCTCGCTTCCAATGCCGGGGCAAAATGGCGAGTCCTTCCCTTTAGCGCCAATTTTTCCGGTAATCAGGTTAGCGCGACTTTGTCGTTCAGCAAAGAAGACATTTTAGCCGATCAAGGGACAGTTCATTATTTACGAGTTAGAGCAACCGACCCGACCGGCAGATTCAGCTACATTTTAGCGACAGCCAATAATGTGACTTTCGGCACGGAGGTTGCCCCGGCTCCGACGCCAACGGTAGTTCCGACCACCATTAAAGTTAATCCAGTTAAGCCCCGCCCGGCGCAAAATGACCCATGTAAAGAGAACCCAGGAGGTTGCATGTAATTAGGATTACCTGAAATTTCCTGGATATTTGATCGATATATATATGGATAGAGACGACCAGACGGGAGGAATAAAGATATGACAATTTCAAGAACAGTTCGAGCCGGATTAATTACTGGTGGCATCGGTTTAGCCGGATTTGCCGGTGCCTGCGGCCGGAGCGAAGCCCCGCGCTGCAATGCCCTGCAAAACCCGCAATCGATCACCCGGTTAGCCAACGCTTTTGTCCGCGAAGGAAATACCCGTCTATCGCCTTACCAGGAACGGATCGCGGCTGCTAAATTGGAGCTTACAATAAACGCCCGGGCAACCGATCCGACCGCTAAAAGGGAACTGGAAAAAGTTTGCGCTTATTACAGCGGCGTTGAATGGCCCCTCAATCCTTACCAGAGCACCCTCTCCCTGGAAACGATGGGGATCAAACTCGAAGAGATCATTAAGGAAGCGCAAGGAACGAAAGTCACCGGCAACATCGTTGTCACCATTAATGGAATTAACCAGCCGGTTAATACCCTCCCCCTGGAAAAAGACGCTCTGCTCACCGTTACCTTGAATCCGGTCAAGTTGGGCGACCAGCCGGTCGCTTTCCCGACCGAGAAAGAAGGGACCTATTTTATCCGTCTCGAATCGGGCACGATCGGTTCCGTCACCGGCGTTAATAATGCCCACCAATACATTTATCTACCGGCCAAATACGCCCCCACCTCCGGAAACGCCAGCCTGACCGCCCAGTTGCGGATCTTGGCTGAACAGGCGAGTTCCGCCGGTTATAAACCGACCAGTTACATCGGGGTCGTTTTCCGGGAAACTTCCGGGATCGAATACGAACTTTTCAATAATCAGTCTTACACGGTTGGAACGATCAATGTCCCCGCAGTCCCAACGGCAACGGCCACCGCGACAGCAACGGCCACCGCGACCGTCCGCCCCCCGGCGACAACCACGGCGACAACGTCCAAGCCACCAGTTGATGATCCCTGTAAAACCAATCCTGGCGCTTGCTTATAATCAACAAGGAAAAAAGGAGATAAAAAATGACAGATAAAGTTTGGATCAGCGTAACCAACCCAACCGGAAGGCCCCCGTTAGCTTATCGTCCCGATGATGGAAAAGATCCCATGCTTAATGTGGTTGAAGAAGCCAGAAAGTTTTTTCAAGGTAAAAACTGGCCGATAGAAGATCTTAACGCCATGGAACAGTACGTTACCGGTAATGGTAACCCCTCAATTGGCCGTGAACTAGGCAAAATGACCAAAGACCAACAAGCTCTCTATTTCTCGACCGCCGTCGAAGTTTTTAGAAATCATTGTGAAGATCGGTCCCTCTGGAAAGCTGGGAACCCAACTCGTCCTGGGATCGGCGCCCTTATCGCCAAAGCGAAAGAAAAATTTACTGAGAAAGGGTGGCCGCTCACTCGTTTGAATAACATGGAACGCTATGTCAATGAACAGGGAAACCGGGCGATCGGTGGGATTCAAAGCCATATGAAAACCCAAACCTGTAATGACGGCTCGGTTTCTCAAAGCTGTTACCAGGCCTACAGCGCGACGGTCATCACGACTTTCGCCCAGGCTTGCGGCCTCCAGCAATTCAATATGCCGACCTTGACCAATAATTTGCAGCAAGTTACTGTCGGCGAACAGACCGTTACTCTCAATGGGAC
>JBAZMB010000077.1:0-5614 GCA_041649975.1 Candidatus Margulisiibacteriota bacterium | reverse complement strand
TTAAGGTGACGATCATTCTGACCACTCATTACATGGAGGAAGCGGAATTCCTCTGCGACCGGATCGGGATCATCGACCACGGCAAGATCGCGACCCTCGATACCCTGGCCAACCTCAAAGCAACCCATGGGGGGAAAAGCCTGGAAGATATTTTTCTCGAATACACCGGCAAAGAGATCCGCAATACCGAGGTCAGGGAGAAAGTATGGTAGAACTGATGGCGATCTATGTCCTCTGGCTGCGCGAGATCAAAAAACTTTTCCGGGAAAAAGAACGGATCATCGGCTCGGTCGCCATGCCGTTGATGTTCCTGACCTTCCTCGGTTTTGGCTTTGAAAACATGACGATCCCCGGCTTGAACGGGGTCGATTACATTAAGTTTTTGGTCCCGGGGATGATCGGGATGAACATGCTTTTCGGCTCGATGTTTTCGGGGATCTCGGTCCTCTGGGACAAGGAGTTCGGCTTCTTAAAGGAGATCATGGTGGCGCCGGTCAGCCGGATCTCAATCGCTTTAGGCCGGATCGCCGGCGGAGCCTCGACCGGTTTGATCCAGGGACTGATCCTCTTTGCCCTCTCCTTCTTTTTCGGTTTTGCTTTTCCCGCCGCCTGGCCGCTATATCGGATCATCGGCGGCTTTTTGTTAATGCTGATCTTTATGGGTTTGATCTCGCTGGTCTTTATCTCACTTGGTCTTTCCTTCGCTTCCAACATGCGGGACGCCCAGGGGTTTGAGTTGATCATCAATTTCGTGATGTTCCCGCTCTTTTTCCTTTCCGGAGCGGTTTCACCGATCGTTAACCTTCCCTTCCCATTATTAGTCCTTTCATATCTTAACCCCCTTACTTATGGGGTGGACGGCATCCGGCGGGCGCTAATAGGCGCATCAATGTTCTCTTTGACCTACGATCTCTTCCTTTGCGTCGCGGCCTCGGTTGTTATGGTCTCAATTGCCGCTTTCTTCTTCGACCGGAGTGAAAGCGTTTAAATTTAGGAGGATATCATGACAGAAGTAAAAAACGACCCGAACTTGATCGCTTACTGTGGCCTTTACTGCGGAGCTTGCGGTTCATTTATTAAAGGCAAATGTTTAGGCTGCCAGAAAAACGAGAAAGCGACCTGGTGCCAGATCCGGGTCTGTTGCCAAAACAATAAATACCGAAGCTGTGCCGATTGTAAGTTAGTCGGCAAAGCTTCTGACTGCAAGAAATTTAATAATCTATTCTCCAAGATCTTCGCCCTTCTTTTCCGGTCCGACCGCCAGGCCTGCGTTAATCTGATCAAAGAGCTCGGTTACGACAAATACGCGCAAAAGATGGCGATAGAGAAGAAACAGTCAATAAAAAGATAGCATGAACAGGGTCAAAGCGAACCTTTTCAAGGTCTATCTCTATAAATTCATCAGCGATTTTTGGCTGGTCGTCCCGATCCTGATCCCTTTCTACCAGTCGAACGGCTTGAGCGCCACGCAGGTCTTCATCGTTCAGGCGGTTTTTTCCGCCTCGGCCCTGATCTTTGAGGTTCCGTCCGGTTATCTCTCCGATGTTATCGGCCGGCGGAAGACGATGATCCTCTCCGCTTGTTTTATGCCGCTTGGGTTGTTGATCTATTCGTTCGGCCACAGCTTTATTTGGTTCGCCGCGGCAGAATTTGTTTTGGGACTCGCCAACTCGCTCCGTTCCGGGACCGATTCCGCCTTGATCTATGATTCCCTGCTTGAAGTCTCAGCCGAGGGTGAATACAAAAAAGCCGAAGGACGGGCTCTGTTCTACAACCGGACCGGCACGGCAATTGCCTCGATCCTGGGCGGGCTACTGGCGGTCGTCAGCCTCCGCTTGCCGATCTATCTCAACTTTTTGATGACCTTGCCCCTCTTACCGATCGCCTTAACTATGGTCGAACCGCACCGGAAAAGCGCCAAGGAAAACCCGTTCAAAGGGATCATTAAAGTTACTAAGCTTTGCCTGACAAATGTCCAGCTAAGGCCGCTGACCCTTTTCTTTGCCATCTTAACCGCTAACGGGGTGACCTGTTTCTGGGCTTACTATTTATATTACCGAGCGGCGGGAATAAACGTCGGCTACTTTGGCCTGATCCTGGCCGCTTTCATCCTGACCAGCGCCATCAGCTCCAGGCAGGCACACCAAACGGAGGCTTGGCTTGGTCAAAAGCGATCATTGGCGGTTTTACTATTAATTGGACCGATCATGCTGATCCTTGGACTGGTTATTTCGCCCTGGCTTATTCCCTTGATCATTGTCCATGGTTTTTTGTGGGGATTATCGGAACCGCTATTGGCCGACTTGATCAATCAACGGGTCGGCTCGGAGTATCGGGCAACGGCGATCTCGGTCTCGGCCATGATCGGCCGGTTCGGGTTCGTTATTTTAGCGCCGCTTTTCGGCTACTTCACCGATCTTTATTCCCTCTCGACCGCTTTCCTGGTCTTAGGCAGTTTTTTCGTGATCGTTTCTCTTTACTGCTTCTTTAGCTTGAGGAAAGCACTTTAACTACCAACCGCCGCCCCCACCACCACCGCCTCCTCCGCCGCCACCGCCACTGCCGCTCCCGCTCGAAGAAGGGCTGCTGCTAAGCGATGAAGACATGTTAGAGACCATCCCGCTAAAACTTCCCGACATCTGCGCCGCGGAGAAGCTCCGGCCCGCGCCGCCGCCGCCGCTACTCCCCCCGCCAAAACTTCCCTTTGAGTCGGAACTGATCTTCCCGCCGCTAAGATCGGTAAAGGTGGAATGGTACCAGAGCGGCGCCGCCAGCGATTGGTCACCCATATTATTCAGCCAGGCCGATTCCACTCCGAAAGCAACCGCGTACGGTAAATACCGCTCAAAACTGTCGGGCTCCCCTTTAACCTTTTTCAAGTAATCGCGGAAGGCAAGCCATTCTTCTTTTGCCTTTGACCCGGCCATCGTTTTTCGGGGCATCAACGGGGCGAACAGGCCGATGATGATCCCACCGAACAAGAACCCCTGGCCAAGGGGAACCATCAGAATTGAATTCGAGTTAAAAAACAGTTCGGTAAACGGTCCGATCATGATCCCCGCCGCGATAAAGAACGGGAGCATAAAGACCAGTTGGACCAAACGGCGTTCTTTGACCGCCTGGACCAGGAAAAAACTCGGCAGGAAAAAGAACATCGCGATCATCCCATTGACGATCGCCACTTCAAAGTCACCCAGGAAGGAAGTGACGAGCCCCAAGATAAAAACTCCGACGGCGACAAGGTAATACTTCATCTTCACGTCGCGCGGGTTGCTTTCAAAATAGCCCCGCTTGACCGTTTGTTTGAAGATCAGGTCGACGATCCCGTCAACATGCTTGTAGAATTTATTCTGCAAATCTGAAAGCTTAACAACCTCTCCGACTTTGGGAACGCCAAACAAACCCTGGATGAGCTTATCCTCATAATCGCTGAGCCCGACCGGCGCCGCCTTGAGCTGGTACTCAAAGTCGCGGGTGGTAAAGAGCCAGACTTTGCTGACCTTTTCCGTGATCCCGATAAAACCGCGCCGGGAAAGGTCGAGGATCGTGGCGATGATCTCTTTCATCCCCGCTTCTTCGTCTATGACCGTCCCGGCCAACGCGGGCGGCAAGTCGGTCGGCGGGCTCGTTATGACCGTCGCCACGCCGGCGACCTCATAATCCCGGCCTAAGCGAAGATAAAGAGAGAGCATGAAAATGAAGATCGCGCCGGCGATCACCCAGGGAAGATAAGGCGAAACAAATGTTTTGATCGTTTTTTTCAGGGAAAAGACATGGGCGACCAGTCCGGGCGGGAAATCAACTTTGACCTCAAATAACTCCCCCGGCGGCAGGTTCTCTCCCCGGAAAACGATCGTTTGCGGATCGGTCACTTGCCAGGTCGCGCCGGAAACATTGGTGTAAAGAATGACTTTCAGCTTTTCAGGTTCGACCGGAGACGGCAGGTGAAGGACCGCTTCCGCTTTGTTGACGCTGCCATCGCGGTTCTCGAAGATCGCTTTCCAGTAGAGCTCGTCAAAACCTTTCTGATGGTCGATCAGGCCGTTGACCCGATATCTTATGGTGAACGTCTTGGAAGTATTATCATATTCCGGCTCGTCAACGTCGCGGGAGCGCCATTTGATCCGCCGAGCGCCGTTTTCATTGCCGACGGTGTAGTGGTATTTGTCTAGGCTCCCAGCCTGATATTTAATGTCGCCTTCATACAGCTCGATATTGGAGATCGAATCGAACCCCTTGAGTTTGATATCCCGATAGCCGCCGTTATAGGCGCCGTCAAAGATGTAGGTCTGGGTTTCAACGATATCGACGCTGGAATCGCGGTTCAGAGTGAGGTCGACGGCGATCTTATCCCAGTAAAGAGAGCGGGCCGAGGCCGCGCCGCCAAAAAATATGAGGCCGGTCAGCAGGACAAGCAAAAATATTTTTTTTATCATACCCCGGATTTTAACATCAAAAGATCTAGAGAACCAGTAAATACCTGGTCGACCGTCCCTGGCCGCTGGTTTTAACCAAACCGGACTTTAACAGCGGGGTAACGATCTGGTGGATCCGCGCCCGCGAGACTTGGAAGGTTTCCCGCAGGTCGGCCGAGGTAACCGACTCTTTTAAGCGGAGAACCCTGATCAATTCCTCTTGCCCCGGGGTTAGGGTTATATTATGGCGGGTCGAAACTTGCAGATCTTCGATCCGGACCTTAACGTCTTTTAATGTTTTAACGACCCCCTCGGCGACATACTCGATCCAATGGGTCAGCTCATCGTCCAATTCCCGAGCTTGTTGCAATTTCTGGTAATAACGCTGGCGGTCGCCGGCAAAATAATCGTCCAGGCTGAAGATGTGGTAGGTATCATACCCATGCTGATAAAGGATCCAGGCGGCCAGGGCGCGGGCCAAACGGCCGTTCCCATCAATGAAAGGATGGATCGAAACAAAACGATGGTGAAAGATCGCGGCGACCAGGACCGGCGGCAATTCCCGGCTGCCCGGCGAATCAAGCCAGTCCAGCAGTTCCCGGATCGCGCCCGGCGTCTCGGCCGGACTGGGCGGAGTAAAGATCCGGACCTTCCGCTCATCGATCACGTAGTTCTGCTTGTCCTTGTAACGGCCGGACCGTTCCTCCGGCAACAAGCCATTAGTTAAAATCTTATGGAGATTAAAGATCGCCGCTTCATTGATCTCTTCAGCGTAATTTTTTTCAACCCAGTGTAGAACTTTGATGTAATTTTCAACCTCTAGCTTATCTTTATCCGGTCCACCGATCGTCTCCCCTTTGGCCACGGCGTTAACCTGGGCTAAAGTCAAAGGATTTCCTTCGATCGCGGTGGAAGAATGGGTCGATCTGACCCGGGCTTCATGTTGCAGGAGCGGGAGCCAGGTGACTTTAAGGGGCATTTGCTCGATCCAGAAGCGCAAACTCCCCGCTTCTTCGATCAGCTTCATTAAATATGGCGTTATCCGGTAGGTCGGCTTATACATAACCTAGTAATTGTACACTATCGTTAAGTTTACGTCAAGCCTTTCGTCAAGCTAATTCTATAGGATCCCAACGCTTTCCATCCCCGCGTTTTTGCCTAATCCTTGGAAAACAACCTGGCCATCCTTTCGCGACAAT
>JBAZMB010000076.1:0-5887 GCA_041649975.1 Candidatus Margulisiibacteriota bacterium | reverse complement strand
GGAGTAAAATGTCAGTTTCAGTCATTGTCGGAACTCAATGGGGGGATGAAGGAAAAGGGAAGATCACCGATCTCCTGTCGCGCGACATGGAGATGGTTGTTCGTTACCAGGGCGGGAACAACGCCGGCCACACGGTGGTCATTGGCGATAATAAGTACAAGCTCCACCTCATCCCGTCCGGGATCTTTTATGACAAGACCCTTTGCGTGATCGGTAACGGCGTGGTCCTTGACCCGGCGGTCCTTCTCCAGGAGATCAAATCGCTCCGGGCGACCGGCCAAAAGGTCTCTAACCTGCGGATTTCTTCCCAAGCTCACTTGATCTTCCAATACCACCGCGATCTTGACGCCGCGCAGGAAGAGAAGCACGAAGCGGGGCGGATCGGCACCACCAATCGGGGGATCGGGCCTTGCTACGTCGATAAATTCAACCGCCGCGGGATCCGGATCTGGGATTTTACCAACAAAGATGTTTTCCGCCAGAAGCTGGACTGGAATATCCGGGAAAAATCATTCCTGCTGAACAATTATTATGGCCGCAACATCAACTACAACGTCGACCAGATCATCGACGAATATTTTGCTTATTACGACGAGATCAAAGAGCTGGTAGTTGAAGAATCGACCTCGCTGATCCACGAAGCGATCAGCAAAGGGCGGAAGGTCTTGATGGAAGGGGCGCAGGGGACGATGCTCGACGTTGACCATGGGACTTATCCTTATGTTACTTCATCGAACCCGATCTCCGGCGGCGCTTGCAGCGGGGCCGGTTTTGGTCCCAGCCTGGTTGACTCCGTGCTTGGAGTGGCCAAGGCTTATGTGACCAGAGTTGGCAGCGGGCCTTTCCCGACCGAGATCGAAGGGGAGTTGGGTGAGAAACTGCGCGAGCGGGGAGCCGAATACGGCACGACGACCGGACGGCCGCGCCGCTGTGGCTGGTTCGACGGAGTGGTCATGCGCCACGCCGCCAAGGTCAATGGCCTAACCGAGCTGGCGATCACCAAAATGGACGTTCTTGACTCGTTCGACAAGATCTTGGTTTGCGTCGCTTACGAATGCAACGGCAAAAAAGTCATGGATTTCCCGACTGACATCAATCGCCTGGCCGAATGCAAGCCGGTCTACGAGGAATTCCCCGGCTGGCAAAGCGATACGACAAAAGTCACGAATTATAAAGATTTACCGGCTAACGCTAAAAAGTACTTGGAAAAACTGGCTAAATTAGCGGAAGCGAAGATCTCTCTCATTTCGGTCGGCGCCGAGCGCGGCCAGATCATTAAACTCTAATTTCCGCATGAAAAAAGCAGTCGTTTTATTGTCAGGCGGCCTCGATTCAACGACCACGCTTTATTACGCCCTCGATAAAGGCTACGCCTGCCAAGCGCTGATTTTTGACTACGGCCAGCGGCATAAACGGGAACTGCGGAGCGCGGTGGCGGTGGCAAAGCGTGCACGGGTTTCATACCAGATCCTTAAAATAAGCTTGCCCTGGAAGGGGAGCGCGTTGCTTGATGCGAAGGTCAAAGTCCCAACCGGTCGATCGTTAAAAAAGATGGCGACAGAGATCCCGTCAACCTATGTCCCGGCCCGCAACACCATCTTTTTAAGCTTTGCCCTCTCTTTTGCCGAAGCAATTGGCGCCCAGGCGATCTTTATTGGCGCCAACGCTCTTGATTATTCCGGCTATCCCGATTGCCGCCCCGATTATTACGCCGCTTACCAGAAGGTAATTGAAAAGGGGACCAAAGCGAAAAAGATTAAAATCGTTACCCCGCTGATCGATCTGACCAAAGAGGAGATCATTAAACTTGGCCGGAAACTCGGCGCCCCGCTGGAAATGACCTGGTCGTGCTATCAAGGAGGCAAGGAGCCGTGCGGGGTTTGTGATTCCTGTCGTTTGCGGGAGAAGGGTTTTTCGTTATATAATAAAGCCTCATGAATCCACTTTATATAGTCTGTATTCTAACCGGAATAATCCACTTTACTGAAACGGCCGCGTCGTCGCTTCGTTTGGCCGGAGTGCGGACCGGGCAGATCGCGACCTCGCTTTCATTTGTTAACGCGACTTTACTTGTGACCAGGACCTCTAATATGCTGCAAGCGCCATTTCTCGGAGGCTTGGTCGATCACGCCATCTTAACCGGTCAGCCGGATGCTTTGATCAATTCTTTTCGCCTGGTGATCCTGGCTGCTTTTATCGGTAATTTACTGGGAGCCTTGTGCACGCCGTTTTTTGTGGCGGTCTTTACCAAGGCGATCCTTCGCTTTGAAAAGGCCGGTTCGGTCCCGCGGTTGATCGCTGCCGCTTTTTTACCGAAAAACATTCGCTCTATTTCTAAGCTGTTTCGCTTACCGACCAAGAAGTCCTTTATAAATCTGACCATGAAAGGGGTTCCGACCGGCTTCCTCTGGACCAATTTGATCGTCGTTTCCGTTTACGCGATCGGGGTCCTCTCTTCCCTTTACGCCGGGGCGCTGGTCCCCGAGTTCCGGATCACCGCTTCCCAGCTCTCCGCGATCGTTAACGGTATTGCTACTATTTTATTAGTTACTTTGGTTGACCCGACCTGCGCTTATATTACCGATCAGGCGATCCGGGGGAAACGGCCGGAAGCCGATGTCAGAGCGATGGTCTTCTATATCATTTTGGGGCGGGTTGTGGGGACCCTGGTCCTTTCCCAGCTCCTCTTCTTGCCCTCCGCCGAATACATTAAATCAGCTACTCTCCTGGTCAAAGGAATGTTTGGTCAGTGAAGATAATCCGCCATCCAAGCAAAGGGAAGCTCCATCGGCCGGTTGTTGCCCTGGGGACTTTTGACGGCGTCCACCTTGGCCACTGCCGGGTGATCGAAGCGGCGGTCTCTTACGCTAAAAAGATTGGCGCCCACTCAGCCGCGATAACCTTTGATCCTCACCCTCAGGAAATAGTCGCTCCCAGTAGGGGGCTTAAGCTCCTGACCACGCTAGCCGAAAGAGAGGCGCTGCTAGCTGACTTAAGTGTTGATTCAGTGGTTGTTAGTCGTTTTACCTCTCAACTTCGGAAACTAAGCTACCGGCAATATGTTGAAAGATACCTGGTCAAGAAGCTGGGGGTCAGGGCGGTCTTTGTTGGTTATGATTACGCCTTAGGCAAAGGGCGGAGCGGAACCGCCGCGGAATTGAAGAAGCTTGGGCGGGAGTTCGGGTTCGAAGTCCATGTTATCCCCCCGGTTAAGGTTCGTGGCCGGATCGTTAAATCCGGGCTGATCCGGGAGTTGCTCCTCAAGGGGAATTTCAAGCTTGCCCATACGCTTATGGGACATCCTTACCGATTGACCGGAAAAGTTGTTAAAGGTAAAGGGATTGGCGGCAAGGTCCTTGGTTTTCCGACCGCTAATCTTAAGCTCGATCCACGCAAGCTAATCCCGGCAGCCGGTGTTTACGGTGGAATAGTCGGCAAATTGAAATGCGCCGTTAATATCGGCCTCCAGCCGACCTTCGGGCATAATATCCAGTTAGTCGAGGCGCATCTCCTTAATTTCCATGGCCGGTTACTTGGCCAGACCCTGACGGTTGAGCTTACTTCTCGTCTGCGGACGGAGCGTCGCTTTTCCTCGGTTGCCCAACTTAAGGTGCAAATAAAAAAAGATATTGCCCGATTGCGGGAGATGTGATACAATGTATCCAATATGTTAAAAAAGGAATTAAAAACTGAGGTCATCGGGAAATTTAAAAGGCATGTGAGTGATACTGGATCACCCGAAGTCCAGGTCGCGCTTCTGACCAAAAGGATCGATCAGCTGGTGGAACATCTTAAAATAAATAAAAAAGATCACCACAGCCGGCGCGGTCTTTTGATCCTGGTCGGTCAGCGCAAACGACTACTTAATTACCTCCACCGGACGGATGTTAAGAAGTTCGAAGAGCTTTCCTCTAGTTTGAAAACAAAATAAATGATTAAGACAGTTGAAAAGACCCTTAGTGACGGTAAAATCCTCTCTATTGAAACAGGTCGTGTAGCCAAAGAAGCCGGCGGGTCGGTTATTATCCGCCTTGGCGATACCATGGTCCTGGCGACCGCGACGATGAGCCTGACCCCTCGTGAAGGGATCGATTTCTTCCCCTTAATGGTTGAATTTGAAGAAAAGCTCTACGCCGCCGGGAAGATCCCGGGCGGTTTCTTCAAGCGGGAAGGGCGCCTTTCGGAAAAAGCGATCCTCAATTGCCGCAAAGTTGACCGGCCGATCCGGCCGATGTTCCCGGAAGGGTTCCGCAATGACGTTCAGGTTGTCATTACTCCTCTTTCAGTTGACCAGGAAAATCCGCATGATGTCCTGGGGATCATTGGCGCTTCCGCTGCTCTTTCCATTTCCGACATCCCGTTTGACGGGCCGATCGGGGCGGTCAGAGTCTCCCTGGTTGACGGCAAGTTCGTCGCCAATCCAACCCTGGCCCAGACCAAAGATTCTACCCTCGACCTGGTGATTGCCGGGTCTAAAACTGAAATATCGATGATCGAAGCCGGGGCCAATCAAATCCCGGAAGACCAGATGCTCGAAGCGATCAAATTCGGCCACACCTTCATTAAAGAAGTCATTGCCATGCAGGAAGAACTGGTCAAAAAAGCGGGCAAAGAGAAGGCTAAAGTTGAAGTTTACCAGATCAGTGACAAGGTCCGCTCTTTCGTGACCAAAATGACGGCTGACCGGATCGAAAAAGCGATGCGGATCACCGACCGGGAGAAACAGATCGACGAACTTGACGCGATCAAGTCCGAGGTCAAGAACAAGGCTCTAGAGAACAAAGAGCTGGAAGACGAGCTGAAAAAGCATCCTGGCGACATTAAAGCGGTCATTGAAGAGATCGAATACGAAACGATGCGCCGCTTGGTCCTCAAAGAGAACAAACGGGTTGATGGCCGCGGACCAAAAGATATCCGCGAGATCAGCTGTGAGATCGGGACCCTTCCCAGAACCCATGGTTCGGCGATCTTTTCCCGGGGCCAGACCCAGGTTTTGACGATCTTAACCCTTGGTTCCCTTGGGGAAGAGCAGCGGCTTGAAGGACTCGACCTTGAAGAGACTGGCAAACGCTATATGCACCATTATAACTTCCCGGCCTATTCGGTCGGCGAAGTTCGTCCGATGCGCGGTCCGGGACGCCGGGAAATTGGCCACGGCGCTCTGGCGGAGAAAGCTCTCCTGCCGGTTATCCCTGGTCCGGATGATTTTCCGTACACCCTCCGCTTGGTTTCTGAAGTCCTGGGGAGCAACGGTTCCACTTCCATGGCTTCAACCTGCGGTTCGACCCTTGCCCTGATGCACGCCGGAGTGAAGATCGCGGCCCCTGTGGCCGGTATTTCAGTCGGCTTGATCTCGGAAGGGGACAAGGCGGTTACGATCACCGATATTCAGGGGTTGGAAGACCACCTGGGGGACATGGATTTTAAGGTAACCGGGACCCGCAAAGGGATCACCGCGATCCAGGTTGACATCAAGATCAAAGGCCTCTCCTTCGACCTGATCAAAAAGGCGTTGGAACAGGCTAAAGAAGGGCGCTACTACATCCTTGATAAGATGGAAGCGATCCTGCCCAAGCCAAGCACTGAATTATCGCCGTTTGCTCCGCGGGTCATCTCTTTCAAGATCGATCCGGAGAAGATTGGCATGGTCATCGGGCCGGGCGGGAAGAACATCCGGCGGATCACCGATGAAACCGGCGTCCAGATGGATATCGAAGACGACGGGACGATCAGAATTACGACCAACGACGCCGAGATGGCTAAAAAAGCCAAGGCGGAAGTTGACGCGATCACCTTTGAACCGAAAGCGGGCGATGTTTTCCACTCTAAAGTGGTCAGAATTATGGACTTCGGCGCTTTCTGCGAGATCCCGGGCGGGAAAGACGGC
>JBAZMB010000075.1:0-5915 GCA_041649975.1 Candidatus Margulisiibacteriota bacterium | reverse complement strand
GGAACTGCCACGCCGCCGACCCCTTCGACCAGGATCAGGTCGTGTTTTTTCTCTAGCTTCTTAAAAGCGGCGAAGATCTTCTTTAAGTTTATCTTTTTCTTTTCCAGCCGGGAGGCGGAGAGAGGGGCGAGAGGATATTTTAATTGGATCGGGTTGATTAGCTCAATTGGGTCATTTAACTTCAATTTCTTTTTGAGAAGGAGGGCGTCATTATCCGGGCCGCAGGAGATCGGTTTCATTATCCCGACGTCGCTCCCCTGGCGGCGGAATTCCTCGGCTAGATATTGAGTGACGTAGGTCTTCCCTACGCCGGTATCAGTTCCCGTAATGAAGATGCCAGGCATTCGAGCTCCTCCTTTGTCTGTTCGCTGGTGATCGTGATCCGTAAACGGGCTTCCCCGTCAGGGACGGTCGGCGGGCGGATGGCGGAAACGAAAAAGCCACGGTCATATAACTGCTTAGAAACCTGAACGGTTTTTTCGTTGTCGCCGATGATGATTGGGATAATGGGTGTTTGAGGGGACACGGATAAAGGGTAACGGGTTGTAAAAAAACTAATGTTTTGCTGTAGTCCCAATAGATGTTCCGGTTTCGTTTCGATCACTTCCAGTGCGGCGAGGGCGGCGGCGCAGGCGCTGGGGGGGAGGGCGGTTGTGTAAATAAAACTGCGGGCTTTGTTTCGTAAGTAATCGATCAGCTTCGCCTCGCCGGCGACAAAACCGCCAAGGCTCCCCAAAGCTTTCGACAACGTTCCCATGACGAGGTCCGGCTTGCCGGGGAGTTCGACTACTCCGGTGGCGTGGGCGTAGTCGGCCATGGTTATGGCGTCATACCTTTTGCCCAGCTCGACTATCTCGGCTAGCGGGGCGAGGTCGCCATCCATGCTGAAAACGGCGTCGGTGACGATCAGCCGTTTCTTGAATTTAGCCGATCGTTTTAAGACCGCTTCCAATGAGGCCAAGTCGCGGTGTTTATAAACTTGAAGCTTGGCTTTAGAGAGATGGCAGGCGTCAATAATACTGGCGTGGTTCAGTCGGTCGATAATAATGGTGTCGTTTTCGCCGGTTAAGGCGGTGATCGTACCCAGATTGGCCTGGTATCCGGTTGGAAAGAGGAGGGCTGCTTCCCGGTTTTTATAAGCGGCCAGTTTTTGGGCCAGCGCTTCGTGATATTTTGTCCAGCCGCAGATCAGGGCCGAGCCGGTCGCGCCGGCCCCAAATTCCTTGAGGGCGGCAGCCGCCCGTTCGATGACCTTGGGGTGATTGGCCAGGCCGAGGTAATTGTTGGAGGAGAAATTGACTAGCTTTTGGCCGTCGATCTCGATAATATGTCCGTCGCTTTTGGCGACTAATTTGAGAGAACGGTGGAGCCCCGCTTGTTTCAGCTCCTGATCGATGAATTCTAGCACGTGGTTTCTTCGACCTCTAAACCGAGTGCTTTGATCATGGCGAGGTCTTGTTCGGCCGATTGGCCGGTCGTCGTTAAGTAATTTCCCACGAGAGTAACATTTGCTCCGGCGATGAACATCAGCGGCTGTAATTGTCCCAGCGACTTTTCCCGTCCGCCGAAGAGACCAAGGTCTTGCGTCGGCAGGATGAAGCGGTAAGTAGCAATCAAGCGTAAAACTTCCAGCGGAGTAATTGGTCGGTGTGTCGCCGCCGCCGGAGTTCCATCGACCGGGTTGAGAATATTGATCGGGACTGAATCGACCGCTAACTCGCGCAGGGTGAGGGCAAGTTCGATCCGCTGTTCCAGTGATTCTCCCAGATTGAAAATGCCGCCAGCACAGACCGCCACTCCTTCCGCTTTCGCGTTCCTGATTGTCTCGACCCGCTCGGCGTAGGTGTGAGTGGTGCAGACCTTGGCGAAAAAACTTTCCGCCGATTCAAGGTTGTGATGGAGCTTTTTTAAACCGGCTTCTTTTAGCTTTTTGATAGTTGGGCGGTCGAGGATGCCCAGCGAGGCGCAGCGGTTCATTTTAGTCGAGTCGCTGATCTTCTTAAGGGCGCCGGAGATCTCGGCGAGATCCTTTTCGGTGTTGACCCCCCGGCCTGAAGTGACGATCGAGAAGCAGGTTGCTTGCTGTTCCTGTTCCGCTTTCCTGGCAGTCGCGGAGATCTCTTCGGCCGGTAGGAGGGGGTAGACCTCAGCGTCGGTTTTATAGTGGCCTGACTGGGCGCAGAAGGAACAGTTCTCGCTGCAACGCCCCGACTTGGCGTTGACGATGGCGCAGAGCCGGACTTTGTTTCCTTTAAAGCGGTGGCGCAGTTGGTTGGCGGCGGCGAGCAGTTCAAACGTCCGCTCATCAGGAGTCGAGATCAACTCGAGAGCTTCCGCCCGGCTAATTTTATGGCCGCTTAGGACCGCTTCGGCTAAGGCTTGATGTTTCACCCTGAAATTATACCAAATCCTTACCGGATAAGGGAGAGCTAAAAGGCGTGGTTATAATAGAAGGTGACAAACCCACCCTCATTGCCGAGACTGTAGTCGGCCCGTAAGGTCATGGTCGGCAGATAGAGCCGGAGGCCGAAACCGTAATTGGTCGCCCAGCCGAGATCGAAGTTCTCCGCTTCATCATAAACCCGTCCGCTATCAAGCAAGAGAACCCCGCCCAGCGCCCAGATTAAGGGGAAACGGTATTCCAGGTTGGCCATCGTCGCTCCCTTGCCGCGGAAGCGGTACCAGGGATAGCCGCGCAGGTTGTCCCGTCCGCCGAGGGTCGCGTATTCATACAAGGGGATCTTGTCGCCGCTTAATTGAATGATGGTCAAACGGCTGGCCAGGGCATGATCGGTTAAAAATAGCGGGACCGTTCTGGTCAGTTCGGCTTTCCAGCGGACAAAGCTGGCGGAGTTAAAGCCAAAGTCGATCGAATTCATCATCCCCCAGCTGTTGGACGGATTGAGGGGATTGTCGAACTCTTCTCCCTTCAGAAAAAAACTCATGACCTGATAATTACGCAACTGATCTTCAATCCCGGTTGTGATCGGATTGAGCTGATTATTGATCTTGAAAAGCTGATTGTTGGACGAATGAAGCTTCAATCCAAGCCGAAGCTGTTTGGACACCGGCTTAGTCAGGAAGAGACGGAGGTTAGCGTAATTATTATTATAACTTGAATATTGTTTGTCTGATGTCCCCATCCCCAGGCCATAGAAGCGGTCGTTGATAGCGGTCCCAACCGAAAGCTCGGCGTCGAAAGCAAGCGGGGTCTTTTCATGGTCGTAACGAAGCTCCTTGCTGGGCCAGGCGCCGGCGAGATTAAACTCTTTGGCCCCGCTGTCGACCAGGTTGAGATAGACGTTGAGCAATTCATCTTGCTGTAAGAAATTCCGGCCGGCGCCGAACAAGCCCCCCATCGTCCCGATCGAAGAATCATAGAAGGCGTAGGGAAGGACATTGTAAGTGACCGGCTTTCCCGCCGCTGCCGGTCGGGCGAAAAGAAGGAGGCAAAAGAAGAGGATCGCGGCGGCCCTTCCTTGATAATTCATTGCGGAAATTATAACATAGAGGGATGGAAATCGTTTACTTACACGGCTTTGCCGTTGGTCCCGGGATCTGGCGGGACTTGCCGGCCGGAATAGCGCCGGAGCTCTGTTTTGAAGATCTGGCGGTTGAAGCCCGCCGGGTGGCGGAGATGCTGCCGCCGCGGAGTTGCCTGGTCGGCTGGTCGATGGGAGGGATGCTGGCGGTCAAGGCGGCGCTCTTGGCGCCGGATAAAGTTGCCCGCTTGGTCCTTATTTCCACGACCCCGAAATTCCTGGCCGATGAAGAATACGCTGCGGGTTTGTCGCCAGCTTTACTGGCCCGTTTAACAAAGAAGATCAAACGGGAAGGGTTGGGGGTGTTTTACGAACTGGTCTTTAAAGATAAAGCGCCGGTCGCGCCTCTTGATTTGCCTCCTGATTCAGCCGCTAACGAATTGTCAGCCTTGGCGGCGGTCGATCTCCGCGAAGAGATTGGCGAACTTCGCTTGCCGACTCTGATCGTGCACGGCGATCAAGACGAGATCTGCTTGCCGGCGGCGGCGGAATTTATTGCCAAGAATATCCCAGAGAGCCGTTTGGTCTGGCTGCCTGGAGTAGGGCATGTCCCACAGCTTGAAGCGAAAACCGAGCTGGCCTGCCTGATCGCGGACTTTGCCCATGGATAAAGAGCTGATCGGCCAAAATTTTTCCCGCGGCGCGGCGGCTTACGATGCCGAAGGTATTTTACAGAAAGAAATGGCTGACCGGCTCTATGCTTTGGCCGGTCCGGTCTGTCCAACCAGAGTCTTGGACCTAGGCTGCGGGACCGGTTACCTGACCGGTCGGCTGGCGGAAAAATTCCCCTTGGCCAGATTGGTGGGGATCGACCTCGCGCCGGGAATGATTGCCGCCGCCAGGGAACGAAACCAACGGCCTAACCTCAAATATCTGGTTGCCGACGGCGAGCAATATAATGACGGCCAATACGACCTGATCGTCGCTAACGCTTCTCTCCAATGGATGAAAGTGGAGAAAGTCTTTAATAATGTGCTAAAATTACTCGTTCCAGGCGGCAGATTTGTTTTTGCCACGTTTGGTCCCAGGACCCTGGCTGAGCTCAAAGCTTGCGGTTTCCGGATCAATGATTTCCCAGCCCCGGCGAAGTTAGAAGAGGGCCTCAAGGCTTTTTCCAGGATAGAGCTGAAGATCGACCTCGTCAGACAAACTTTTCCCGGTATTAAGGAGCTGGTCGGCCATTTACGGTCGATCGGGGCGAACAGTCCGATCAATTGTGGGCAGGGACCAGGAAAGGTCACCGGCTTAAAAAAACGGCCTTTCACCGCGAGTTACGAAGTAATTATAGGGATAGCGATTAAATGATCAAAAGACTTTATCACAAATTTAAAGAACGGCGCGACTTAACAGATGGGAGCATCGCCAAG
The DNA here is from genome assembly GCA_041649975.1 of Candidatus Margulisiibacteriota bacterium. Lineage (GTDB taxonomy): Bacteria > Margulisbacteria > WOR-1 > O2-12-FULL-45-9 > XYB2-FULL-48-7 > XYB2-FULL-45-9. The sequence continues at coordinate 1,006 of JBAZMB010000075.1, read as the reverse complement.
AACATCTTTTTCCTGGCGACCCCGATGATCGTTAGCAACCTTCTGCAGACCATGTTCGAGCTGGTCAACATGTTCTGGGTCGGCCGGCTCGGTTCGGCCGCCCTGGCGGCGGTGGCAATGAGCGGTTCGATCATCATGGTCGTGATGTTCATGATGATGGGGATCGGCGTCGGGACGACCGCGATGGTCGCCCGGGCGATCGGCGCGAAAGAACACCATCGGGCGGAAAAAGTTGTCCAGCAGTCGCTGATCATCGCTTTGTTCGGTTCGATATTATTGGCTGTTTTAGGTTATCTTATTTCCGCTCCGCTCTTGCAGCTCCTTGGCGCGACGCCGGAGGTCATGCCGCTTGGCACCAGTTACATGCATATTACCTTTGCCGGATCGTTCGTGATCTTTTTTATGTTCCTGATCATGGCGGTCTTACAAGGTGCGGGGGACACCATGACCCCGATGTTGATCCTGGCTTTCTCGATCCTGCTGAACACGATCCTTGACCCGCTCCTGATCTTTGGCGTCGGGTTCTTCCCGGAAATGGGCGTGCCGGGGGCGGCGTTGGCGACGATTATTTCCCGCGGCATCGGTTGTTTGGTCGCGTTTGAGGTCATGATCAGGGGACGGTCGCATATCCAACTGAAGCTCCATGATTATAAAATTGACGGTTCGATCATTGGCCGGATCTTGATGATCGGCTTTCCCGCTTCGATCCAGATGACCCTGCGCGGCTTAATGGGTGTTGTGCTGATGTGGGTCGTGGCCGGTTTCGGGACGATGGCGGTTGCGGCTTACGGAGTGAGTATCCGGCTTAGTATATTATTGTTGATGCCCGGTTTTGCCATGGGAATGGCGGCGGCGACGATGGTCGGTCATAATCTGGGGGCGAAAAAACCGGAACGGGCGGTGCGGACCGCCTGGATCGCTTCGGGCATCTACGTCTCTTTTATGACCGTCATGGGACTGCTCTTTTTCTTTTTTGCCGTCCCGTTGATCGCTTTTTTTGATCCTA
>JBAZMB010000074.1:0-5994 GCA_041649975.1 Candidatus Margulisiibacteriota bacterium | reverse complement strand
ATCGGCGGTTACACGATCAGCCTGGAAAAGGTCGCCTCGCTGACGCCCGATGTCGTCTTTATGCAGGAAGACGCCCAGAAAGGAGAGATCAAGAAGCTGGTTGATTACGGCCTGCCGGTTTTCTCGCTGAATTTACGGACCGCGCCGGAGGTCTTAGCCGGGATCGACGAGATCGGAAAAGTGACCGGCCATACCAGGGAAGCGGCCTCGCTCCTTGCCAAAATGAGCCGGGAGATCTCGGCGATCAAACAGAATTCCGTCCGGCCAAAGAAAAAAGTCGTAATGATCGTTGGTTATGATCCATTGATCGTTGTTGGCGGTAATAACTTTATCAATGACTACTTGCTTTGGGCTGGAGCGGAAAATATTGCCGGCCAGAGCAAGTCCGCTTACCCCCAATTTAGCTTTGAGAAGCTGGTCCAGACCGATCCGGCGGTGATCATTATTCCCGAAGGGCTGGTCAAGAAAGAGCAAGTGGAGAGTGACAGCCGCTGGCAACGCTTAACGGCGGTCCGTAAACACCGTTTACTGTTCATGGATGCCGCCATGGTTTCCCGCCCCGGACCCCGGATCGCCGAAGCGGCAAAAATAATCGCTGACTATCTCTACCCCCCCAAGTGGTAGTGTGCTAAAATAGCACCGCATGAAAAGAGTGCTCAACAAGAACCAAGCCGCGGCCGCGACTGTCGTCGTATTTTTCCTGTTGGTCGCGGCGATCGGCGTTTCTTTCTATTTGGGCTCGGCCGCGATCGACCCGAGCCAACTTTTTAACAGCGATATTTTCTGGCAGATCCGTTTTCCCCGGGTTATCTTAGCTGCCTTGGTCGGTATGCTCCTTTCCATTTCCGGCGTTGTCTTGCAGGGAGTTCTGCGCAATCCGCTGGCCGATCCTTACATCTTAGGGGTTTCTGCCGGCGGAGCGATCGGGGCCGCCATTGCCATTGCTTTTGGGGTCGGGGTGGTCGTATTCGGCATGAGTTCCGTCCCGGCGCTGGCTTTTCTTTTTTCTCTGGCGGCGGTCGTCATGGTCTACCAATTATCCAAGGTCAGCGGTCGGACCGCTCCGGAAACCCTGGTCCTGGCCGGCGTGGCTTTGTCCGCTTTTTGTTCCGCGATCCTGGCCCTCATCATTATATTAACCGGGAACCTGGCCTCGATCTATTTCTGGCTTTTGGGGAGCCTTTCTTCGGCCAGCTGGACCCAGGTCTATACCGTGATCCCGTACGCCTTGATCGGTGGGGGGATCGCTTACTTTTTTTCCAAAGAACTGAATGCCTTTCTTTTGGGGGAGGAGATGGCCCTGACCCTGGGGGTGGACGTTGAACGGGTCAAATTGATCCTGATCGCGGCCGCTTCCCTGATGACGGCGGCGGCGGTTTCGGTTTCCGGCCTGATCGGTTTTGTCGGGTTGATCGTGCCGCATTTTATCCGCCTGCTGGTCGGCTCGAACCACCGTTTTCTGATCCCGCTCTCGACCCTGACCGGGATGCTGCTGATGGTCGTGGCCGACGCTATCGCCAGGACCGTGATCGCCCCGCAGGAGGTTCCCATCGGCGTGGTCATGGCGCTGGTCGGCTCGCCGTTCTTTCTCTACTTGTTGCGCCGCCGGCGCCGGGGTGAGCGATGACCCTGCAGGTTGAAAAATTAACTTGCGGTTACGACCGGAAAAAACCGGTCAGCCGGGAGCTGACCTTTGAGGTCAAAGAGGGTGAATTTGTCGGCATTGTCGGCCCGAACGGCTGCGGCAAAACGACCATGTTGCGGACGATCTCCGGGATCCTGAAGCCTTTTGCCGGGAGTCTTTCGATCGGCGGCCAACTGGTCGAGCATCTGAGCCGCCAGGAGCTGGCCCGGAAAGTCGCCTTCGTGCCGCAGATCATGGAGCCGGTCGAAGGCTTTACCGTTGAAGACATGGTTATGATGGGGCGTCTGCCGTACCTGGAGCGTTTTGCTTTCGAGACGGCTGAAGATCAGGAAGCGGTCAACTGGGCGATCGAACAACTGCGGATCGAGAACCTTAAGGGCCGGATGATCGATGAGCTTTCCGGCGGCGAATTCCAGCGGGTGATGATCGCCCGGGCGCTGGCCCAGGAGCCAAAGCTGCTCTTGCTGGATGAGCCGACCTCTCACCTGGATATCCGTTACCAGGTCAAGATCTGCAAATTAATGCGGCGGCTTCGGTCTCACTGTTCGCTCCTGGCGACTTTTCATGACTTAAACCTGGCCTCCCGGTTTTGCACCCGCCTGATCCTGATGAGCCGGGGGGAGATCGTGGCCGACGGCGCTCCGGCGGACGTCGTGACCGCGGAAAACATCTGGAAAGTCTACCGGATAAAAGTCGACGTAAAGAAGAGCTCGAAGAACGACAAGGTCCGCTATGTCCTTCTTCCGTGATTTGGCAAGCAAACCTGCGAATAAACTTCGCGGTTTACTTGCCAAAGATTGGCTGATTGTTTTTTCTTTTCTAGCATTAGCTCTGTTGTTTTTTGCCCGTTTCCTGACCGGCGAGACGGTCTTTGCTTTCAAGGACCTTTCCCGTTACTTTTATCCCTTGCGCCATTTGATGGTTGACCAGGTCCTCTCAGGCCACCTGCCGCTCTGGAACCCTTATAGCTATTGCGGCTGGCCGCTTCTGGCGACCCTGCAGATTTGTTTCTTCTATCCTTTGACCCTGATTTATTATCTTCTTCCTTTTAGCCTGGCGTTTAACTATTATATTATCCTCCACTATTTTTTGGCCGGCTGGTTCATGTACCTTTTACTGCGGCACTTTCAATTGCCGCGGAGCGGCGCGTATTTTGGCGGCATAGTTTACATGTTTTCCGGCTATCTGCTTTCGGTTTCCAACATGAACACCTCGCTTTCGTCGGCGATCTGGCTGCCGTTGGCCCTGCTATTTTGGGATCGGCTGATCAAATCCCAACCCCTAACCCATAGGGGGACAAAGGATTTCCTAGCGTTCGTTTTAATCTCCTCTCTCATGCTGCTGGGCGGGGAGCCGACGATCATTTACTTTTCTTATTGGCTCTTCTTTTTTTACGGGTTGGTTTTTGGCGGGAGAAAATGGCGGCCGGTTTTGCTATTGGCGGGGGCGGGGCTGTTGACCGCCGGTCTTTGCGCGGTCCAGCCGGTTCCTTTTCTGGAGTTGACCAAATTTTCCGATCGGGTGGCGACCGGCTATGAACTGATCAGTTCGTCCTCTTTCCCTCCCAGGGAAACGATCTCGCTGATCTTGCCGTATTTCTTCGGCAATCCGGGACAGTTTTGCGGTTATGCCGACACATTATTGGGACCGGTCAACCAGTCCTGGTTGATCTCGTCTTATTTTGGGGTCTTGCCCCTCTTTTTCCTGTTGTTCGCTTTGAAAGGGAAACGCCCGCTTTTTTTCTGGGGCGTGGCCATTTTTTCCCTCTTCATGGCGTTTGGCCAATACAGTTTTATCTTCCCTCTGGCTTACAAGCTGGTCCCGGGGGTTGCCCTGATCCGTTATCCGGTTAAGTATTATTTCATGGCGAATTTTGCTTTCGTGGTTTTGGCGGCATTCGGCTTTACCCGGTTCACGGCCCGGCTTCAGGACGAGGCCTGGCTCAAACGTTTTCAGCAGCGATTGCAGGGGTTGGTCGGCGGGCTGTTGATCCTGGCTTGCCTGGCCTATCTTAACCTGCAAAATATATTTGACCTGCTGGCCTCGCGCTATCCCCGTAATATTCCGGAATATTTCTTCGACCTCCTGGCCCAGATCATCGAGTTCGACGTGCAGACGCTCTTCATGATAACGATCTATTTCGGGGCTTTGCTCCTGATCGTCCGGCTTTTTGCCCGGCGCTCGATCTCCCGCTCCTGGGCGATCCTGGCCGTGACCGCGATCGTTATTGCCGATCTGATGGTGAGCGGCGTTTCGACCGCTCTGGGGATCCCCCGGCGGGCGTATACCGACGAGCCGCAAAGCTACCGGCTGGTGAAGCGGGACGGTCCGCAATGGCGGGTCTTTTTCACGCCGGAACTGGAGCGGGAGAATAAAACGATCGCCGGCGACGATTACGTGAAGGCGCTGCTTAACGCCAAGGAGAATTTTGCGCCGAACTGGCACCTTCTTTACCGGGTCGAGAATTTCAGCGGCTATGAATCGGTCAAGCCGAACGAACTGTATTTTGACTATTGGGGTAATTTTTCGGGTGATAAACTGGGCGGGCGGCTAAACCTGTTAAGCGAAGCGAGCGTCCGGTATCTGGCCAGCAATCAGGTGATCAACTTAAAAGGCCTCAAGCTCCTAGATCATCGCTATATATTCGGCGCCCATCTTTATCTTTATGAAAATCCCGGTGCCCTTGCCAAAGCCCGCTTTGCTGACGGCGGCGGGAGGGCTAAGATCGTAAAGTATGAGGGCGACCGGGTCGAAATAACGGTCGACAGCCGACGCGGCGGGCAGGTCGTCTTGGCCGACCGCTATTATCCCGGGTGGGAGTGTCTGGTGGACGGCCAAAAGGTTGAGATCGTTAAAACGGGGCTGTTTCGTTCTTGCCAAGTTTCGGCCGGCAAACACCAGCTCGTTTACCGTTACCGGCCCGGTAGTTTGTATTGGGGTGGAATGGTCAGCTTGGGGACTTTCATCTTATGCCTTGGCGGATTAATAGTGGCGGTTAAAACACGGAAATAAAGAATGGGGTGGACGACCGGAATTGAACCGGCAACCCTCAGATCCACAATCTGATGCTCTAACCAAATTGAGCTACGCCCACCACGCTTTGCGTCTATTTAATGATACCACATCCGCCTTGACAGGCAAAGAGGGCGGGAGTATCGTGATATTGGAGGCCTAACATGAAGAAAAAAGGGATGCAGCGGGCGGTCTACGGTTCTTTCGACCATGTCGATCTGAAGACCGGCGGCCGATCATTAAAGAAACAGCTCTTGAGCAAAAGGGTTAAACAGCTCAAGCTGACCAAAACAACTACGGTCGCCGAGCTGGTCGAAGCGATGGGGGAGATGTCGATCCAGGCGAGGAATATCGGCGAATGCGCCAAGGTTTTAAAGCGGATCTACAGCGACAAACGCCGCCCGACCGTCTTGCTCGGCCTGGCCGGGCCGTTGATTGCCGCCGGATTGCGCCAAGTGATCCGGGACCTGATCGTGGCCGGCGCGGTTGACGTCGTGGTTTCGACCGGGGCGATCATTTACCAGGATGTCTACGCCGCTCTTGGCCATGGCCATTACCAGGGGAGTCCCGATTCCGAAGACAACGATTTGCGCGACCTGCGGATCGACCGGATCTACGATACTTATATTGACGAAGAAGCGGTCTGGCGGACCGACCATTACTGCGGGGTTGTTGCCGACAAGCTCCCGCCGGGAAATTATTCCAGCCGGGCCTATCTGGAAGCTTTGGCCGATACGCTCGACGATGAAGATTCGATCCTCTATCAGTGCCGCAAGCATGGCGTGCCGGTCTTTTGCCCGGCCCTTAATGATTCCTCGATCGGGATCGGCCTGACCGAGCACCGGGTCCGCTGTCTGAAGGAAGGGCGGCCGGGGATCGCCATCGACTCGATCCAGGATAACCACGAGCTGGTCCAGATCGTCGTGAAATCTCCGGCGACCGCCGCTTTTTATGTCGCGGGAGGGGTGCCGAAGAATTACATCAACGATTCGATCGTCATGGGTTACATCTATGGCTTGGAGCGGGGACATGATTACGCCCTGCAGATCACGACCGCGGTAACCGCCGACGGAGGGCTTTCCAGCTCGACGTTAAAAGAGGGGCGTTCCTGGGGGAAGATCAAGAAAGAAGCGAACGTTGCCATGGCCTGGGTCGAGCCGAGCGTCGCGCTTCCGCTCTTGACCGGGTACATTCTTGGTAAAGAGTTAACCGGCAAACGCCCGCGGCTCCGCTATGATTGGGACAACGGGACGCTGCGCGGCTTACTTAAGGTTCGAAGTGTATAACAGGGTCGATAAGATGGCCAGACCGGGTACGACCAGCATGAAAACCAGCGC
>JBAZMB010000073.1:0-5995 GCA_041649975.1 Candidatus Margulisiibacteriota bacterium | reverse complement strand
TCAAGCCGTCTTTAGAGAGTTTCAGCGAGGCGGCTTTGATCCCTTTGCAGACTTTGTCCATCGGCAAGGGATGGCCGATCGATCCGGTCGAGGTGACCAGGACTTTTTCCGGTTCGATCCCCAGCTGGGCGGCGGTCAGGCTCGCCATTTCGTAAGCGTCGCGCAATCCTTTGGCGCCGGTCCAGCAGTTGGCGTTCCCGGCGTTGGCGACGATCGCCTGGGCAATTCCCCGGTGAATATGTTTAATGGAGACGATGACCGGGGCCGCTTTGACCTGGTTAGTGGTAAAGACGGCGGCGGCATTGGCCGGAACTTCGGAGAAGATCATCGCCAGGTCGCTCTTCCCCGATTTTTTTAGTCCGCAGGCGACACCGGTCGCCAGATAACCTTTCGGGAGGCTCATGGGAACAAGGCCAGCCGTTTTAAGGCGGTCCCTTCCGCGAAGCCGCAAACCAGGTTGAAGTTCTGGACCGCCTGGCTCGCCGCCCCTTTCATCAGGTTGTCGATCGCCGACATGACGATCACTTGCCCGGTCGCTTCGTTATAGTCGACTCCCAGGTCACAGTAATTGGTCCCGGCGACATACTTGGTGTTGGGCGTTTTCCCTTCCAGCACCCGAACAAACGGCTCACCCTTGTAAAACTCTTTGTAAACCTCGACCAACTGTTTGGCGGAGGTTGGTTGTTTCGCTTTCCCATAGATCGTCGCCAGTATCCCCCGGTTCATCGGGACGAGGTGCGGGACAAAGGTCGTCTTGAGCCCCTGGTCACCAGCGATCCGGATCGCCTGGTATTCAATTTCTCCCATGTGGCGGTGAGTGGTGACCGAATAGGCCTCGATCCCTTCGTTCCGTTCACAGAAGTGGGTCTTAAGGGTTGTCCCCCGGCCGGCGCCGGAGACCCCGGATTTAGCGTCGATAATAATGGCGCCGTTATCCACTAACTTGTTTTTAATTAGCGGCGCAATCCCCAACAGCGAAGCGGTCGGGTAACAACCGGGGTTGCCGATCAGGCGGGCTTTTTTAATCTCGTTCCGGTAAATTTCCGGCAGGCCGAAGACCGCTTCTTTCAGCAGGTTTTTGTCGGCATGCTCAACGTGGTACCATTTCTTAAACGCCGCTTCGTCGTTGAAGCGGTAGTCGGCCCCGAGGTCGATCACTTTCTTCCCGGCCGCTAAGATCTTGGGAACATGGTTCAGGGCGATCCCGTGCGGGAGAGAGAGAAAAACAACGTCAACGGCACCGAGGTGTTTGTCCAGGTCATTGAGGTCGACCATCGTCAGGTCGCATTCGCCGGTCAGGTGCGGATAGAGGTCAGAGATCTTCTGGCCGCTGCTCCGCTCGCTCGACATCAGCCATTCGACTTTCACTTCCGGGTGTTGCAGCAAGATCTGCAAAACCGACATCCCGGCATAACCGCTCGCGCCTATAATTCCTACTTTAATCATGACTTCTCCTCTTTTCCCGTCTTTCCCTAATGATACCTTGTTACAGTGAATCTGAAAAGGTCTACCGGCTCATTTTTTCCAATACCGCCCTTCTGGCGGCAAATGGCGATCTGTTCGTCAGGAGTATCAACGCCGTCTAAGTCGGGGAGAAGGAGCCCCCTTCTGGAACCGGCTTTGACGATCACCCCGTACTTTTTAGCGTCGAGATCGGCGATAGATTTGACCGGCTCGGGGGCCGAGAGGACGTCAACGGAAATTTCCAATTCCGGCAATTCACCGGCGGTCATCGGCATAAAACGGGGATCTTCGGTCGAAGCGGAGATCGCGTTCTGGATTATCTCATTAGCAACATTTTCCGTCGTCGGGGCAAAGGTCCCGATACAGCCGCGCAAAGCGTTGTGCCGGTGGAGCGACACAAAAACACCCGCTTTGGCCTGCATTTCCGGAATCAACTCTTTCGGCGGGGGGATAACTTTCCCTTCATTTAAGTAAGTGGTAATCGTTTGTCTGGCGAGGGCAACCAGCGGATGTTCGCTCATTGGGGCTTAAGCGCCGCAACCATGTAGCCGACGCCAAACGGCCCTTCGTAAGAGAGGACTTCCGACTTCACCGGCTGGCCGTCTAAGGCGCCGAGCAGGACCGAAATTGACCAGAGCGAATCCTGCCCCGCTTCGTCAGCCAACGCCGGGTCGAAGTTAAGGATCCCCTGGACGTCGTAATTGCTGACCAGCGAGACAAGCTTGTCGTCGAACTCTTTCCCTCTGGGCGAAAAGCCGGACGGCGCGTCGGGGGTCAACCGGTGGGACATGTCGGCGGAAGCGATCACCAGGATCTTCCGGTCCAGGCTTTTCGCGGTCTCCGCCAAAGTTTTACCGAATTGAAATAGTTTGTCTAACGGGATAAAAGCGACCGCGATTGGCAGGATCGGCTTATTGACCCCGGCAGCGGTCGGGTAATGGAGCGGGACCATGACGCCGTGGTCGAGGATCGTCTCCGGCAAAGCCGACGCCAAATGGCTGTTCTTGACGAGCGCCAGTCCCAAAACCGGGTCCCCTTTATAAAGAACGGAAGGTTTGGGATAACCGAAATCGGCAAAGTTCCCTTCAAAGACATGGCTGGTGTAGACGGGGACGGAGGCTTGGCCGACCCGGCCGTGGGGAGTAATAACGACGATGGTGTCGAACTCTTCCCCTTTGAACATTTGTGAGATCTTCTCTAGGGCTTTTTTAGTTTTGTCCGCTTCTTTTAAACGATTTTTACCGATCGCCGGGACAATTATCGGCGGGTGCGGCATTATCGCGCCAAAAACTACGCTCATTTGATTTTATGATAATACAAAAGAATGGAAACTGCAAACCTGGCTTCTACTTGACCGGCCGGTAATACTTCATCGCTTCCGGTATTTCCGCCTTGAGGTCGTTGATCCTGGTCGAGGAAAGCGGATGGGTAGAGAGGAGCTCCGGTTGCCTTGCCCCCTCCAGCTTTTCCATTCTGGTCCAGAAGTTGACCGCCTGATTTGGTTCATAACCGGCATAAGCCATTAGGGCTAGGCCAATCCTATCAGCTTCACTTTCCTGGACCCGGCTATAGGGGAGAAGGACGCCGACGTTGGCGCCGATGCCGAAGGCGAGCATAATATTTTTCCGTGTCTCTTCGGGGTTGTTCTTGATGGCGTCGGACAACTGCGCGCCGCCGTACTGGACCAACAAGATCTGGCTGATCCGTTCAGCGCTGTGTTTCGCCAAGGCGTGAGCGATCTCGTGGGAGAGGACAACCGCCAACCCGGCGTCATCCTGCGTCACGGGGAGGATCCCAGAGTAGACGGCGATCTTCCCACCAGGGAGGCAGAAGGCATTGGTGGTTGGATCATCGATCAGGGCAAACTCCCACTTATAGCCGGTCCCAGACGAGCTGATCCCATTATTCCGGACAAAATCCTCAACCGCCGCGGAGAGCCGATTCCCGACCCTGATTACTCTCTGCTGATCAACAGTCCCGATGATCAGTTTCGATTTAGACAAGACTTCCGTATATTGCTGCAATCCAAGAGAGTCAACATCGGCATCAGAAACCAAGATGAGCTGCTTCCGGTCAGTCAGGGGAACTCGGCCGCAACCTGTTAAGAACAAGCCGGCAAACAAAAAGAATAAAAGAAGTGAAACGGTGATCAGTTTTTTGTAATTCATGGCTAAGATTTTAGCATGTTTTTTGTAGTATTCGATAGCGAAGTGCGTTACGCGCTTCTCATGTCATCGCAATTTGTGGCACCAAGGTCACAATTTGTGACCTTGAAGCTGGAATGATCTTCAGCGCTAAGGGAATCGTTATTCTTTAAGATCCCAATTTGGAATGTTAAAGAAACAAACAACTGATATAATTACAGTCATCAACTTAATCCAATAGAAGGAGTTCTCAAATGACCGAAATCACACTCGAACTAAGGATTGTCCTCAACGCCGACCACAACGAACTAGTCGGCAGCCGCCTCTATGTGGTGGAGCCGGAGCTCAACAATAAGGTTAACGACATTATGTACGACCTGGTCGCGGAAGAGTACAAGGTTAAGAAGAATAAGATCAAGATCATGAAAGGCCACAACTCCGCGCAGAAGACCCTGAAGATTATGTAATCGGCAGGATTCCTGTATAATACCTGTTACATTCAAGGAGGAACCCCATGAAAAAACACTTCTTTGCCCTTATCATCGCTTTACTAATAATTTCGTCCCCTACCTTCGCCGCCAGCGGCCGTCCAGCCTGGTCGCTCTTTTCAGATACTGCTTATAATCTCAAACAGGGGCAATGGAACGTCAATTTAATCGGTTGGGCTAATTACGGGGTGACGAGCAAGCTCCAACTGGGAACCAACGGTCTGCTCGACATTTTCCAGGTCCCCAATTTTTACGGTAAGTTTGTGGTCGTCGAGGAGTCGGATAGCACCTTGCAGGTCGCGGTCGCTTCGTCATTATATTACCCTCTCGCCGCCAGCACGCCGATTTCAACCGACGTTGCCCTGCTCCTCTCCCGCTCCCTAGATAGCGGCAACTACATTCTCCACGCCGGGATCAAACAGACGACCAATATTAACGACAGCCCGCTCGCGACTTCTAACCCAATCAACACCCCCGGGGTGGGGATAAAAGCGGGGCTTATTACCAACCAGAGCGATACCAATCACTTTTTCATCGAGGCTTATCAGAACTGGATCCCAATCGGTCGGAGCTCGGAACTAGCCGTCGGCGCCGACTTTGTGAGCGAAAACAGGACCGTCTCTTTCGGCGGTCTCTTCTACGCCGCTGATTCGATGGATCGCAGAGCCAGCTTTTTGCCGTTCGTGAATGTGCAGTGGGGGTTTTAATTAAAGTATGAACATTATTAAAAGCATCGGGGCAATTTTAGCGGGATTGCTAACCGGGGCAATATTATCGATTGGAACGGATATGGTCCTGGAGAAGGCCGGAATATTCCCGTCCCTGGGGGCCGGGCTCTTTGTCCCCTGGATGCTTTTTTTAGCGCTCGTCTATCGCTGTGCCTATAATACCGCCGGCTGTTACGTCGCGGCCTTGTTGGCTCCCGATCGGCCGATGGGGCATGCTTTGACGCTCGGTACAATCGGGCTGGTTTTTACCATCCTCGGCTCAATCGCCAATTGGGACCAATCGGCCGCCTGGTATCCAATTGCTTTAGCGGTCCTAACCTTGCCTTCCGCCTGGTTAGGCGGGAAGTTAAGAGTCCGCTAAGCGAACTGTTCGTCACTTGTAACCTTCAGTGGAGCCTTTCTCCATTTGAATTTATAATTTTGATATTTGGATTTGTTTCGAGTTTCGTATTTCGTGCTTTCTCCATTACTCTTCCCCAACTCTGGCAATAAACTTGCTTATCTCCTCCATATGGGGGGATTAAGATGAGCAAAATATTAGAGTTTAATTATACGCAGTTATTGGGCGAGGTTAAAAAGAGGATCAGATCGGCCCAATATGATGCCCTAAGGGCGGTCAATAAGGAGCTGATCACCCTCTATTGGGATATTGGAAAGATGATAGTCGACCGCCAAAAAGGTGACACATGGGGAAAAGCAATCGTCGATCAGTTGTCCGCGGACTTACAGGCCGAATTTCCTGGAATCAGTGGTTTTTCGTCATTTAATCTTTGGCGCATGAAGAAGTTTTATGAAAATTACGTCAAATATCCAAAACTTGCACCAATGGTGCAAGAAATAGGCTGGACCCATAATATTATTATAATGGAGAAATGCCGGGACGACCTGGAGCGTGAGTTCTATATAAGGATGACCCGTAAAATGGGTTGGACCAAGGCGGTCCTGACCCATCAGATTGAGAATCAAACCTACGAAAAGACACTTCTTAACCAGACCAACTTTGAAAAAACTTTACCCGACGAGATCAAAAACCAGGCCAAGCTAGCGGTTAAGGACGAATACCTGTTCGACTTCCTAGAGCTGGGAGAAGAATACAGTGAGCGGCAATTAGAGCAAGCGGTATTATTAAAGATCGAAAAGTTTCTAAAAGAGATGGGCGGTTTGTTCGCGT
>JBAZMB010000072.1:0-6109 GCA_041649975.1 Candidatus Margulisiibacteriota bacterium | reverse complement strand
TTCGCAACGATCGAATAGCCTTTTGCCTGTAAATACCGTTCGGCAGTCGCTTCCCCGCTAACGCCTAATAAATAACTTCTCATTGCCATAACGAGGGGGTATAAGCAATTTTATTGCCAAAAAAAATCCCCCCATCTTCTATGACTGGTCCAGAAGATGAGGGGAAATTACTAATTTACGGCATCGTAAAGATGCTGGCCCGTGGAAAAACGGATAACATTGCGCGCCGGGATGGTCAATTTTTTCCCGGTTTGCGGATTGCGGCCGGGGCGAGCTTTGCGGCGAAGCTTCTTCCAGGTTCCGAAGCCGACTAAACGGACATTCTGTCCTTTTTTCAATGAGCCCTCAATGGCATTAAAGGTTGTATCGAGGATGTTCATGATCTTAGCTTTCGGCATTTTTGTTTGTTTGGAGACATAAGCGCAGAGATCTTGTTTATTCATTCACTTCACCTCCTCTCTTCGTTGATTGACATGGATTATAGCAACGCTGTTGTTTGTGTGTCAAGCAAATCAAAGGCTTCTGGCCACCGGCCCAAAGGAGCGGCGGTGGATCGGACAAAGCCCATGGATAGTGATCAGGGCTAAATGCTCCTTGGTCCCGTATCCTTTGTGGCGCAAAAAATTATATTGGGGATATTTAGCGTGATATTTCTCCATCAGCCGGTCCCTGGTAACCTTAGCAATGATTGAAGCGGCGGCAATTGATGGCGAGATCGCGTCTCCACCATTGATCCCGCGCATCGGGATGCTGACTTTTAAACGATAGCGTTCGCCATCGACCAATAAATACTCCGGACGGACCTTCAACGCGGCGACCGCTTTTTCCATCGCCAAATAATTCGCCTGACCAACATTGATCCGGTCAATTACGGTATGGCTGATGGTCGCGACGCCTACGCCCAGAGCGATCTTGTTGATCAGCTCAAAAAGGCGCTCCCGATGGCGCGCGGTCAATTGCTTGGAATCGTTCAGTCCGGGAAGATGGTAGTTAGCGGGAAGAATAACCGCGGCAGCGACCAATGGACCGGCTAGCGGCCCCCGGCCGGCCTCGTCAACACCCGCGACCAGCTTTAAGCCTTGGCGGGCAAGGCGTTTTTCGTATAAAGATGACAGCATTAATTATGGGATTAGGCCAAGTTTGTTCAAGGGCCAGATCACTAGAAAGGCCTGGCCGATCATATTCCTTTTTGGTAGGAATTTCAAATTGCCATCCAGATCTTTCCAGAAACGGCTGTCAAAAGAGGCGGGGCGATTGTCCCCCATCACAAAATAACTGTCCTGGGGGATCGTGATCGGGCCATAGTTGGCGAAGTCTTCGTTGAGGGGATGGGTTTCTTTTATTGGCTGGTCGTTTATGTAAATAACGCCGTTCTTGATCTGGAACTTTTCTCCCGAGAAAGCGACCAGCCGTTTGATCAGGTCCTTTTTACCGGGGCCGATCTCCGGGATCTGGCGGAAGACGACAACGTCAAAACGATTAGGCGCCCGAAATTGATAAATAACTTTATTAACGACTATCCGATCGTTGATCGCCAGGGTCGGCAACATCGATTCGGACGGGATCCAAAATACCTGCAGAAAGAAAGCTCTGATGACCAAGGCCAACAAAAGCGCGACAACGATCGTTTCAGCCCAGTCAAAAACCCAATTAAGCTTGGGCACTTTCCGGTCCTTCAGCTACTCCTTCATCAACCCGGATAGCGCGGCTACCGATCCTCTTTCTTAAATAATAAAGTTTGGCCCGGCGGGTTTTTCCGCTCCGGAGCAAGTCAACGTGATCGATCTTCGGTGAGTTGATCGGGAAGGTCCTCTCTACTCCTACGCCCTGAACGATCTTCCGGACGGTAAAGTTCTTGCGGGCGCCGACGCCGGAAAGCTTCAGGACGATCCCTTCAAACCCCTGAACCCTCTCCTTGCCGCCTTCGATGATCTTGGAGAAAACCTTAACGGTATCCCCCACTTTGAAATTCTTGATTTTCCTTTTTGTTCCCTCTTCGATCTCTTTAATAACTGACATCCCTAACATATTATCTCTCCTTTTTGCCGGTCGCCGGCTATGAACCAAGCAACCTATCTAATATTATAGCAACCGCCGACCGAACTGACAAATGATTGTACTCAGTCGGTCCGACGATCGGATCAAGCACCCCATCAACTTTCTCAAAAACCTCGTCCGCCATCCCCCAACCGGTACCGAACAAGAGCAAGTAGACGCCGTTCCCCTCTTTTAGGTCCCGTCTCAATTGCTCGAATTTTACCGTTCCTCTTGGCTTGGCCGAGGTCGCGATCACCTTCGGCCTTTGGCCTTCGGCTTCAGTTATTTCGGCAATGACCGAATCTAAAGTATCGGTTATCCTGATCAGCTTGAAAGCTTCAGCCCTGGTCCAGTTAAACTCCTGAGCCCCCTCGTCCAGCCAAAAATCATGTATTCTCTGGGCAAAATTCCTTTGCGTCGGCATAGGATTGACCACAAAATACTTTTTAATCCCGAACGTCACGGATGACCTGGCGATATCGTGCAGATCAAAGCCAGTGATACAGGTCGTCACGATATCCCGGCGCTTGTTATAGATCGGGTGATGCAACAAGGCCAGATACAAGACGCTCATTTAATTTCCTCGAATATCTCCGTCAGTAACAACCGGTCATCGGCGCTTATTTTTGCATCAGCTAAAAGTTCCGGACGCCGAAAAAGGGTCTTGCTCAAGGCCTCTTTTCGCCGCCAGCGTTCGATCTGTCCATGATGACCGGAAAGCAAAACCTCCGGCACCTTGTTCCCTTCAAATTCCTCCGGTTTGGTGTAGCAGGGATGGTCCAGCAAACCGGAATAAAACGAATCCCCCTCGACCGAAGCGATTTCTTTCACCACTCCCGGTATCTGCCTCGCTATCGAATCGATCACAACCATCGCCGGGAGCTCTCCCCCGGTCAAAACGTAGTCGCCGATCGAGATCTCTTCATCAATCAAGCCGCTGATCCGGTTGTCGATCCCTTCGTAATGACCGCAGATCATGACCAAATGTCCCAACCCAGCCAGCTCATTAACTTTCGACTGGGTCAATTTTGTTCCGGTCGGACAGAACATAATCACCCGGTCGACCGAATCGTTTTTCAAGGATCGAATGGCCGCGGCCACCACATCAATCTTCATGACCATGCCGGGTCCGCCGCCATAAGGCGTGTCATCGGCGGTTTTGTGCTTATCGCTGGTAAAGTCGCGGATGTCGACAGCCCGTAGATCTAAAAGCCCCTTGTCCCGGGCCTTTTGGATAAGGCTTTGACTCATCGGTCCCTGAAACATCTCAGGGAAGAGGGTCAGTACGTCAACGCGCATTTAGACGCCGCGGATCTCCTGAACAACCCCGTCCTTAACAATGATCTCGGCGCCACCAACCTTTTTATAAAGGTTGTCGCCGACGCCGACATTGACCGGGCCTTCCAACGGGCCTTGGACAAACTCCGAACCAACCTGAAGCTTTTTGGCTTCTTCGATCTTCATCATTAAATCCGCCTTGGACGCGGACTGACGGTTCCGTTCTTCATCTAGCTGGTGTTTGAACGCGGCCGCTTTCTGCATCAGCCCTTTCTTCTTAAGATCTTCTAAATAAGCCTTGCTTTGTCCTTCCATCTGGCCTAGTTGGCCTTCCAGGTTAGCAATGGCCCGTTCCAGTTCTTTGATCAAATTCTGTTTGAAGGCTTCGGTTACGATCGCCTTAACCATTACGACTCTTTTGAGTTCAATTCCTTCTGCCATTATAGTCCCCCTCGTTGTTTATCTTCGGTCATGATTTCAACAGTGACTTTCTTTTGCTGTTTCGCGGCCGCAGCTTTAACGATCGTCCTGATGGAATTGGCAATCCGGCCTTCCCGGCCGATCACCTTTCCCGAGTCTTCCGGCGCAGTTTTAACTTCAACTACCGTAGCAGAATGCCCTTCAGCCTCTTTGATCTCAACTTGTTCCGGCTTATCAACCAGGAATTTAACGATATACTCAACAAGCTCTTTCATCTGCTAGCCTCCTACGGCTGGAGCGGCGGCGGCCGCTTCCTGGGGAGCCTCCTTCTTCGACTTGCGCTTCGGCAAACTAGCCAGGTCAATCGCCGGCATGATCCCGGCCTTACCCAGCAGAATTCTGACTTTTTCCGTTGGTTCAGCCCCTTTTTTCAACCATTCCTTAACTTTTTCGTCCTTTAAGTTAAAGAAGATCGTCTCTTTGCCGGGCTGGTAATTGCCAAGAACTTCGATCACTGTGCTGGAAGGAGATTTCCCTTCTTCCTGAACGACTAAACGATAGATCGGCCGGTTTTTTGTCCCAACTCTTTGTAATTTGATTTTTGCTGCCATATTTTACCTCATTCTAAAAGTAGTATAACTCTGCCCATCAAGCGCAAAGCCTTTGTTATTATAGCATAGAAAGGCGTTTTTGATAAGAAGAAAAATTGTCCTTTAACTCTTCGAGGCTGTCCCCGCCGAACTTTTCCAGGAAGCCATTGGCAAGCTCCAGCGCAACGACCGCCTCGCCAACCACCGCCGCCGCTTCCACCGCGCTAACATCGGAGCGTTCAACATATGCCTTAGTCTTGCTTTTTGTCACTAAATCAACCGAATCAAGCGGGGTGCGCAAGGTCGAGATCGGCTTCATCGCGGCACGGAGGACGATCGGTTCGCCGTTGGTCACGCCCCCTTCTAAGCCACCGGCATGATTAGTTTTATGGTAAAACCCGCGGTTTTGTTCGTGAAATACTTCGTCGTGAACTTTGGAACCGGGCAAAGAAGCGGCGGCAAACCCCAAGCCAATCTCTACCCCTTTGATCGCCGGGACCGCCATTAACGCCCGGGCCAACTTCCCATCCATTCGTTTATCCCACTGAACATAACTCCCCAAACCAGCCGGGGCCCCACTGACCACCACTTCAAAAACTCCACCCAAGGTGTCGCCGGCTTCCCGGGCTCTGTCGATCGCCGCTTTAATGGATTCATCGCCGGTCGTCCCTCCAACCTGAACCAGGCGGCTTTCCACTTTGATGGCGAATTGAGCCAGCAATTTTTTGGCGATCGCGCCAATCGCGACGCGACCGGCCGTTTCTCTGGCCGAAGCCCGCTCCAGGATGTTACGGATGTCTTTTTGGTTGTATTTAACCGCTCCCGCCAAATCGGCATGGCCGGGACGGATCTGGGAGATCGGTTTATTGAAAAATTCAGTGCTTTTGTTGCCGATCGAGAGGGCAATGGGACTTCCAATAGTCAGGCCGTGCTTGATCCCGGACAATATTTCGACGGCATCTTTTTCGATCGCCATGCGCGGGCCGCGACCGTATCCACCCTGACGTCGTTCTAAGTCGGCGTTGAGGTCGTCGGCCGACAAAGGAAGATTAGCCGGACAGCCGTCAAGAATAGCCACCAAGGCCGGACCATGAGATTCCCCAGCGGTCAAATAACGCAACATACCGAAATTATAGCACGCTGTTTAAGCGTTGAACATATTCTATTCAAGTGGTAGACTTTTGACGTTGCATTACTGGGGGTGTCCAATGAGAAACAAAGATTTCAGTCCCGCCCTGCGCATAGCCATTGTCTATGCGGTCTTCGGCATATTATGGATCATCTCGACCGATTTCATCGTCCAACTCCTCTCCGGCTCCGTTCAGCAAGTGTCCGCTTTTCAATCATATAAAGGGACCTTATTCGTTCTCTTCAGCGCGATCACCCTTTTCCTGGTCGCTTTCCGGGAAATGCGCCTTCGCGGGCGAGCAGAATGGTCGCAGTTGGAAGCGGAGCGGCATTTTAAAGATTTATTTGAAAAGTCGACCACGCCATCGTTAATTTTAAAAGGAAATAGGTTCCTCGAAATTAATAAAGCGGCTTTAACCCTGCTGGGGTACGATAACTTTCATGAATTAGCGAGCGCGACCCCGGCTTCCCTCTCCCCGGAAAAACAGCCCGACGGCTCGCCCTCAAATGAAAAAGCGGCCAAACTCATCAATGAAGCGGCGGAAAAAGGGGCCAATCGTTTTGAATGGACCCATCAAAAAAAGAACGGGACGACGTTCCCGGTCGAGGTCAATCTGACCGCGATCGGCACACCGGAAGGGCAGGTTATTTACGCG
>JBAZMB010000071.1:0-6231 GCA_041649975.1 Candidatus Margulisiibacteriota bacterium | reverse complement strand
CCAGTCGGCTCGCCGGAAGCAACCGTCACGGCATTGCTGTTCGAGATCGGCTCCATCGGGACCGAGCCGTCGGCGAACATGGTCGCTTCAATGGAGACCGGGATCAGCGGGCTAATATTATTGGTGGCATTTTCGGCATAACGGATCGCCACTGCCGCGCGGATCGAACCCAGCGAACCGCGTGACGCCGCCACTCTGGCCTGATTCGAGAGGTTAACAAATCTTGGCAAGGCCGTGGCCGCTAAGATACCGAGGATCACGATCACCATGATCAATTCAATGAGCGTAAAACCTTTTTTCATTTTCGAATCTCACCCCCTATTCAACAGGAACAAACAATTAAAGTTAAAGCCCTCCCTTGCGGGAGGGCTTTACTTTTCAAAACGTATATTAATTAATACATTGAATAGTTGACGTCGTTAATATAGACGCGACCATTCGAAGAGTCATACCGCCAGCCCGGGGTCGAACCAGTCGGCTCGCCGGAAGCAACCGTCACGACATTGCTGTTCGAGATCGGCTCGGTCGGGATCGCGCCGTCAGCAAACATGGTCGCTTCGATCGAAGCCGGGATCAACGGAGAAACACCGTTAGCCGCGTTTTCGGCATAACGGATCGCCACCGCCGCGCGGATCGAACCCAGCGAACCGCGTGACGCCGCCACTCTAGCCTGATCGGATAGGTTGACGAAGCGAGGCAGTGCCGTTGCCGCCAAGATACCAAGGATCACGATCACCATGATCAATTCGATAAGTGTAAAACCTTTTTTCATTTCTGAAACTCACCCCCTTTTATTTCAAAATCTCTTAAGGCGAAAGCCTTCCGTTACTTAATTTTACCGGCCAGATAAACGGCGTAAAAAAGATAACCGGCCGCGAGGATCAGCAGGACCCCGACAAATTTCTTCATGCCCAGAATAATAGTGTCGGTCGGTAAAACTATTTTGTCTGATATTTCAGAAAGTTTCTTGATCGTCGCGGGAGAGAAAAGATAAAGGCCGGCAAAGAACAGGAACAATACTCCAACCAGATAAAACAACCAGAGTTGGGGATAAACAAAAGCGAGGTAACAAACCCAGGCGCCGACAACTATCAGGACCAGGCCGACCAGCTTGCGGACGGACAACAATTTATCGTCGACGGAACCAACCGGCTCTTCCAGATACGTTTTCAGTTTAATGAACCAATCGCCCCAGATGAAGAAAATTCCGAATGATAAACTGACTATGGCGACAAACAACAACCAATCCATAATGAGGGCCTCCCTTTTCGGTCAATATTCTTAAGATATTCTCGCCACCCCACCTCGCCGAATCAATTATAATCTTTGGTCATGTTTTGTCAATAAGCAATTAAAATGATTTGTTGATCCTGACGATATCCCACATCGGCAGAAAAACACCGAGCGCGAAAAAAAGCAACATGATCGCCAACCCGAAGATCAAAATAGGCTCCAACAGCGGGGTCAAATTGTCGACCGTGTAGTCGACTTCCCGATCGAAATAATCGGCTAATTTGGTCAGCATCGTCTCCAGCGTTCCGGATTTCTCGCCGATGGTCACCATCGAAATAACGATCGGCGGAAAAAGGTGGCTGCCGCGCATCGGGTCCGCCAGGCTTTTCCCTTGCGCGACCTGGTCGCGAACGTCGATCACGACCCGGGCGATCACTTTGTTGCCGATCGTCGCCGAAACAATGGTCAACCCTTCCAGGATCGGCACGCCGGCCGCCAGCATCGCGGAAAAAGTCCGGCCGAAACGGGAAAGATAGATCTTAATGAACAGCGGGCCGAAAACCGGCGCCGAAAGCATGAGCTTATCCCATTGGTAGCGGCCTTTTTCCGTCGCCAACACCCGGCTGAATGTATAGCTCAGGACCAAGAGGCCGACCAGGACCCAAGGCCAGAAATTGATAATAAATGAATTTGTGGTCATTAATAATCGGGTCGCCCAGGGAAGATCGAGCTTAAAGGAGGCGAAAAAGCTGGCGAACTTTGGGATAATGAATATGTTCATGATCACAAAAGCGACACAGAGCGTCACCAGGACGATCAAAGGATAGCGGGTGGCGGTTTTGATCTTATCGGCGGTCTGCATGTCTTTTTCCGTCAGATTGGAAACCCGGTCCAGGACCTCCGGTAAAATACCGGCCCGCTCCCCGGCCCGGATCATATTGATCATTAGCGGGGAAAAGACATCCTTCTCGCGGGCCAGCGCTTCAGAAAACGTGTCCCCTCCCTCAATGTTCTTGCGCACTCTCTGCACGGCGAACTTCAGTCTTTTCCTGACGATCTGTTCGGAAACGGCCTCCAGGCCCTCGAGCAGAGGAATTCCGGCGTCGATGACCGAAGAAAGCTGGCGGGTCAGGGTGATCATATCTTCAGGTTTTATTTTTTGGAAAGAGGAAAACCATTTTTCCAGCTGGAAGGTAACGCTGATCGCGCTGGGATCGGTAATGCTGATCGGGGTCAAGCCTTGCCCTTCCAGCAACCGGGCGGCGAGCTTATCGTTCTCGGCGTTGATCTCCCCGGACGATAAAACCCCGTAGCGGTCGCGGGCTTTATATTTAAAATCAGTCAAGTTGCGTCACCCTCAAGACTTCATCAAGCGTGGTCTTCCCGGCCATAACTTTTTCCATGCCGTCGTCGCGCAGGGCTTTCATGCCGCCTTCCAGGGCCGCTTTCTTGATCTCGTGGGTCGCCGCTTTGGCAATGACCAGGTCCTTGATCTTATCGTTCATCGTCAGGATCTCAAATATTCCAAATCGCCCTTCGTAGCCAAGGTTATGGCAAGCCTTGCACCCTTTCCCGTGATAAAAGGTCAGGTTTGCGTTTTCATTTAGACCAAGCTTTTGCAATAATTCCGGCGATGGGATGTACGGCTCTTTACAGTGCTGGCAGATCTTTCTGACCAGACGCTGGGCAATGACCCCGGCGACCGCCGAAGAGACCAGGAACGGTTCGATCCCCATGTCCGCCAAACGGTTAAGCGCGCCGGAAGCGTCATTGGTATGGAGCGTGGAAAAAACCAAGTGGCCGGTCAAGGCGGCCTGGATCGAAACCTTCGCCGTTTCAAGATCGCGGATCTCACCGATCAGGATAACGTCCGGGTCCTGGCGCAGGATCGAAGGGAGCGCCCGGGGAAAATCCATCCCCGCTTTAATGTTGACCTGCGATTGCCGGGTCCCGGCCAGTTCGTACTCGACCGGGTCCTCGATCGTCATGATGTTTTTTTCCGGCGTGATAATGTTGTTGAGGGTCGAATAAAGGGTCGTGGTCTTCCCGGAACCGGTCGGCCCGGTCACCAGCATGATCCCGTACGGACGCTCCACCAGTCCTTTATACTGTTGCAGCATCAGCGGCGAAAAGCCCAGCTCTTCCAGAGCGTACAAAACCTTGCTCTTATCGAGCAGGCGCATAACGATCGCTTCGCCGTAGATCGTCGGATAGGAAGAGACGCGGACGTCGACGACCTTGGTCTCCATCCTGATCTCGAAGCGGCCGTCTTGCGGCACGCGCGACTCGGCGATGTCCATTTTCGACATGACCTTGAGCCGGGTCGTGATCAGGGACTGCAGATAAACCGGAGCGGTCGAAACGTCATGGAGAATCCCGTCGATCCGGTAACGGATCCGGACATTTTTGTCGTTCGGGTCGATGTGAATATCGGACGCTTTTTCGGTGATCGCCCGGAAGATCAAAAGACTGACCAGTTTGGAGATCGGCCCCTCTTCGTCCTTGATCGCCGAGGGGATCGGACTGCTCTCCGACGGCGAGATCCCCTTGATCAGGTCGTCAACCGAACCGGCAACGCCATAGTACTGGCCGATCGCCGAGTCAATATCTTTCGGGGTCGAAACCATCGGCTCGACATCGCACTTGGTCTTTGACCGGACCTCATCAAGCGCGACCACGTCAAAAGGATCGATCATGGCGATCGTTAAAACCTCGCCGACCTTAAAGAGCGGGATCAAATGATATTTCTTGGCCACGCCGATCGGCAGTAAATTGACCGCTTTTTGGTCGACCAGATAGGTCGAAAGGTCGACCCGGGGGAAATCCATCTCTTTTTCCAGGAAAGAGGCGATCAGATCTTCGGTCACGAAGTTGTTGCGGAGGATGCTTTTGATCAGAGTGTCGCCGGTATGGCGGGCGTCTTCGATCGCTTCCTGGACCTGGGCTTCGGTCAGCAGGCCGCTTTTAACCAAACTTTCACGTAGTGATTTACTTCTGTCGACCATTATACGGTTCCTTTATTAATCCCTACTGATTCTGACTGTATTTTCGCAAAACGGTTTCGATCGCCGCCAGGAGCTTATCGGTCTCGAACGGTTTGGTCAGGTAAATATCGGCCCCGGTCTCGATCCCCGTCTCCTTGTCCTTATCGGTCACCTTGGCGGTCAACATAATGATCGGGATCTTGCTGAAATTCTCATCGAATTTTAGCATACGCGCGACCTTATAACCATCAAGTTTGGGCAGCATGACATCTAGGATCAACAGGTCCGGCCGTTCCGCCCGGGCTTTTTCGAGGGCTAGCTGGCCATCGGAAGCCGTAATGACCGAATAATTGTAGGAAGTCAGCAAGACTTCGAGCAGGGAAACGACATCCGGTTCGTCATCAACGACCAAAACCTTAATTTTCTTTTCTTCCGCCATAGCTGTGGGGATTATAACATATGTGTTAGAATAGAGAATAGCGTTAATTTACTGCTATTCAAAATTATGAAAAACCGAGGCTTTAACACCAACGAATTCGCCATCCTCTGCCAGGAAAAAGCTTTCTTGGTCGGGGTGGAGTTCCAAAAAGAAGAGATCGCGCTGGAGATCACCATGGCCGAACTGGCGGAACTGGCTAAAACCGCCGGCGCCATCGTAGTCGGGTCGATGATCCAAAAACGGACCAAGGTTGATCCTGGTTATTTTATCGGCTCGGGTAAACTGGACGAATTAAAAGCCTCCGTCATCGCCTCTGAAGCCAACGTGGTGATCTTTGATCATGAACTGACCCCCTCCCAGATCCGGAACCTGGAAGAAGAACTGGGGATCAAGGTCATCGACCGGACCGAACTGATCCTCGACATTTTTGCCCTGCACGCCAAAAGCCGCGAAGGCAAACTCCAGGTCGAGCTGGCCCAGACAACTTTTCTCCTCACCCACCTGGTCGGCCAAGGGGAAGCCCTTTCCCGCCAGGGCGGAAGGATCGGGACCAGGGGACCGGGTGAGACCAAGCTGGAATCGGACCGCCGTTCGATCCGCGCTAAGATCGCGGAGCTAAAAAAACTGATCGAAAAACTGCGCGGCGAACGCCAGACTAAAAGAGCCAAAAGACGGGGAAGCCAAATGCCGATCATCACCCTGGTCGGTTACACTAATTCGGGCAAATCGACCTTGCTCAACGCCCTGACCAAGTCCGATGTTTTAGCGGAAGACAAGCTTTTTGCCACCCTTGACCCGACAACCAGGAGATTATATCTGCCGTCCGGGCGGACCGTGCTGCTGACCGATACCGTCGGTTTCATCCAAAAACTCCCCCACACCCTGATCACCGCTTTCCAGGCGACCCTGGAAGAAGTGACCGAAGCGGACCTGCTGATCCACGTTGTCGACTCTTCCAGCCCTTATTTTGAAAAACAGATCAAGTCGGTCTACCACGTTTTGGCGGAATTACAAAGCGCCGCCAAACCGGTCCTGACGGTGTTTAACAAAGAGGATAAGATCGAACAACCACTATCCGAGGAGGTCCAAAACAAACTCCGGCCCTGCGTGTCCATCTCGGCCAAAAACCGGACTGGACTGGAAAGCCTACTGCTTAAACTCGACGCCCTACTGCCTGCGCCACCAGCTTCAATTCCCCCATCAGAGTTTTAAACATCTCCGGGGTCAACGATTGAGGACCGTCCGAAAACGCTTCGTCCGGATGCGGATGGACTTCAATGATCAACCCATCGGCTCCCGCGGCGATTGCCGCTTTGGCCATTGGCCCGACCAGGTCGCGTTTGCCGGTGCCGTGGCTCGGATCAACGATCACCGGCAGATGGCTCAGTTTTTTAATGACCGGCACGGCGGAAAGGTCCAAGGTATTGCGGGTGTAGGTCTCCAGCGTCCGGATCCCC
This sequence comes from Candidatus Margulisiibacteriota bacterium, assembly GCA_041649975.1. Lineage (GTDB taxonomy): Bacteria > Margulisbacteria > WOR-1 > O2-12-FULL-45-9 > XYB2-FULL-48-7 > XYB2-FULL-45-9. The sequence continues at coordinate 118 of JBAZMB010000071.1, read as the reverse complement.
CGCTCGCAAAGCATGACCTGGTGATTTCCTTCCGACATGACATATTCCGCCGACATTAACAACTCTTCGATGGTCGAACCGGCCCCCCGCTTGAGCAAGTCCGGCTTGCCGGCTTTAC
>JBAZMB010000070.1:0-6506 GCA_041649975.1 Candidatus Margulisiibacteriota bacterium | reverse complement strand
ACCAAGCTGTTCAAAAATGACGTCGACCTTGAAACTGACGACGATATGTTTGGTCCGGTCTTTAAGGGTCTTGGCGGCTTCAAAGAGTGAAACGCCGACGCGCGGGATCTTTTTAACGATCCCTTCGATCCGGTTGCGGAGCTCAAGGTAAGCGCCGCTGGTCGAGAACTGGGTCAAATAATTCGACAGGGCGCCGACGTTTTTTGAGATCGACATCTCGTTGTCGTTAAGGATGACGATCAGGTTGCTTTTGAGGGAAGAGGCGTTATTGATCGCTTCGTAGGAGAGCCCGCCGGACAGCGAGCCGTCGCCGATGACCGCGACGATCCGATGCTTCTCCCCCGCCAGTTCTCTGGCGTGGGCCAGCCCCAGCGCCTGGGAAATGGAAGTCGACGCGTGGCCGACGGTAAATGGATCGTGTTCGCTTTCGGCGACGTTCGGGAAACCGGAAAGTCCTCCCGCCTGCCGGAGGGTGTCGAATTGTTCCAGCCGGCCGGTCAGGATCTTGTGGGCGTAGGCCTGATGGCCGACGTCCCAGATGATCTTGTCGCGGGGGCTTTTGAAAGCGGCGTGCAGCGAAACGGCGATCTCGACCGCGCCGAGACTGGAGGCGACATGCCCGCCGGTCCTGGAAGTGACGGCGATGATCTTTTGCCTGATCTCCTGCGAGAGCTCCTCGAGCTGTTTGGTGGAAAGTTCCCGGAGCGCTTCCGGGAGCTTGATCTTATCGAGCAAAGTAGACATAGTAAGTGATGAACGTCAGGACGATCGCCAGCGCGGCCCCGGCGAAAACTTCGGTCGGTTCGTGACCGAGGATCTCCTTGAGCTTCTCGACCTTGACCCGGCCGTTGGCGTAGATATCGTCGACGACCCGGTTGAGGATCTCCGCTTGTTTGCCGGCGGCGCGGCGGACCCCGGTGGCGTCATACATGACGATCAAAGCGTAAACGAAAGAAACGGTAAAGAGCGGCGAACTGAACCCCTGGGTCAGGGCGATCGACAAAGTCAGCGCGGTGACCGAGGCCGAGTGGGCCGAAGGCATTCCGCCCGCTTCGAAAAAATGCCAGAGGCTGAAAGAGCCGTCCTTATACCAGTAGAAAAAGACCTTGAGCGATTGGGCGATAAACCAGGAAACGCAGACCGCGATGAACGGGAAATTTTGCAACAGCGCGATTGTCCAATCAATTATGTAATTCACGTTATCTCCTTTTCAGGACCTTGGCGATATAGTCCAGGTCTTCCGGGGTCGTGACTTTGATGTTCTGATAACTGCCCATGACCATGACGACCGGCAGGCCGGCGAGTTCGACGACCATCGAGTCATCGGTGCACAACCCTTTAATTTTAGCATACGCGTTCAAGATTGTGGAAGCCTGAAAAGTTTGCGGGGTTTGCGCCGCCCAAAGCTCTTGCCGGTTAAGGGTTTCCTTGATCCGTTGCCCGTCGCCCGTTACCCGTTTTACCGTATCCTTCACCGGCACGCCGACAACCGCGGAGCCGTGCCGCTGGGCCGCTTTGACCGAGGCGCTGATGATCGCTTCGCTGACCGCCGGGCGGGCGCCGTCGTGGATCAGGACGATCTCGGCCGAAGCCGGCAGCGCTTTCAGGCCGTTTTGGACCGAATCCTGGCGTTCCTGACCGCTTTCCACGACTGCCAGGATCTTTTTGCTCCTGATCTTCCGGGCTTTGGCCAGGTTGTGCCGGGCGACGACCAGAATGATCCCGTCGACGATCTTTGCTTTCGCGAAAGCGTCGACGGTCCAGCTAAGCATTGGACGTCCTGCGATCGGCAGGAACTGTTTGTCCCGCCCCATCCGTTTCCCCCGTCCCCCGGCGACGATAATGGCGATTACTTTCATGTTGCTATTTTATCATACTAAGGATCGCCCAGAAAGGTTGAAAAATCTTGGTTGGACAATGCAATTTTTACCGATTTATCACGATATATATATAGCCCGGATCACAGGAGGACGCATGGCGGAAGCCTCAACAGTAACTAGATTACGGTCGCAGATCGTTGGCGCGCTCAAGGCTCGTCCCGCCATTCCGCGGGCGGTTTTACGCGAATTCATCGAAAACGATTCGGTGGAGCATAACATCCGGCTTTCCCGCTGTCCGACCGCCGTGATGGTCAGCGCGGTCGTTAACCGGCAAGCGAACGCCAGTCCGGAACGATGCCAGAAGATCGCCGCTTTGTTGGACGAGGTTGGTCTGGAAAACCCCTTCGACGTTACCCATCCCCGTTTGACCAATTTTGCCAACGCGGTCCTAAACAATTACGAATATTTTCACCAGAACAACCGCTTGAAACAAGCTTTTGTTTTATTCTGTTCGCTGCTTCATCCCAGCCAAGCAGTTTCCCTAAGCGAGGGCTTGCAGACCTCTTTTAGTAAGATTAACGCCCCTTTTGAAATATCCGGCCGGCCGGGGGCTTACCGGGGAATGAAAGAATCGGAAGGAGGTTTGGAGATCCGTTACAGCGAAAACCCGAACGAAAATATTCGGCTCGCCGAAGGGAACCTTCTCCCTTATCAGCTGATTGAAGCCCGCCGGGAAGAACGGGTCGCGGTTTGCGGCGAGTTCAGCGCGCTGCTCATCTCGCTCCTCCGGATCGCCAACCTGAAAGCGGAATACAACTTAGTCGACAACGAGAGCCACGCGAACGTTGTCTTGACCCTCCCCGATCCGGAAGGGAAAGATCACTACTTCCTCCTCGACGTGGCCCGCCGGGAATTTAAACGCCTGAAGGTAAAACCATCGACGGTGGTGGCCGATGACGTCGGGTTCCTGAAACATTACGCCAACGAGGCCTTTTGGCTGGTCAATCAGGGAAACACCGACCGGTCGATCACCCTTTTCGGGATCAGTCTCCATCTCGGTCCGGAAAACGCGGTTACGTTAAACAACCTGGGGACCGCGCTCCTCCAGCGTAATAATCCCGGCGACCTGCAGATCGCTCTCAACTGTTTTGACGCGGCGATCGGTTCGGCGCGAAAACAGAACCGTTTTTATTCCAGCGCGGTCATGAACAAAGTGCTGGTCTTGATCAAGATCGGCGAGTACGAAGCGGCAAAAGAGCTGGCCCACGAACTGCTTGGGCATAATCCTGACAATGTTTACGCCCTTTGTTTCCGGGCGGAGATCGGCGGCTGGCTGGGCGAGCGGAAAATAATGGGCCGCTTTTTTGCCGAAGCGCTGCAATGCAATCCCTATGAAGTCGCCGATTACGTCCACCTGAAAGAAGAAAAAAAACGCGGCTATTATTTATGGTACGTTCTTGGCCAGGCGTACGCCCTGGGCAATTCCAAAGAAAACGCGATCAACGCCTTGCGGAAAGCGGTCAGCCTTAATCGCTATCATGCCGCTTCCTGGTACGCTCTTGGCGGCGCATATTGGCGGAACGGCCGGTATGCCGACGCTATCTTGGCCTGCGTTAAAGGCGTATTTTTCGGCGGCGGAATTTTGGGTCACAAGATCAACCCGATCGAAGTCTAAACTTTGGTCAGCAGTTTATAGCCAGTTTTCGTCACTTCAACCATATCTTCGATCCTCACCCCGCCAAATCCTTTGATATAAATGCCGGGTTCGATCGTCACGACCTGGCCCGCTTTCAGGCGGTGGTTGTTCCGCCGGGAAATTTTCGGTCCCTGGTGGACCCGGGTCCTGATCCCGTGGCCGGTGGTGTGGATAAAGTATTTGCCATAACCTTGTTTTTCAATGTATCCCCTGGCCGCCAGGTCGACCGCTTTGCAGCTGACCCCCGCTTTGACCGCTTGCAGGGCCGCTTTTTGCGCCTCCGCGACTATCCGGTAGATCTTCTTTTGTTTGGCCGTTGGTTGTCCAAGGATAAAAGTCCGGGTAAGATCGGAGCGGAAGCCGTTAACGTTCGCGCCGAAATCAACGATCACCAGTTCCCCTTTTTTCATTGTCTTGTCGGTGGCGAAACAGTGCGGAAGGGCGGAACGCTCTCCCGATCCGACGATGATCTTAAACGCGCTGGTCGCGCCGTATTTTTTTAATTGTTTTTTGATCCAGTGAGCGGCGTCCGTTTCCCTGGTGCCGGGAACAAGTTTGAGGTCGCGCATCACCTTGCAGGCTATCCGGACCGCTTTACTTTGGGCGGCGTTCATTTATTGGCGACGGCAATGGCGGCGCGGAGCCCCAGCAGGTAGCTGTTAAGCCCGAAGCCGGAGATCTGGCCGGCGGCGACCGGCGCGATGACCGATTTCTGGCGGAACTCTTCGCGGGCGTAAATGTTGGAGAGATGGACTTCGACGGTCGGGATCTCAATCGATGCCACGGCGTCCCGGATGGCAATACTATAATGAGTATAGGCGCCGGGGTTGATCAGGATCGCCTGGAAGCTCTTGCGGGCGGCGCCGATCTTTTCGACGATCTCCCCTTCGCTGTCCAGCTGAAAGATTTCCAGTTCGGTCCCTTCCGTTTTAGCGAGCGCCTGGAGTTTGGCGTTGATCTCATCAAGCGTTAATTTGCCGTAAACGTTGACCTCTCGTTCCCCCAACAGGGAAAGGTTTGGTCCGTGGATGACTAATATTTTCATGTTTTTACTCCTATCGTCGTAGTTTCGACTTAAAATATAACATACCCCACTTGGCTTATCAAGCAATTGAAAACATGCTATACTTTACCCGCATATGTCGGTAAAACTGTTTGGTTTCAACGTTCCCGTCGGCAGAACGATCCTGGTCGTTCTCTTTGTTGTCATTGCCGGGACGGCCGGCGTTACCCTTCAGGTCCTGCAGCAGCTCCCCGACGTGGAATTGATCAGCTCTTACGTGCCGAGCGAAAGCACGATCCTTTATTCCGCCGATGATAAGATCCTGGCCCGTTTTCATCAGGAAGAAAACCGCCAGGTCGTCCCGCTTTCCCAGATCTCTCCTTACTTCATTAAAGCGGTCATCGCGACCGAAGACCCGAACTTCTACAAACATCACGGGCTCGATTTCCTGGGGATCGCCCGCGCGGCGGTCAAGAACTTCGCTTACGGCCGGGTCGTGGAGGGCGGCAGCACCCTGACCCAGCAGCTGGCCAAGAACTTATTCTTAACGAAGAAAAAAGTCCTGACCCGTAAACTGGCCGAAGCGATCCTGGCGGTCCAGATGGAACGGCGTTACACCAAAGAAGAGATCCTCGAGATGTACCTTAACCAGGTCTACCTGGGCCATAATTCTTACGGGATCGAATCGGCGGCAATGCTTTATTTCAACAAACACGCTTCCGACCTGACCCTGGCCGAATCGGCCATGGTCGCCGGGATCATCCACGGTCCGGAGCTCTATTCCCCCTACCGGAACTTAAAAGGGGCCAAACTCCGCCAGATCGACATTTTAAATAAATTGATCGGCCAGCGCGCGGTCAGTGAAAAAGAGGCCAAGCTGGCGGCGGCGGAACAACTGACCTTTTATCCGCAGAACCTGAAGATGCGCGGGGAGATCGCCCCTTACTTTATCAGCTACGTCCTGCAGGAGCTGACCGACCTCTATGGCGAAGATATGGTCTACCACGGCGGCCTGAAGGTTTACACCACCCTCGATACCAAGATGCAGTTTGCCGCCGAGAAAGCGGTGACCGATTTCATCAAGAACGAAGGGCCGAAGTTCAAGTTCAGCCAGGGGGCGCTGGTCTCGATCGATCCGGCCACCGGCTACATCAAAGCGCTGGTCGGCGGAGCCGATTTCTTCGAAAGCAAATTTAACCGGGCGACCCAGGCCAAGCGCCAGCCCGGCTCGTCTTTTAAACCGTTCGTTTACATCGCGGCGATCGAACAAGGGATCATGCCGAACGCCATTATTCAGGACGCGCCGACCACCTTTAAAGTCTGGGTCAACAAGTGGAACCCAAAAGGTACCTGGGCGCCGAAGAATTTTGACGGGAAGTATAGCGGCGCGGTCACGATGCGTTACGCCCTGGAAAAATCGCTCAATATCCCGGCGGTTAAACTGTTGGAAATGGTCGGGGTCCCGAACGCCATCAACGTCGCCCAAAAGATGGGGATCACCAGCAACCTGGAACCCGCCCTCTCCCTCGCTCTTGGCGCGTCGGAAGTGACGGTCCTGGAGATGACCTCCGCTTACGGCGTCTTGGCCAATAATGGGGTCCGGGTCGAACCGGCCTCGATCCTCAAGATCGAAAGCCGGGACGGCGTTCCATTATATAAGAACCAGATCCAGGAGAAGCGGGTCCTAGATTCCAACGTCGCGGCGATCATGGTCGACATGATGCGCGGCGTCATTACCCGCGGGACCGGGTTCCGGGCGAATATCGGCCGACCGGCCGCCGCCAAGACCGGAACTTCGCAGGACTTTAAAGATGCCTGGTTCATTGGCTTCGTGCCGCAGCTCGTGACCGGTGTTTGGGTCGGCAACGATGACAACACGCCGATGAACGGGGTCGCCGAAGTCGGCGTCTGCCCCCGGATCTGGAAAGCTTACAACACCGTCGCCCTGCAAGGCTTGCCGGTCCTCGACTTTCAGCGGCCGCAAGGG
>JBAZMB010000069.1:0-6552 GCA_041649975.1 Candidatus Margulisiibacteriota bacterium | reverse complement strand
GATCTTAATGATCGGCGGCTTTTCGGTCCCGACGTAAGTCCCGCGATAGGTGACGCTAAAATTGCTTTCGGAGATCTTGTTGCCGATCGTATAGCGGCTCTTAAGGAGCTGTTCCATAAGTGGGTAAATTATATCATAAAACCGCGGCTCCCGATCCCTTCCCTCGGTAATAGGGTGATATAATATATAGGTGAAATACCATTTTGTCAGTTTAGGCTGCCCGAAAAACCTGGCCGACACCGAGGTCATGATGGGCTCGGTCGCCGCCGGCGGGAACGAGATCACCGCCGATCCGGCCGAAGCGGAGGTCATTGTCGTCAATACCTGCGCCTTCTTAAAACCGGCCCGGGAGGAAGCGCTCAAGGTCCTGCGGGAAATGGTCGCTTGGAAAAAGAAGGGACACTGCCGCAAAGTCTATATCGCCGGCTGTCTGCCGCAATGGCTCAAAGAGGTTGGGAGCGTCTCGCTCCCGGCGATCGACGGTGAAGTTGACAGCATCGGCCTCTTTAACTGCGCCGCCCCCCGGCTGAAAGCGACCCCAAAGTGGTCCGCCTACGTCAAGATCGCCGAAGGGTGCGATAACCGCTGTTCCTACTGCCTGATCCCGACGATCCGCGGCAAGCTCCGCCTTAGAAAGGAAGAAGACCTTCTCGAAGAGGTCGCCGGTTTGGCCAAACGAGGGGCAAAAGAGATCATTTTCATCGCCCAGGATACGACCGCCCACCCCGCTCTCCCTTCGATCCTGAAAAAAGCGGCCCAGCTCCCTGGCCTCCGCTGGCTTCGCGTCATGTATACTCACCCCAGTCATCTCACCGATGAGCTGATCAAGACGATCGCCGGAGAAAAGAAGGTCGTGAAGTATCTGGACGTGCCGGTCCAGCACGCCAGCTCCGCCGTCCTTAAGAAAATGAACCGCCGCTACGACCGCGATTCGCTCGATCTTCTCCTTTCAAAATTGCGGCGGGAAATCCCCGGCCTTGTCCTGCGAACTTCGCTGATCGTCGGCTTTCCCGGCGAAACCCCGGCCGACTTCGAAGAGCTCCTCGATTTCATCAAAACTAACCGTTTCGAAAAGCTCGGCATTTTCAGTTACTCCCGAGAAGTTGGGACCCCTGCCGCCAGCCTTCCCAACCAGGTCCCGGCCCGGACCAAAGAAAAGCGCCGTGAACTGGCCATGGAAGCCCAACGACAAGTTTCCCTCGAATTGAACCGCGCCCTGGTCGGCCGCAAGATCGAGGTCCTGGTCGAAGGGAAAAAGGGCCGCTATTACGTCGGCCGGACCTATCGGGACGCCCCCGAGATCGACGGCGTTTTTTACCTTCAATCAAGCCGGAAAATCACCCCAGGCCAGATCGTTCCCGCCCTGATCACCAAGGCCTCGGCTTACGACCTCTACGGCCGCCAAGCCTTCTAAAAACAACCTGAAATTTCTCCCCAAACCTGACGATATATATATGAGAGAGGTAAAGAGCCATGAACAACGAAGATGTCCGCAGAGAAAATTACGATGTTGTTTTAATCACTAGGCCGAACAAAGCCAAACGGACTAGTTACGTTCAAGACGCGACCATTATCGGCAAAGACCAGCTCCCGATCGCCCCATTCTTAGACATCCTGGCCAATAAGTTCAAATCAACGATCGCCAACGATAAGTGTTATTTCTAAGGAGGAAGCCATGAACACAATGAACAATCAAAAAGTTATGGAAGTCCTGGAAAAGACCTGCACCTTCAACTACTACGACAAGATCGTCCACGCCAAGACCCGCAAGATCACCTTGTTCTCGATCTTCCCGTACACCGCCGCGGCCAACCTGTCCGATCCGCGGGAGTTCGTCCTGATCGAAGATTTGCAGGGAATGCTCGGCTTAAATACCGGAAAGTTCAATAACTAATATTCGCCCAGACCGAAAGTCTCTCGCACCCGGCCAAAAAAGTCGTATTCCTTTAGCCTGATGAACCGCGCCACTTGCACCGCTTTTTTTATGGTCACCCGGCTCCCAACTTTTACCGGCAAGGTCTGCTGGCCGTCAGCGGTCAGGATCACCTCGTCGCCGCGATCCAAACGTAAAACCACCGGCCCATTCAGGACCAGCGAGCGCGTATTTAAACTATGGCAACAGATCGGGGAAATGATCAGGCTTTGCGCCTGCGGCGCCAAAAGCGGCCCGCCGGCCGCCAGATTGTAGGCGGTCGAACCGGTCGCCGTGGCAAAGATCATCCCGTCAGCCGTATACTTCGAGATCCCTTCCAGTTCGAACTTGATCACGCGGGAAATACCGCTTTTGCCGATCACGATATCGTTAAGGGCAGTCACTTTTTTCCGGCCGACCTCGGCCTCGAGCATGATCCGTTCATCAAGCTGGTAATCGCCCCGCTTGACCTGGTCCACCGCCGCGATCAGGTCTTTCAACTCGATTTCCGACATGAAACCAACGCCGCCCAGATGAACCCCCAGAATTGGCGTCCCTTTGCCGGCCAAAAGCCTGGCCGCCCTAAGGATCGTCCCGTCGCCCCCGAGGGTGATCACGAAATCGGCTTTGGCCAAGTTAACCGTGAAGCCCCGGCCTTTAAGCTCTTGAGCGACTTTAACGGCCGTCGCGGCAATTAAGCGGTCTTCGATCTTGCTGATTATGCCAACGGTTTTCATGCTATTCTCCTTTAGAACATTTTTATGTAGATCATCAGCCAAATTATCCCCGCGACGACCGCGATAGCCAACCCAAACATCAGGAATTGGAAAAAGAGATCGAGCCACCCCTTTTCGCGGACGAAACGAAAATTAACGGTCTGCAATTGGCTTTCGTGCGGATTAAATAATATGACCCCGTGATAATTGAAGGCCCGGTCAAATTCGACCAGGCGGCGGCGAACGATCGGATCGCTGGGATCCAGCGCCCCTTCACCGTGCTGAACGATCACAATGTATTGATGATTATCGCGGCTGACCAGATACTCGGCTTCCAGCTTCCCCAGATGGTCTTTCCCGCTCACCCGGGTAATGACCATCGCCTTCGGTTTTCTGGCCAGGACCTTGAAGCCCGACTTTGTTAGATAGGCTTCCTGTTCTTCATTTTTCGAGGTGGATGAGAAATTCAACATTGCCGTCCGCTCCTTCGATCGGGGAGTTGATCACTCCCTTAGCTTTAAATCCTATTGCCTCGGCCTCGGCCTTTACCCTGGCCACGACTTCCCGGCGGACCGCGTCATCTCTCACGATCCCGCCGGCCCCGACCTGTTCGCGCCGGGCTTCGAACTGGGGCTTGATCAGGGCGACTACTTCCGCCCGCTCGGCGAGCAAATTATAGACCGCCGGCAAGACTTTGCCTAGAGAGATAAAAGAGACGTCGATCACCGCGAGGTCGGGGCGAGGTCCGGGCGCTAGTTTTTCCGGCGGCAGATCGCGGATGTTTTCCCGCTCTAAAGTCACGACCCGGGGGTCCTGCCGCAGTTTCCAGGCGAGTTGGCCGTAGCCGACATCAACGGCAAAGACTTTGGCCGCTCCCCGCTGGAGCAAACAATCGGTAAAGCCTCCGGTCGAGGCGCCGACGTCAAGCGCGGTCCGCCCGGCGACATTAATTTGAAATTGGTCAAGCGCGCCGGCTAACTTTAGGCCGCCCCTGCCGACGTAGGGATGAGGCGCCCCTTTAAGCTCAACCGTCGCTTCTTCCGGATAGGCAACCCCCGACTTATCGGCTTTCTGGCCGTTAACGTAGACCAGGCCGGCTAAAATAGACGCTTGGGCTTTAGTCGGCGATTCGGCTAAGCCGCGGTCGATCAGGAGTTGATCGAGGCGCTTTTTCATTCAGCGTTGACGCTGCGCAGATATTTGGCCGCTTCTTCCGGGATCACCGTATTGATGTAGATCCCGGAACCAAGTTCAAAACCGGCCATCGCGCTGACCCGGGGGAGGATCTGAATGTTCCAGTGGTAATACTCAACATCCTTTTCGTGACAAGGAGCGGAATTGATCACAAAATTATAGTCGGGGTTATTGAGCGAGATGTACAGTTTTTTCAGGACCGTCCTCATCACGTAAGCCAATTCCTTGGCGTCAGAGGTCAAGATCGAGTCAAAAGACGAAGCGTGTTTTTTTGGATAAACCTTGGTCTCGAAAGGCGACCGGGCGGCAAAGGGGGAAATAGCGATAAAATTATCGGTCTCCATGATGACCCGTTCTTTAGCCTGCCGTTCCTTCTCGATCATCACGCAGTAAACGCATTTCCCGTTGTCGTCAAAGTAGCGCATCGATTCATCAAGCCGGTGGCGGATATGCATCGGAGTGATCGGCGTGGCGATCAACTGGGAATGCGGATGATGGAGCGAGGTCCCGGCCGCGATCCCGTGGTTTTTAAAGATAATGATCATTTCAAACTGCGGATCCTTGGATAAAGTGATATACCGTTCCCGATAAGCGAGAAAAAGCTCCTCAACCTGCTTCTCTTCCATCGTCGCGATCGTCTGATCGTGGTTGGGCGATTCAATGATAACTTCATGCTCGCCCAAGCCGTTCATCATGCTGTAAAAATCGAGGACTTTGGTCCGGTCGCGGTTTCGACTGTCAGGGGCCAGGGCGGCAAATTTATTGGGAATGATCCTGATCCACCAGCCGGGGGTATCGATTTGCGTCCCAAATTCGCGGTAAGCGAGGATCTCGCCGGGAGTCAAACTCTCTTTACCCGGGCAAAAAGGGCAGTTTTGCCGCGACGATTCGCTGGTTGGGCAGATCCCCGACCCCAGGTCCTCCGGCCGCTTGGCCCGCTCGGTCGCGATGATCACCCATTCTCTGGTAGCCGGGTTTTGGCGAAGCTCTGGCATGGTTGTATTATAACATACGCGATGTTACAATGGTTTCTCACCAATGAAGCGCTCTTTCATCACACTAACACTCTTACTGTCACTTTTTCTTCCCCTCTCGGCCCAAACGATCGAAGGGGAACAAGCCGGCACGTCCGCGACCAGCTTCACCGCCGGTCTTCAGGCGGAACAAGCCGGCGACGCCGCCAAGGCGATCGGCCAGCTGACCATCGCGGCCGAAGACAAATCATTTCCTTTAAGCGATTATGCCCGTTACGAAATCGCCACCCTCTATTACCAGGCCAAAGACTTTCCGGCAGCGGCCAGGGAGTTCCAGCTTCTTTCGGTCGGCTACCCGCAAAGCTTATTGGTCCCCAAGGCCCTCTTCTGGCTGGGAAAAAGCCATTACAATAATGATGATTACGCCGCCGCCGCCAAAACCTTGAACGTCCTGCTGGATAAATATCCCGATTTCGACGAAGTGGCCGAGACCCGTTTCCTGATCGCTCAAAGCCACGAGAAAAACGGGGACTGGAAAAACGCCTATTACGCTTACGAAGAGACCGACCTTTATCATCCTTTAAGCTCTTATGGCCAGAGATCAAGAGCGGCGATCGCCAAGCTGAAGAAACAACACAAGAAAAAGCTCCCCCTGTACAAGGCGTCGGAAAAAGCGTTGTTCAATCAGGGGATGGCCTATTTCGACCAGCAAGACTACAAAATGGCCGGGAACATTTTCAACCGTCTGGCCCGCGAGTACCCGAAAAGCAAGTTCGTCGACGAAGCCTGGATCATGCTCGGCCGGGCCGAAGCGCTCGACAACGATCTCGACAAAGCGGTCGTCAACCTGAACCGCGCCGCCCAAAACTCCCCCAGCCTGGCCGGCAAGGCGAATTACTATCTTGGCCGGGCCTATGGCAACCGGGGAAAGTACGACTGGGGAATCGCCGCGTTCAGCAAGGTAATCAACAACCATCCCGAATCCAGTTACGCCCCCGACGCCCTTTATTGGCGCGGTTACTTCCGGGAACAGCTCGGCGACATTAACGGCGGGTTGAACGATTACTACGCTTTGGTGAAAAATTATCCCTACTGCGACATGGTCTCCGCCGCCATCTGGCGGATGGGAAAAATCTACTACTGGGCGAGCGATTGGCCGAACGCGGTCACCTACCTCCACCTCGCTCAGCTCTATCCGATGGGGAGCGAATCACCGCGCTGCTATTTCTTTGAAGCCAAGGCGCTGGAACGGCAAGGGAACCTCGGCGCGGCGCAGGAAGTTTATAAAAAGCTGGCCAAACGCTACGACCACACTTACTACGCTTACCGGGCCAAAGAACGGCTCCGGTTGACCGGCAATCCGATCAATGACGAAGTCGCCTTTGATCTCGACAACCTTAACGAAGCCCTTAAAACTATCGACGAAAAGGACCAGGCCGAACTGGGGGTCCTGATGGATATCTGGCTGCAAAGCAAACCGGCCGAGGGGGCGACCATCAGCCAGGCCGAACTCGACCTCCATTTCCAAAAGTATAAGAAACTGATGGACCTGGGACAGACCGCGTTTGCCGCCGAGGAAGCCAAGTTCCTGGTCAACGGGACTTCGGACCTGGAAAAAGAGTCGGCCCAACTTAAGCTTGGCGAGGTCCTGGTCCGGGCCGGACGATATATTTCAGCGATTCGTTTTGCCCAAAGAAAGATCGATGCCGCCCTTTATTCGGACCAGCTCGAATCCGTCCCGGAAAAAGTCTGGCAG
>JBAZMB010000068.1:0-6580 GCA_041649975.1 Candidatus Margulisiibacteriota bacterium | reverse complement strand
TCGATGTTTCCATGCCGCAGGGACGGCTGATCCTTCCTGAGGTCCAGGTTTTGCGTGATGTTATGGATGCCGACGCGGCCGGTTATATGACCAAAGATACGGAACTGGAGACAGTTCTCGCTTCATTAAAGAAACAACCGGACTTGGTGGTGACCGATTCGCAGGCTTTCTCTTTCGTTAGTAAAATAGTACCGGCCGAAGTGCCGTTGACCTCTTTTTCGATCGTCTTTGCCCGTCACCGGGGTGACCTGAACGCTTATCTGTCCGGAGCGGCGGCGCTGAAAACACTGAAAGACGGCGATCGGGTGTTGGTCGCTGAAGCCTGCACCCACCATGTCCAGCCGGTCGATATCGGCCGGGTTAAGATCCCTAAATGGTTGAAAGAACATACGGGGAAAGAATTACAATTTGAGACGGTTGCCGGCGGCGATTTTCCGGAAGACCTTTCATCATATAGTTTAATCGTCTCTTGCGGCGGTTGCATGATCAACCGGCGGGAGATGATCAATCGGATCGACAAAGCAAAGCGGCAGGGGGTACCGATCACCAATTACGGTGTTTTGATCGCCGAGATCAACGGGATCCTTGATCGGGTGATCGCCCCGTTTAGGAACGGTCTGCTTGAAATCACTCCCTAAATGGTATAATTTACCATATGAAAAAAACTTTATTGATCATTCAACTTGACCACCGCTCTAAAAATGCCGTAAACGTTCAGGCCGTCCTGACCGCTTCCGGGTGTTTCATTAAAACCCGGCTGGGGATCCACGACGGAACGCCGGAACTATGTGCCGATCAGGGCTTGATCATTCTGGAACTGGTCGGCAAAAAAAGCGACCACTTGAAACTGGAAAAGAACCTTAAAAAGATCAAAGGGGTCAAGGCTAAAGCCGTTTCCCTTGGCTAACTTGATCGTTGAAGCTAAAATATTAAAGCGCCCCGAAGTGACCCACTTCTTTTCAACCGCCGCCGCCGGTAATTTAAGCTATTATGTCGGGGATGATCCGGCCAACGTCACTGCCAATCGTCAAAGATTAACTAAAACCCTCAATCTATCTAACCTAACCACCGCGCAGCAAGTCCATGGGAGCCAGTTGGTAATCGTCACCCAGGGAATGGGCGGGAGAGGAAGCCATGATCACGAATCAGCCATACCTGAAACTGACGCCCTGATCACTAATTTACCCGATGTCTGTTTAATGGTCCAGGTTGCCGATTGCGTGCCGATTCTTCTTTATGATCCGATCAAGCGGGTAATTGCCGCCGTTCATGCCGGTTGGCGGGGAACGGTCGCCAATATCGCTGGAAAAACAGTGGGAGCGATGCGACAGGCCTTTGGTTCCTCTCCCGCGGATATAATTGCCGCCATCGGCCCGTCGATCGGTGCTTGCTGCTTTGAAGTCGGGGAAGAAGTCCGGCTCGCGGCGGTCAAGCTGCCGTCATCACTTTTAAAGGACAATCATTTTGACCTTTGGGGAGCGAACGACTATTGGCTGAAAGAGGCGGGGGTGAACAAGGTGGAAACCTCGCGGCTTTGCACGAGCTGTAACAACGATCAATTTTTCTCATATCGGAAAAGCGGGGGTAAGACCGGACGCAGTGGCGCCGGAATCATGTTAAAATAAGCGTGAGGTGTAAATATGACAAATCAAGAAATTCAAATTGCGATTAATGACCAAATTGCCGGCGGAACTTACAGTAACATCGCGGTGATCGCCCATAACGAGAACGAGTTTATTTTCGATTTTATCTTCGCCCACCCGCCAAAAGGACAGGTCAACGCGAGAGTGATCATGTCTCCCGCTCACGCCCAACGCCTGCTCAAAGCCCTTGAAGAAAATATCAAGGTCTATGAGTCAAAGGTTGGGAAAATCAAAGAGGGGCCGGAACCGCCGCCGTTCGGCATCAAGCTTTCCAACAACTAGACGAGTTTCACCGAACTATAGCCAAAATAGATCCCGAAACCGATGAGGATGAGCGCGCAGACGAGGATTATTCCGCGATAAGCATCGCGGGAGATCAGCTTTCTTCCCCGGCTGACCGTCACCGAAACCGCCGTGTACCAGAGTAGGTCGGCCAGAATATGGCCGAGAAAAAAGACCCCGACCGCTTTTAACCCCAACTGCCGGGCGCTGATGACCAGTCCCAATCCGATCGTCAGCCACCAGATCGACCAGAAAGGATTGGCCAGGCTCATGGTAATTCCGCTCCAGACCAATTCAGAGGAACGGGTTTTGACCTGATCGAATTCCAGCGTTAGTCCGGGAAGTGAAAAAAGCATTTGGCCGCCTAAATAGATCAGGACAATGGCGCCGATCAACGAGATCGCGGTCAGGACGACCGGGTTATGGATAAAGCGGTTGAGCGAGAAGATCAGCAGGATAAGCATCAACAGTTCCAGGAGCGCGTGACCCAGAATGACGATCGGTCCGGTCTTGGCGCCATGCTTAAAACTTTCCGCGATCACGAGCGTCAAGAGGGGGCCGGGCATCAGGGCGCCGGAGATGGCAATAGCAAAGGAAACGAAAAAAACGGAGAGGAATTCCATGGGTTTATTCTACTACAAAATCAGCGGTTATGATAATTAATAAAAATCACCTGGTTTGAGAGAGCGGAACTTTTTTTTGGAGCTGACTATTTTTTTGTCTTGAAGGATCTTTTCTTTGGCCCGCCGGGAACGCTTTCTTTTTTGCCGCCGGATCTTTTCGATCGCTTGTTGGCGGGCGCTTTTTAACCCGCGGATCTTTTCATCGATTTTATCGGCCAGGAGTTTCCAGGCCCGATAGCGGTTGAGGGATTGCGACCGTTCCTGGGTCATCTTGACCTCGATCCCGGTCGGCTGGTGTTTCAGGTAAACGCCGCTGGAAACTTTATTGACGTTCTGTCCGCCCGGTCCGCCGGAACGGATAAAGCGCTCCTCAACGTCCGCTTCATTGATCCCAAGCTGGGCTAAACGCTGTTTAAGGGCGGCTTCTTTTTCCATTGAGACCGAGAAATATCTGTCCATAAGAAAATTATACAATGAAATCCAAGATTTTCCTTGTAATATTCTGGAATACCCCGGGAGGCTGTGCTAAAATTACTGGGTTATGGCAGAGGAACGAATACCCCCACAGAACTTAACCGCCGAGCAATCCGTGCTTGGCTCCATGCTGCTTGATAAGAACGCCGTTTTCCGGGCGGCGGAATCGCTGACCCCCGACAGTTTTTACCGTGACGCACATCGCTATATTTTTGAGGCGATCCTGGTCCTTTTCGACAAGGGGGAACCGGTCGACCTGGTGACCGTGACCGAAACCCTGCGCAAATCCGGCAAGCTCGACGCGGTCGGCGGCTCGATCTATATTGCCGACCTGATCAATTCGGTCCCGACCGCCGCCAACATCGACCATTACTCGAAGATCGTCGAAGAAAAATATATTCTCCGCCGGCTGATCGAATCGGGGACCAACATGGTCGCCGACGCTTTTTCCGATCCCCAGCATATCGACGACGTCCTGGATAACGCCGAAAAAATGATCTTTGACATTGCCATGCGCCATTCGCGCGAAGGCTTTCATAAGATCGACGCGGTCATCAAGAACGTCCTCGATAAAATTGACAGCCTTTACGGGAAGAACCAATCGATCACCGGGGTCCCGACCGGCTACGCCGACCTCGACAATATGACCGCCGGTTTCCAAAATTCGGAATTGATCATCATCGCCGCCCGGCCTTCGGTCGGTAAAACCGCCTTTGCCTTGAACATTGCCCAGGATGTCGCCATCCGGAGCAAGGTCCCGGTGGCGATCTTCTCGCTGGAAATGAGCAAGGAATCGCTGGCCCAGAGAATGCTTTGCGCCGAAGCGGAGATCGAACAGCAGAAACTCAAGACCGCGACCCTTTCCGACACCGGCTGGAAAAAACTGACCCGGGCCTTAGGCCGGCTTTCCGAAGCGCCGATCTTTATTGATGACAGCGCTTCCATGAGCTCCACCGAGATCCGGGCCAAAGCCCGCCGCCTGAAACTGGAGCGGGGGCTCGGCCTGATCATTATCGATTACCTCCAGCTGATGCGGGGGAATAAATCCCGGGTCGAGAACCGGGTCCAGGAAATTTCCGAGATCGCCCGGTCGCTCAAGGTCATGGCCCGTGAACTGGAATGCCCCGTTATCGCTCTTTCCCAGCTTTCCCGCGCCGTGGAGCAGCGGCCCGACCGGATCCCGCGTTTGTCCGACCTGCGCGAATCTGGGGAAATCGAGCAAACGGCCGACCTCGTCATGTTCATCCACCGCGACGATTACTACAATCCGCAGTCGGAGCGGGGTAATATCGCCGAGATCATCATCGCCAAACAACGAAACGGCCCCGTCGGCCAGGTCGAATTGGTCTTCCGCAAAGAGATCGCCAAGTTCGCCAGCAAAGAATCGCGCTATGAAGAAGTCGCTTAGCCTGCTGATCGGGCTAAGCTGCCTGGCCTTGCCGCTCTTCGCCCAACAGGAATTCACCGTTAACGCCGATAATATTTCCTACGCCAAGGAACAACAGCAGGTTGAAGCCAGCGGCTCGGTCGAAGTGACCTATAAGGATATCCGGATCACCGGCGCCCAGCTTTTGTATGACGTTTCCGCGGAAACGGTGGCGATGAAGGGCTCGGTCGAAGTTTTTTATAAGGATACCTATGTTCAGGCGGGAAAGTTATTTTATTGGGCGAGCCGGGAAGCGATCACCGCCGCCGATGGCTTTTCTTTTATTTTTGAGGGGATCAGCATAGAAGGGGCAACTCTCGCCTATGAGTTGAAGAACAAAGCGGGAGAGGCGAAAGAGATTAAATTTAACTTTCAGGAGGTTGACCTGACCGGCAGCGAAATGTCCTTCAACCCCGAGACCTTTGACCTGCGGAGCGCTTCATTTACTACTTGTGACTATGAATTTCCGCACTATCACGTTACGGCGGGGGAAATATTATTCTATCCCCGGAGCAAATGGCTGGTCGCTTATTGGGGCTATTTCTGGCTGGACCATTTCCCAATTGTCCCGATGCCGACTTACATTTATGATCTGAGCGCCCAGGAAAAAGGGGGCCGGAACCTGCCGCCGTTCCCGCAAGTCGGGTCCAATGGTGAAGACGGCTCTTATATTAATGAAACCCTGGCCTGGCACCTTAACCGAAACCTTTCCGGGACGTATTCGCTTGGTTACGCCGACCGCAAGGGCTTGCTGCTCGGTTTGAACGCTAATTACGTCCTTAATGACGCTAACAAAGGGACCCTCCGGCTGGGGAGCAACGGCCTGGACGGCAAATCAGGCGGGATCACGCATACCTATTCATTCGGCGAGATCGTGCCGGACCGTCAAAGCTCTTTCGGGCTTTTCAGCCAGCCGTTGGAATATCGCTTTTCCCTGGAAACGACCGTTTCCCACCGTGAACGGATCAATTACCAGCGGGTCAGTTTCCTTCCGAACCTCCGCTTCTTTTCCCGAAGCCTGGCGTTGCTGCGCAAAGAAGCGAAAGTCGACCTTGACCTGACGGCCGGGATCGTTGACGAAGAAAACAACCGGAAGCTTGGCCGGAATGGGATCAACCTGCGATTGTTCGGTGATTTTGCCGAGAGCCCGATCGGTTATATCATCCCGTCCCTTAATTTTGAAGGGAACTATTATGCCGACGGCACCAAATGGGAAAAGCCGGCTTACGGCCTTGATTTGATCAAAAAGATCAATTCTCTGGTCGCGGTGGAGGCGGGCTATCTCCATTATCTTTACGTTAACGGGACCAGCCCTTTCAATTATGAACTTTATCGTTTCCGGCCGACCGACCGGGGACGGGCCAGCTTGACCCTCGATCTTGACCGGGTCGCCGCCCGGATAGCCGGCTCGTATTTCCTCGATAATTGGACGGCGGAGGACATAGATTACACTTTATTTTTTAAATTTCATTGTTATAATCTAGAAGTGACCTATCGTTCGATCCGGCAGGAATTTTTACTCGGCTTCAGTCTGACCACGGGGAATAAATGATGTTCATCACTTTTGAAGGACCGGAAGGGTGCGGCAAATCGACCCATTCCAAACTATTAAGCGACTACCTGGAAGGAAAAGGTTTCCCGGTCATTCGGACGCGGGAACCAGGCGGGACCGACCTGGGCCAAAAGATCCGGGACTTGCTCCTGGCAAGGAACGGGCCGATCGACCAGTTGGCTGAAGCGAGCCTTTTTTTCGCCGACCGGGCGCAACATGTCAACACGGTCGTTAAACCGGCGCTGAAACAAAGCAAGGTCGTGATCTGCGACCGTTATATTGATTCGACCATCGCTTACCAGATCGGCGGCCGGGGGCTGCCGGAAGATCTGATCCGCTTCATGAACATGGAAACGACCCAAGGAGCGATCCCTGACCTGACCTTTTTGCTCGATATCCCGCCGGAAGTCGGCCTGGAACGGGCCAAGAATAAAGGGGCGGCCGACCGGTTCGAGCGGGAAGGGATGCCTTTTCACGACCGGGTCCGGTCCAAATACCTGGAGATCGCGGCTAGCGACCCGCAACGGGTCAAATATTTAGCGTTTGAAAACCTGCCGATCGAACAAGTCCAGGCAAAGAT
>JBAZMB010000067.1:0-6712 GCA_041649975.1 Candidatus Margulisiibacteriota bacterium | reverse complement strand
CGGCGTTCCGTGGCTAGGGCCTGCTCCTTCCATCCCGATGACCGCGTCCATGATCGTCAGTCCCGGCCGGCTGATCTGGAAAACGTCGACCAGCAGGTTGGCAAAATCGCGCGGGTGGGGGGCAAGCCGGTGGAATTCGGTCTTGAAAAAGCCTGGGACGCAGCCGAACATGTTCTTGATCGCCCCGGTATAGAGGGTCATGCCGTGGGTTTTAATTTTGGGCAGGTCGATGACGAAATCGGCGTTAAGGACCGGTCCGGCGATCGGCACTTCAGGCAGCAGCGCGTTTCCGCTCGGGCTTTTAACTTTGACGATCCCGCCTTGCTGGAAGAAAACAATTTCGCCGCCGGCCGCTTCGGCCGCTTGTTTGATCCCCGCTTTTTCCAGTGAAGTAATGACATTGGCGTGGGCGTTCCCCGGCGAATCGCCGATCAAGGCTTTCCCCCCGGCCGCGACGACCGCTTTAACGACGGCGTATATAATGGAAGGGTGGGTGGTGATCGCCAGTTCCGGTGCTTCCCCCATCAGGCAGTTTGGTTTGATCAGGACCTTTTGGCCCGGTTTAATAAAAGTGGTAAGGCCGCCGAACGGGGCGAGGGCGGCCGCGACCGCGGCGTTGACTTCAGCTTGTTCGTAACTCCCGCATTTAATTAATGAAACTTTAGCCAAGTCTTTTCGCGACCTCTTCAATTTTGCAGGGGATGAAGGTTGGTTTGGTGCCGAACATCAAGGCGTTGTCCGGGTCTTTGAGCCCGTGCCCGGTCAAAACGCAGACGACGATCGAATCTTCTTTTACTTTGCCCGCCTTAGCCGCTTTGAGGAGCCCCGCGACCGAGGCGGCGGAGGCCGGTTCGGCGAAAACCCCTTCTTTAGCGGCGATCAATTGGTAAGCGGCGACGATCTCGCTGTCGGTCACGAGGTTGATCTCGCCCCCCGATTCTTCGGCGGCGGCAACGGCGCTTTTCCAGCTGGCCGGGTTGCCGATCCGAATGGCGGTCGCCAGGGTTTCCGGTTTTTCGATCGGGTGGCCGTGGACGATGGGGGCGGCCCCTTCGGCCTGGAAGCCCATCATTTTCGGCAGGGTCGAGATCTTGTTGGCGGCGAAATATTCTTTGTACCCTTTCCAGTAGGCGGTGATGTTCCCGGCGTTGCCGACCGGGATGAAGTGGTAGTCGGGAACGGCGTTGAGCTGGTCGCAGATCTCAAAGGCGCCGGTCTTTTGCCCTTCGATCCGGTAGGGGTTGATCGAATTGACGATCTCGACCGGGTATTTTTCCCCCATTTCCCGGACCAGGTCGAGCGCCTGGTCGAAGTTGCCGTCAACTTCAAAAACTTTCGCGCCGTGCATGATCGCCTGGGAAAGCTTGCCGAGGGCGATCTTCCCTTTGGGGATAATGACGATGCAGTCGAGTCCGGCCCGGGCCGAGTAGGCGGCCGCGGAAGCGGAAGTGTTGCCGGTCGAGGCGCAGATGACCGCTTTGCTGTTGTTCTCTTTGGCTTTGCTGATCGCCATGGTCATGCCGCGGTCCTTAAACGAACCGGTCGGGTTCATCCCTTCATATTTAAGGTAAACCTGGCAGCGGACCAGGTCGCTTAAATGGCGCGCCTTGATCAGCGGGGTATTTCCTTCGTTCAGGGTAATGACCGGAGTCGCGTCGGTAACGGGCAGATATTGGCGGAACTCTTCGATCAAACCTTTCCAAGCCATCGGAGATCTCCTTAAAATTTGGTTGTTTTAAGTATACCATAGTGTTACAATAACGCCAGAATCCGCCCGGTTTATATGGAGGCTGATCTTGAAAAGAACCGTTCTCTTCGCCTTGTTGTTATTAGCGGCCGCGGCCTTGATCGGTTGCGGGACCAATTCAACCACTTCCACGGCCAGCCAGTCGCTCCAAACTACGCTTGATAACCAGACCGGCTACTTTGATTTTGGCGCGTCCGACGCCGAAACTACCGGCGGGGTCACGGTCCTGCAAACTTCCGGCGAATCGTACAGTTGGTACCGCCATTTCGGTTCGCCTGCCAATCCAACGTACACGATCGTCAGCCAGGATTCCGCCAACGCTTTAGTTAAGGTTGTCCGCTCCGTTGAGGGAACGCTTTATTATCATCTGACCCCCGGTTCGATGAAACGGATCAAGTATTTTAATCAAGAGGTCACCCGCTATGCCCAGCTGACTTCCGCCGACAGCGGCAAGACCTGGAGCCTGGCCCAACTCTCGCCGGCGGTCGCCAAATCGGTCAAACAAACGCCGACCCTGGGGGTTGGTTCCGTCCCTTGCGACGTGACGATCAGCAAGGTGGTCCTGTCGTCGGACGGAGCGGTGATCGCCGAAGTAACGGTTGAAGCTTCGGCTAACGGTCCCTGGTTCGACCTTAGCGCGCTCCCTAAAGTTCGGCGGGGAAGTACCCTGGAAGTGACGGTATACGCCGCGGCGACCGGTGGGTATAAACCGCTGGTCTATCTCTGGCCGTCCTTGAAAACGGTTTTTCGCGCGCCGCTGAACAATGAATCTCCGGCCGGGGTCTTTGCCGGTACGGCCGGTCTGCTGGTCGTGCCATCGACGGAGACGACCGGCATCAAACAGTTGTACGTTGGGGTTTTTAATTCGGGGACGCTCTCCGATACGACCTCCCCTTATGATTACGGCGGCTGGCATTTGCTTTATCAGGTCGAGTAGAAAGGAGCCGGGGTGGTGGACGGATTATTTTGGCTCGGGATCGCGGCCGGTACTTTAACGACGGTCTCTTTTCTCCCGCAAGTCATAAAAACATTTTCAACCAAACATACCAAGGACATTTCGCTCCTGATGTACGTTCTTTTTTCCGTCGGCTTGGTCCTTTGGACGATCTATGGGCTTCAGCTTGGTTCCTGGCCGGTTATCATCGCTAATTCAGTGACCCTCGTCCTTTCCTTCACCATTATTTACTTGAAGCTCAAACACGGCTAGCCCTTATTTACTCTCCGGCCATTATTTGATATATTATAAGTATCTTTTCGCGAAAGGATGATACACATGTCAAAGAAACCGCTTAAATATTATCTGATGATCCCAGGGCCGACCCCGATCCCAACCCGAGTTCTGGCCGCGATGAACCACGAAATGATCGGCCACCGCGGGCCGCTTTTCTCCAAAGTCATGAGGGAGGTTATGGACGGCCTGCGTTGGGCGTACCAGACCAAGAACGAGGTTTTCGTTTATCCGAGTTCCGGGACCGGCGGGATGGAAGTTGCCGTCGTCAACATGCTTTCGCCCGGCGACAAAGTTATTATTTGTAACATCGGCGCGTTCGGCGCCCGTTTCGTCAAGATCGCCAAAGCGTACGGTGTCGAGGTCATCGACTTGAAGTTTGAAAGAGGGAAGCCGGCCGATCCCGCGGTCCTGGCCGCGGAACTGAAAAAGGGGCCGGTCAAAGCGGTCTTCTTCCAGCAGAACGAGACCTCGACCGGCGTCGTCAATGACGTCGAGAAATTGGCCAAGACCGTCCGTGCCGGTCAACCGGACGCGCTGATCATCGTCGACGCGGTCTCCGGTCTTTTGGCCGCGCCGCTCAAGACCGACGAATGGGACCTCGACGTTGTCGTTTCCGGTTCGCAAAAAGCGTTCATGGTCCCGCCCGGGATCGCCGCCGTTTCAATTTCCGCCCGGGCCTGGAAAGCTTACGAAGTTTCCAAATGCCCGAAACATTACTGGGACTTGGGCCTGATGAGAGCCGAAGCCCCCAAAGGCCACACTTACACCACGCCGCCGGAGTCGCTGATCTTTGGAATGCGCGAATCGCTCAAAATGCTGCAGGAAGAGGGGATGGAGAACATTCTCGCCCGGCATAAGTTCAATCGCGACTTGTTGCGGACCGCCGCCAAAGCGTTAGGCTTGAAACTCCTGGCCGATGATTCCTGCGCCTCGCCCGCGGTGACCGCCATTTGTCCGCCCGACGGGATCGATGCCGAAGAAGTTCGCAAGCTGATGCGCGAAGATTTCGGTGTGGAAGTCGCGCCGGGACAAGGCGAGCTCAAGGGGAAAATATTCCGGATCGGCCATCTTGGCTATGTTGATTCGCTGGACCTGATCGGCGCTTTTGCCGCGCTCGAAGTCCTTTTTAAACGGATGGGAGCGAAGATCAACTTTGGCGCCGGCGTCAAAGCGGCGATGGAACTTCTCTGATCAACCATCGACTGGTCGTCTCGTACGATGGTTCCGGTTTCGAGGGTTTTCAGTCGCAAACGCATCACCGAACGGTCCAGGATGAACTGGAAAAGGCGCTCCTCCGTCTTTATAAAAAAAAGCTAAAGGTGTTGGGGACCTCCCGGACCGACTCCGGGGTCCATGCCCTTTGCCAGATCGTTAGCTTTCAGGCGCCGCTTATTATTCCCTTGCCTAAACTCCCGCTCGCTTTAAACGCGATCTTGCCGGAGAGCATTCGAGTGAGCAAAGCCGACCGGGCGCCGGATTCGTTCGTTCCCCGTTTTGCCGCTAAGAACAAGACTTACGAATACCTGGTCTATAATGGCCGGATCATGCCGCCGCTGGTCAGGCCTTTTGTCTGGCACGTTAAGCCAAAACTTGACCTTAAAGCGATGCGCCGGGCGGCCGCCAGCCTGAAAGGCCGTCACGACTTTACCGCGTTTTGTAATACCGGAGGAGAGGAGCGGGCTGGGGTCAGGAATTTAAGGCAGGTTCTCATCGGTTCCAAAAAGATCGCTCTCTGGGATGGCTTGAAGGTTGAAGTGATCAGCCTCAAATTCCAGGCGGACGGCTTTCTTTACCGGATGGTGCGCAACCTAGTTGGAACGCTGGTTGAAGTGGGAATCGGCAAGATCGACCCAGTACTGATTAAAAAGATCATAAAAAATAAGGACCGAAAACAGGCCGGCCGGACCGCTCCTCCGCAAGGACTTTGCCTGATAAAAGTCCAATAATAACCGCGAAAATAACGGATACAGCTTCACATGTTTATGTGCTATAATTTCCCCGCTTGTGCCAAAAGGGAATCCTTAAAATTTCCTTGGCAGGGGAGAAAAAGTGCCGATAAGAAAACTGGCAATTTTTGTTGTGGCCGCGTTGATCTCCGGGTCGGCGTTCGCCTCCCAAAGTACGAATTTTAAACTCCTGCCTAAGATCGTTGATTCAGGCGGAAAAACAAGCAATTCCACCAACTACGTTTTTTCTTCCAAGACCGGTATCGCCAACCAGTCTAAAATTACCGGCTCCAGTTATATTTTTTATCCCGGCTTTTTCTTTCCGATCGAGATCACCGGCGTAGCCAATAAGCCCGCGATCATCCGGATGGAAGATAAGACCGCGCCGGCGGTCGAAGTTACCATTTCCGGCAACGATAGCCCTCTTTGGTCAAACGATGCCATTGTCGCCGCCCCGACCTTTAAGATCACGATCACCGACGACAAGGAACTCGACCCGGATACCGTCGTCGTGAAGATCGACGGCGATGTTAAGATCAGCGTCAACAACCTGGCCGACAGCCTGGATCCGACCAAGCCCCAGGGAGATAAGACCGCTATTTATTTGACCTGTGCCGTTTCGCTCACTCCGGGCAACCATAGTTTATATATTGAAGCGAAAGACAAGAGCCGGAACCTGGGCCAGCGCCAATACGATGGTTTGCAAGTTGCCGCGCCGAACGCCGCGCCGGAAGTAAAGAGCGGCTCGCTGGTCGTTTCGCCGACCTCCTTTTCCCCGGCCAGCGGCGGGAAGACCACGGTCGCGTTTAGCGTCAACAGCGAAACCGACGTTACTCTTTTTGTCTACGGCCCCGGCGGACGGGGGACCGAATGGGCGAGAAAAATGCGGGCGAAGGCCGGTTATAACCAGATCGAATTCAGCGGGGTGTCCGACCTGTCCGGCGAACCGCTGGGGAATGGGATCTATGTGTTGAAAGTGGTCGCTAATGGGAAGGAATTGGGTAAACAATATTTAGTGGTTTATGGAGCGAAATAGCAAGCGAAAAAATAGATGCAGGAGGAAATAATGTTTAAAAGAATTTGGATCGTGCTAATTGGATTGGTCGTCCTGGGAACCGTTGCCGCGGCGATTCCTCAAAAGATGAATTTTCAGGGCCGGTTGACCGATACCAGCGGGAACCCGATCACTACCGCGGTTGACGTCAAATTTTCTATCTATGACGCCGCTTTAGGCGGGACCGAACTTTGGACCGAAACCATCAGCGGACTTACGCCGGACCAGGGGCTCGTCAATCAGGAGCTTGGTTTGACTACCTCGATAGCCGCTTCGGTGTTTAGTACCGATACCAGATATCTAGCCGTCAAAGTCGGCGCCGACGCCGAGATGTCGCCCCGTATTCCGTTGGCGAGCGTTCCCTTTGCTTTCCGGGCGGCGACCGCCGACACCGTTCCCAACAATTCCTTGACCCTCAATAAATTCGCGACCGGCCAAATCGTGACCAGCATCGCGTCCTCCGGTTCGATGACGACCCTAAAAGACAATGTCGTGATAGAGGGCGGGTCCGGCGTGACGATCAGCCAGGACAATCTGCTGAATAAATTAACGATCACCGCGGTCTCTACGGCCGGCGGGACCGTCTCCCAGGTCAACACCGGGACCGGTTTGACCGGCGGACCGATCACGGCGACGGGGACGATCTCGATCGCCAATGGCGGAGTGGCGGCCGGACAACTGGCGACCGGCGCGGTCACGGGGGGCGCGATCGCCGACGATACGATTACCGAAGC
>JBAZMB010000066.1:0-6713 GCA_041649975.1 Candidatus Margulisiibacteriota bacterium | reverse complement strand
GGCTTTGCTGCAGCAAGGTTCGATCTTTGTTCGGCGAATTCCTGATGATGTGCTGGCTGTGTTGAGGCGGGCTTCGCCTAGGGCGACTGCCATTACGGTCGAAGAGCTGGCTCAACGTGAAGTCGGGTTTGAGGAATTAGTCGGGGCAATAACGGCTGGGTTTATTTCTGTTTTTGGTCGGGTCTTTGAACCGGTTTAGAATATTCCAGAGCAATAAAAATCCGATCAAGCAAGCCTAGTTTGCTAAACCACAGGACATGTTCACTTGTTTCAAGGAAGGGGTTACTTGAGCAGTCCGAGGATATCTTCATATAGGGAATAAAATTCCAGATGCTTAATATAAGCCGCGTCCCAGAGCTTGGTTAACTCGCGCAAGCCGGTTTTTGCTTCCTCAACTCCTTGGTTGGCCAAGGCGATCAATCGTAGAGTAAAACGATCCCTTCCTCCCATATGGCTGAAAGGACTGTATTCTAAAGTGTGGTGAACTTTGGCTAGTCCGACTACAGTTACCGGAGAGAGCAAGCTTAGGACCTCCGTTAATTTGTCAAAGGCGGCTAAATGTTCCAAGTATTCCGCTGACCATTCCCAGGCAATCGAGTCGAGGATAATCCCGGCTTCAAAATGATGGCCTTTTGACGACTGAATCGCTCGTTCCAATAGTTGGTCGGCCGGACCATCGAAATGTTCGTCATCGAAAAGGTCGGTTTTTTTAATTAGGCCGAGCAGGTATTTTGTCGGCAGAACGCCGAGCAGCGGCCGAAGCTGGTTTTGACTGGCCCAAGCCTCCAGTTCTTTTTCCGACCAGCCATTAAGGAGATTGGCCAGGGCTTCTTGTGAGGGATCATGATAAGCGGCGTGTTCCGCTAAGCAAATAATAGTCGCTGCGCTGGCCTGTGGACGCTGGGCCAGAAAAATCACCGCCGAATCGGTGAGCCGAGGTATAAGCTGGTCGAGGCGGCCGTTGGTCTGCCAATTGTTGATTGTTTCTGGCGGAATTAGTCGTATTTGTTCGGAAAGGAAAAAGGCTGATGCGTTATGGCTCTCGATCGCTAATCCGACTACTCGGTCCAATAAATGGTGTCGGACCGGGGTGAGCAGGGAATTGGCAAAATTCTTGTCAGCCAGTAAGCGGCTCCAAGCCTCTGGCGTGTCGGTTTTTAATAAATCATCGACCGGTATTGGCTGATTAGAATGTCGGCCAAAGGTAAGCGTTATATCTAAGTGTCTTCCAGCTTTGCTAACTTTTATCATAGCTTATTATCTACAGTTTAAAAGATAAATTTCATCGAAAAAAGAGGATTAAGATTCTTTTTTAGCCGGCAGTTCGGTCGGGATATCGGTCGGTTTCAGGACCCCGCCCGAAATAATATATTTGAACGCGACCTCGATCTTCATGTCCAGCAAGACAACTTCTTTGGCCGGGACCAGGACCAGAAAGCCGGTCGCCGGAGTCGGGGTGTTGGCGATAAAGACATTGAGCATCTTTTCCTTGGTTTTGGCTTCGATCTCGGCCGCGGCGTCGGAGGTGATGAAGCCGACCGACCAGAGCCCTTTGCGCGGATATTCGATCAGGCAGGCCCGGCGGAACTCATCGGTCCCTTTATGGACAAAAAGAACGTCGTTGATTTGTTTGGCCGAAGCGTAGATATGCTTGACCACCGGGATCTTGAAGATGATCTCTTCGCCGAGATGGAATAATTTTTCCCCAAAAATATGGGTGGCTGAATAACCGGACAGGAAGATCAGCAGGATGGTGACGACTAGCCCGAGCCCTGGAATGGAGTGGCCGAGGATCAGGGTAATGAAGTTACCCAGGATCCCGTCCAGGAATGAGAACATGAACCAGAGGAGCCAGATCGTGATCAGGGCCGGGAGCAGGGTGATCAGTCCTCTGAAAAAATAAGAGCCTATTCTCTGCCACATGAATGAATTCTATCATCTTGGCTTGTTAATTGCAATTTGCTATACTTCGGAAAAAGGGGGAGAAATTATGACTAGCGCTTATATTCTGATCGAAGCGATGCCGGGAAAAGCGATCGAACTGACCGGTGTTATCAAGGGGCTTAAAGGGGTCAAGACCGTCCATATTGTGACCGGACCGTACGATATCATCGCCTTTGTGGAATCGCCGGACCTGAAAACGATGGGAGAGATGATCGTTCGTAAGATCCAGGCGACCGGTTTCGTCGCCCGTACTTTGACCTGTATTACAGTGGAAGAGTAGTTAGTCGATCCCTTTGGCCCGGACTTGCGCTTGGGCATAGATCATCCGGTTGATCGCCGCGATGTAGGCCTTGGCGCTGGCCAGAATGATATCGGTCGAGGCGCCATGCCCCACGTAGATTTGTTCGCCTTCTTTTAACCTGACCGTGAC
Organism: Candidatus Margulisiibacteriota bacterium; assembly: GCA_041649975.1. GTDB lineage: Bacteria > Margulisbacteria > WOR-1 > O2-12-FULL-45-9 > XYB2-FULL-48-7 > XYB2-FULL-45-9. The sequence continues at coordinate 4,339 of JBAZMB010000066.1, read as the reverse complement.
CTCTCCCTGAGCGTCGGTGCCGCCGCTGATCGCCTGGATCGAGTAGTCGACCAGGTTGATCTTCAGATTCGTGATCTTGTCGATCGCGTGGTAGACCGCGTCGACCGGGCCGGCCCCTTCAGCCGCTTCTTCCTTGACGTTACCTTTATAATTGAGCTTGACCTTGGCGCTTGGCTTCCGTTCAGTCCCGGAGCAGACCTCGATCAGGTCTATCGTGAAGGTTTCGGGGACGATGTAGACCTCTTCCGAAACGATCGCTTCCAGGTCGGCTTCCCCGATCTCTTTCTTCATGTCGGCCAGCTGTTTGAAGCGGGTAAACGATTTTTCCAGGTTCTCTTCGGTCAGGGTGTAGCCCATATCCTTTAGTTTATCGGCAAAAGCGTTCCGGCCGGAGTGTTTGCCCAGGACCAGGCGGCTTTCGGTCAGGCCGATATCTTCGGGGAGCATGATCTCGTAAGTTTGGCGGTCGCGGAGCATTCCCGCCTGGTGGATCCCGGATTCATGGGCAAAGGCGTTGGCGCCGACGATCGCTTTGTTGGGCTGAACCAGGAGGCCGGTCAGGTTGCTGACCATCCGGCTGGTCTTGTAGATCTCCTTGGTATTAATTCCGGTCACGCAGTCGAAATATTCGTGGCGGGTTTTCAAGGTCATGACGACCTCTTCCAGAGAAGCGTTTCCGGCCCGCTCTCCAATCCCGTTGATAGTGCACTCCACCTGGTTGGCCCCGGCTTTGATCGCCGCCAGGGAGTTGACCGACGCCATCCCCAGGTCATTATGGCAATGGACGGAGATCGTGATGTTTTTTTCTTTGATCTGCGGGACGTTAGCGATGACATTTTCGATCAATTTGCCGAATTCCCAGGGAGTATTGTAGCCGACCGTGTCGGGGATATTGATCGTCGCCGCGCCGGCGTCGATGGCGGCCCCGACCACTTGATAGAGGAATTCCGGCACCGAACGGCCGGCATCCTCGGCGGAGAATTCAACGTCGGGGCAGAGCGAGCGGGCGTAGGCGACCATCTCTTTGGCCGCGGCCAGGACTTGAGCTGGTGTCATCCGGAGCTTTTTTTCCATATGGATGGGGGAGGTGGCGAGAAAGACATGGATCCGCGGTTTAGCCGAATATTTGACCGCTTCCCAGGCTTGCTTGATGTCTTCTTTTTTAGCTCTGGCCAGACTGCAGATGATCGGTCCTTTGATCTGTTGGGCGATCTGTTTCACCGAATCGAAGTCGCCGGGCGAAGCGATGGCAAAACCGGCTTCAATGACGTCGACCCCTAATTTCGCGAGCTGACGGGCGATGTCGAGTTTTTCTTCGGGATTAAGGGAAGCGCCGGGGCACTGTTCCCCGTCGCGTAAGGTGGTGTCGAAAATCTTGATCTGCCTGGTCATTTTGCATCAGCTCCTTTTTGTAATTTTAACATACCGGCGAAATGTTGTATACTATTGCCGAAAGCGAGGTATTTCATATGGCAAAAATTAAATGTCTTGGCGTGATGACGACCGGCGGCGACGCTCCGGGGATGAACCCGGCGATCAGGGCGGTCGTCAGAACGGCCAGCTTCCACGGGGCCAAAGTTTTCGGGATAGAAAAGGGCTGGTACGGGGCGATGAACGATATCATCCGCGAATTGACCCCTCATTCGGTCAGTGGGATCATCAACCGGGGCGGGACATTTCTCCACACGATGCGCTGTCCGGAATTTAAAGAAAAGCGGGCTCGCCAACAAGCGTACGTGAATTTCCGCAAGCACGGGATCGAAGGCTTGATCGTGATCGGCGGCGACGGTTCAATGCGCGCTTCGATGGCGTTAATCAGTGATTTTAAAATGCCGATCAATGTTATTCCGGCTTCGATCGACAACGATATTCCGGGGACCGATTTTACCATCGGTTTTGACACCGCGGTCAACACCGCTATGGAAGCGATCGATAAGATCCGCGACACCGCCGACTCGCACGAGCGTCTCTTCGTGATCGAGGTCATGGGGCGGCATAACGGTTTTATCGCCGCCGACGTGGCCCTGGTCTGCGGCGCCGAGATCGTCATTATCCCGGAAGTTAAGCACGATATCGACGCGATCGCCGCTAAGATCAGCAAAGGACGCCAGCGAGGGAAAGAGAGCTTTATCGTGGTGGTGGCTGAAGGAGCCGAATCTGGCGTTTCTGTTCGTGATAAATTGGCCAAACGTCTGCCGGATATGGACATCCGGGTTTCAGTTTTAGGCCATATTCAACGAGGGGGCTCGCCGAGCGCTTTCTCCCGCGAACTGGCCGGTAAACTAGGGGCGACGGCGACCGAACTGTTGATCCAGGGTAAATCAGGACTGCTGGTCGGTACAAAGTCGGATAAAGTTTCCCCGGTGCCGCTTAATAAAGTCGGCCGGCTGATAAAGAAGATCGAGCTGGAACAGCTCCGGATCGCGGAAATGCTCTCGTCCTAATCAATAATAATCGACCGCGTTCCGCATCTTAAATAATTGGTGGTCTTGCGGGACGAACCGTCCCCCCTTGACCTCTAATAGGTTGCGGGAGACGATCTGGTCGCTTTCCAATCCAGGATAGACCCCGAACTTGCCTTCCAACATGAAGCCAAAGATCGCGTCGCCGTAGCGTAACCCCAGGATCCGGTCCATGACATGAGCGACACCGCCGCGAATGGCGTGGCCGCAGTTCTGATAGCGGTATTCAAATCCTTTGGTGTGCTTTTCCATGATGGCAAAAATGTATTCGCCAATCCCGCCAAGCTGCTCATTGCCGAAAGAGTCTTTCTTTTTCGGCATTTCGTGGCGCGCTTTGACCAGGGCGTATTTCGGATCGGCTATCACGGTTTCCAGCATCTTCTGGTGTTTCTTATTGATCTCGTCAGGATAGTGAGTGTCAAATAGGCGGACCCCTTCAGAAACAACGACGAGGCAATGCTGTTTTTTGGCGATCGACTTTTCCACCTGTTTGATCACCTTATCCAGATCGAGGACCTCTTCGGGGAGGAGGGTGACCTCGGCTCCGCCGGCGATCCCGGCCCACATGGCCACCCAACCAGCGTGGCGGCCTAAAAGTTCGACGATGAAACAACGGTTATGGGATTCGGCGGTCGTCCGGATATTCTCGATAAAGTGGACCGATTCCTCAACGGCCGATTCAAAACCATAGGTCATTTCGGTGCCGAAAACGTCGTTATCCATCGTTTTGGGTGCGCCAAACATTGGGAAAGAGTATTGCTGGCCAAGCTTTCCGGCCGCTCCAAGGGTATCGTCGCCGCCTAAAACGACCAGGCAATCGAGGCCGAGCTTTTTGAGGTTGGCCATTGCCGTTTCCGGCATTTTAGCTTCGAGGTTCGCTTTGGAGAAGATGTTGGTCCGGGACGATTTCAGAATGGTCCCGGCAACGGTGAACGATTCTTCGATATCCAGGAGTTCGAGCGGTTTGACGATTTTATTCAGCTCTTTTTCCGGGTCGCGGGTGAGCGATTTCCAGCCTTCCAGCAAACCGACCAGTTCCATCTTTTCATTGGCCGGGAGGGTGAGGTTGGCCTGGCTGATCCGCCGCAGTAATCCGACTATCACCGCGTTATGTCCGGCGCAGTCGCCGCCGCCGGTCAAAATCCCGATCTTTTTAATGTTGATCTCTTTACCCTGATATTTAACTTTCATGATTGATCTCTCCTCAATAAATTCTCTGTTTACCTATATTAACATGAAAACAATAATGAAAAAAGTGAAATTTCTAGTGAGAATAAGCGATATAAACTTGAAAAGAAACGGCCAAAGTTATAATTAAAATGGGGGGGTGTTTGATTAATGATTAATGCTTGTATTCCAAGAACACAAAAGGTCTGTATCAGTCCAAGAGAACGAGTTTTAGATAAATGGAAAGCTTGTGCGCCAAAGTTGTTGTCTCAAGGAGAGAATCGCCCTTGCTTAAGCAAAGGGAGGCAGTATTTGTCGGAGTTTTTTGTTAGAAGGGTCTCGTCCTGTACTGATGATAGATTCACTCGGTTATTTATTAGCGTCATTGAGGCTGAAGTTCAAAAAGGGATGCTCCCAAAAAGTGAAATGGCAGCTTTGTGGGAAAATATAGCTGATCGGGTATATAATAACGGGAAATAAAGAGCCGTTAGTTCGCTTAAATAGGGGAAACCGCTTTCAATAACGGTTTCCCCTATATTTTTATTTATGCTTTCCCCGCCGAGCCCAAAACGTTAGTGTTCTTGGCGACGATCAGCTTCTTCAGTTCTTCGCGCGCCGGACCCAGGTATTTCCGAGGATCGAACTCGCCTGGCTGTTCGGCGAAAACTTTTCTGATCATCGCGGTCATCACAAGCCGCCCGTCGCTGTCG
>JBAZMB010000065.1:0-6943 GCA_041649975.1 Candidatus Margulisiibacteriota bacterium | reverse complement strand
ATTCATCCTGATCGCCTGGGCTTTGATGGTGATGCCGCGTTCCCGTTCCAGGTCCATGGAGTCGAGGATCTGGGCTTTCATGTCCCGTTTGGCGATCGTGCCGGTGAATTCGAGCAGGCGGTCGGCCAGGGTCGACTTGCCGTGATCGATATGGGCGATGATCGAGAAGTTCCTGATTTTCTTCAGCATTTAGTCATTTTAACACAACCGTGTTGACATTAAAAATAATAAAAGAGATAATAGCCTTGCGAAATGACAAATGACAAATTAAAAATGACGAATGGGGTCTACCCATCGCGATTATTGAAACCTTCCAGCTGTTTTGCTTTTCTTTTGCTTACCGCCTGCTTAGTCCTGCCGGCCTTTGCCGCTCTTGACTTAAGCGAGATCGGGGTCGGCGCCCGGCCGCTCGGCATGGGGAAAGCTTATTTTGCCATTGCTGACGATGCCAGCGCGATCTTTACCAACCCGGCCGGACTTGGCCTTAACGATCGTTTGAACTACACCAGCATGAGCGGTTCGATGCTGGGAGACGCCAACTACCTGATGCTTGGTTTGAGCGATAGTTTTCTGATCGGGAAGTTTGGTATCGGCTACGTCAATGCCTCGGTTGGCTCCATTCCTCTGACCAGGCTGATCGGTTCCGGACCGAGCCTCGAAGTTGAACGTTACGCCCAAACCGATTACGCCTCGAGCATGGTCTTTCTTTCTTACGGTACCAAGCTTAGCCGGCTGCTCCGCAATAACGCGGGGAGCGGGATCTCGCTTGGCGGAACCTTAAAATATTATTTCCAGGGCTTTAACGGCGGCGGCGACACGATGAAGGACACCGTCGGCTACGGGATGGACCTTGACCTTGGGATGTTGTGGGATGTTAACGACTGGACGACTTACGGCCTGACTTTCCAAAATATGCTGCCGACCAACCTGGGGGGGAAATTTGTTTGGAAAGAACGGAACGGACATCCGGAAGTGGTGGAGAGCATCCCGATGGTGACCCACCTGGCCGGTCGTTTCAAGCTGATCGGCCCGCTTGGCCTCCAGCGTTTGACCGACCAGCGGCTTGACCTGGCGATCGAATACGAGAAGAACAATAACCTGAACTGGCCCGACACTTATCATATCGGGTTTGAATACTGGCCGATCTCGATGCTGGCGATCAGGACCGGGATCGACCAAAAAGCGAAAGCGACCGAAGCGGGGACCGGGGTCGACAGCAATTATACCTTTGGCGTCGGCACGGTTTGGGAAGGGTTTACCTTCGATTATGCCTACCACCAGTTCGGCGAACTTTCTGAAAATACTTCCCATTTCTTCTCCTTCGGTTACCGGGGGATCGAAAAGATCTGGGACAAGACCGGCAAGAAGAAAGAAGAAAAGAAAAAGCCGACCATTCCCGCCCCCGAGATCGTTCCCAAACCTTCGCTGGAGGCTTTCTCCGACGTGCCGGACGGGTACTGGGCCCGCAAGCCGATCCAATATCTGGCCACCCTGAATATTTTCCCGGGGGACGCCGACAAGAAATTCCGGCCCGATAAAGAGATGACCCGCGGCGAGATGGCGGTCCTGCTGATCAAAGCCAAAGGGTTCGCGGTCGGTAAAGAGATCAACGTTAAATTTGCCGATGTGCCGCTCCAGTCTTACGAAGCACCGTATATTAGTTTGGCGGTGGAGCGCAAGTACATCAGCGGTTTTCCTGACGGCAACTTCCAGCCGAAAAAACGGCTGACCCGGGCCGAGACCGCGGTGATCATGGCCAAGTTCTCCGGCCTCTACCTGAAGCCGAAAGTTGAAGCCAAACCATTCCCTGATGTCGCGGTTAAACATTGGGCCGCGTCGGCGATCGGCGCCGATAAAGCGGCCGGCTTCTTTGAATATTTGAGCGGCAAGAACTTCCTCCCCAACGCTTTCATTACCCGGGCCGAAGCGGCCGAGATCATTTCCAAAACCCCCTTCGCCAAACAGCAGATCGAACAGTTGATCTCCGGCAACAAGTTCGATTAACGTCTCGTAAAACCCTCGTTTTCTCCCCTAAGCATCTGTGATATTATTGCTCCATACGGAGGGATGGCCGAGCGGTTGATGGCGGTAGTCTTGAAAACTACTGTACTCGCAAGAGTACCGGAGGTTCGAATCCTCCTCCCTCCGCCATATTATACGAGTGGTAGAGAAAGGCCACCATCATGATTAACTCATTCAGATTTAAAAAGCTAGATGCGTTTGCTAATAATGGTTCTTCTGGAAATCCTGCTGGAGTTGTTTATCTTCAGAAGGAAACAGATCTCTCTCCTGCTAAGATGCAACAAATCGCCAAAGAGCTGAAAGGCTTTGTAAATGAAGTGGCTTTTCTGTTTCAAGCTGAGAACAAAGATGCCGACTATTTACTTAAGTATTATTCTTCGGAAAGAGAAGTTGATTTCTGTGGCCATGCAACGATTGCCCTTTTCTACGATTTAATAAAAACCACGCCCGAGTTGCTAGTTAAGCCGGTTCTAAAAATAAAAACTAATATGGGAATGTCTGATATTTATGTTGAAATACTAAAAGAAGATGCCATATTTTTGAGTGCGCCTGCTCCTCAATATTTAAAAACAAATTTAACTTTAGGGCAAGTAGCACAAGCTTTGGAAATCCCAGAGAAAGATATAGATCTTTCTAGGCCAATAGCGTTAGTTAATGGTGGCCTTAAAACCCTAATAGTAGCGATCAGGGACTTAGAGGCTTGTTTAAAGGTCCTTCCCGATGAGGAAAAATTAAAATATTTTTGCCTAGATAATAATATAGACGTTGTTCATATTTCTACAAGTGAACGATATGACCCTTCAACCGCTTATCGAAGCAGGGTCTTTGCCCCAACATTTGGATATCTAGAAGATCCTGCAACAGGCTCAGCCAATGCGGCTTTTGGTTATTATCTCTTGCAAAATAATTTATGGGACGGTAATTTGATCAGTCTTGAACAAGGGCTAAATAAGGAAAAAGCTAATATCATAAAACTATCCACGATTTTAGATGAAAATAAAATTCAAAGAGTTTTAATTGGTGGCAATGCAATTGTTAAAATAGACGGCGAGTATTTTCTCTAAGTTTCCCCCTGTTATTGGTGATGATCCGTTTTTTGTTGGTTGTCCCTTGAATCGACCTTCTCCTTTCGGTTTTTTATAGAACTGTGGTATTATTCTTTTCGGTGAGGATTCGAGCTCCGTGCAGTAGTTCCCGCCACTTTCAAATAAATGCAACGCGATAATTCTTTAATTAATATTCCGGGGGTTGGCAAATCAATTGCGGCCGATCTGCACGACATCGGGATCGATAAAATCAATGACCTCAAAGGAAAAGATCCTGAAAAATTGTATGAGCAAGCGAACCGCTTTGCCGGAAAAACCCAGGACCGCTGTTTGTTATACGTTTTTCGCTGCGCGGTCTATTACGCCGGCGGGGGACGGAACCCCGAGAAACTGAAATGGTGGCATTGGAAAGATAAATAAAATGTTCCCGAGCGCCCAAGAAAAACCAGAATTTAAGGCGAAAAAATGTCCCGAGTGCGGAGCCCTTGGCTTTGACGGTGTTGAGGACTGCCAAGCCGCCTTTGCCAAACTTATCGCCAAAGAATTCAGTAATCAGTCCCTTTTTCGCGCACACCGGCTGACGGTTGACGCTTATTGCTTACAGCATCCGGAACAATACATGGTGTCGTCAAAATCGGCCGCCGCTCATCTAGCGGGGATGTGCTGGTCGCTGGAGAAAGATCACTCTCTGAATTTTCCGCCCATTTTAAAAAAGTGGGTGGATGGGGCGCGGACATACGCAAGAGTAAAACCGCCTCCGCCGCTTTCCCGCGGGGAACTCAATCTTAACCACATGAAGGGCATTTCTGATCCGGATAAATATTTTGCCGCTGCTCTCGAATGGTCGCGATCGGCTTGGAACGCTTGGTCGGAGCATAAGCCGCAAGCGCGGGACTGGGTGGAGGAAGCGATCAATGAATAGAAAAACATGAAAAGCTGAAATGCCAATTATGAATAATAATCTGAGAATCCAAACGCTAACCGAAAAGAAATTAGTTGGGAAACAAATGGCAATGTCGTTATCTAACAACAAAACTGCTGATCTTTGGCGGTCGTTTATGCCCCGACGAAAAGAAATTGCCAATAATGTGACCAGTGAGCTGATCTCAATGCAGGTTTGCAATGAGCCCCTAAGGATAGGGGACTTAAACCAGGTTTTTGAAAAATGGGCGGCGGTTGAGGTCGCTGATTTTACTAATGTGCCGCCTGAAATGGAGACTTATATCTTGAAAGGCGGCCTTTACGCGGTTTTCCCCTATAAAGGACTAAGTACCGACAACAAGATCTTTATTTACATTTTTGGGACTTGGCTGCCAAGTTCAGGCTATTTATTGGACAATAGACCGCATTTTGAAATATTGGGCGATAAGTACAAGAATGGTGACCCCAATTCAGAAGAAGAGATCTGGATCCCGATCAAGTCGAAATAAAGAACCATTGATTAAATAATGAAAACATACATCGCATTTTTACGGGGAATAAATGTGGGTGGAAATAACCTTCTGCCCATGAGTCGACTAAAGTTGATCTGCAATGGCATCGGTTTATTAAACGTTAGGACCTACATTCAAAGCGGCAATGTCATATTTGAGAGCCCGCTTTCAGCCGCAACCCTGCTGAAGAAATTAGAGCAAGCCCTCGCTTTGAACGTAAAAAAAGAGATTGCGGTTGTTATCAGAACGGAAAAAGAGCTTAAGTCCATTATCGCTTGCAATCCTTTCCCAGCCGCGAATCCGGCGCAGGTGGGAGTGATGTTTTTAGCCAAACCGGTTCCGGCAGATTTTATGTCGGGGGTTTCTACCCCCGGACGCGAGATCGTGAAAACAGCTGGAAGAGAGGTCTACATCCACTATCCCGATGGCATGGGGCGCTCAAGGCTCAAACTGCCAAAAGCGGCGGCAACCGGAACTGTTCGTAATCTGAACACGATCGCAAAGCTTGTTGAATTAAGCCGAAAATATTAGTATAAAAGAATATGGCAACTAAACAATCAACTATTGATTTTATTTTGGACCAACTGGCGGGGCTAAACAATGTCCGGGCGCGCAAGATGTTTGGCGAGTACGCTTTGTATTGCGACGATAAAGTCGTGGGTTTGGTGTGCGACGATACGCTGTATGTGAAAATCACCGAGCCAGGGAAGAAGTTTGTCGGCAAAGATTATCAGGAAGGGGAGGCGTACCAAGGAGCCAAACCGTCGATGCTGATCGATGGGGATCGGATCGAAAATCGCGAATGGTTGTCTGAATTAATTCGAATTACCGCCGGCAACTTGCCGACACCGAAACCCAAAAAGATCGCTAAAGCGATGATGTCAGGAGGACAATTGATGAAAAAATATGAAACTGTTGATGAATATATTGCCTTATTCCCCCCAAATGTCCAAGCCAGCTTAAGACGGCTAAGGCAAGCGATCAAAGAAGCGGCTCCGAAGGCCGAGGAAACGATTAACTATGGGATTCCAACCTTCAAGTTCAAGGGCGAGAACCTGGTGCATTTTGCCGCCTTTAAAACCCATCTTGGTTTTTATCCAACTCCATCAGCGATCGTCGCGTTTAAAAAAGAGCTGGCTTCTTATAAGCAAGCCAAGGGATCTGTTCAGTTCCCATTGGCTAAGCCGATTCCATTCGATTTAATAAGGAAAGTTGTCAAGTTCAGGGTGAAAGAGGCGCTTCCTGGGGCCAAAAGACTTGTTCACCGCTAGAATAGTTGTTAAGATACCAGCAAATGTTAAGGCGACTTAAAAGATCGATCAACGCCATGCTGGCATATGTTCGCCGTGCCTTGCAAACTCATGGCTTAATGCGCGCCTACCATAGTCGTCCGCCGTATCAGCAAAATGATTATCTCGGCTGGATTGGCCGCGCCGCCCTTGAAGTGACCAAGCAAAAACGCCTTGGCCAGATGCTGGCTGAACTTAAAAAAGGGAATGTTTACATGAAAATGGCGTGGCGGGATAAAAAGTTGAATAGGAGGGGGAAATAATGGGAATCAATATTTGGGCCGCAGTTACCGGTTCGCTGATTAGTTTCATTGTCAGTTTTGTTTGGTACACGATCATTTTTCGCGCTCCTTATATTGAGGGGCTCGGCAAGACCGCGGAGCAAATGGCCAAAGGGCCCTCGATGCTTGTTGCTTCCGTCCTTCAACTGATCGGCTATTTGGTGACTGCCTTTGTTCTGGCCTGGCTGATGCAACGGACTGGCTTGCAATCGGTTAACCAGGGGTTATTGTTGGCGTTGGTGGTTTGGGTCGGTTTTGTCGCGGCTGTTTTGGGCCCGCTGTACGCCTTTGAAGCCTTTTCTTTGAATTTCTTTTTTATTACCGCAGGGAATGTCCTGGTTACGTTTTTGATCCTGGGGGCGATCCTTGGCGGCTGGAGATAACGTTTGCAACAAAAGCTTAAATTAAAACTTCAAGCGCTGCTCGGCGGAATAATTAAAAAACTCCTGGGAAAATATGTTTACGCCCTGGTCACCAAGACGAACAACGGCCTGTTCGCCGTTGATCCGGAAGATTACGGGGTGGGGAAACATTTGCGGCAGGAGGGAAATTACGGGGAAGATGAACTGGTCCGGCTCCGGCCATTCATTAATAGTCAGAGCTCTGTTTTGGTCGTTGGTTCCCACATTGGTTCTCTAGTTATTCCTTTGGCAAAGGCCTGTAAGAAGATCACGGCGATCGAAGCTAATCCGGCGACCTATGAACTGCTCGAGCTAAACCTTTCCTTGAACAAAGTCACGAATTGCCAGGCGTATAACCTGGCCGCCAACGATCAAAAAGGGACCCTGGAACTGCTGGCCAGCCGTTCCAATTCCGGGGGGAGCAAGCGGGTCCCCCAAAAGAAAGATTACGCTTACTATTATGATAACCCC
>JBAZMB010000064.1:0-7001 GCA_041649975.1 Candidatus Margulisiibacteriota bacterium | reverse complement strand
TTTTTGGACCTGCGCGGTTATAAGGGCATCTTTGGATACATTATAAAAGACGGAAACCCGGTCAGGAACGGAAAGAGAACTAAACTCTTTATTGGTTGCTTCTTTAACCTTCAATTCGAACGGCGTGGTCACATTAACCACCGCTTCGGCAGAAGCTAGCCCCTGTCCATCCACTCCCTCGGCGATCACTCTGACAATGTAATTCCCATTATCAACATACGCTCCTGTATCCAAGCGACCATCCCAGTCAAGACCAGAAGGCAAAACTGCTGTCGAGGAAGTCGTCTTCCCCATTTCAGTAAGGTTAACCAGTCGCTGGCCAGCGACGTCGATCAGGAGCGGCAGGTATTGCTGGGTTTGTTTGGTTATCCCAAGGTAAACATTATCGGCGTAGATCGAAGGGGAAGTGGGATCTTCATCAAGCTTAGGGGTGATCATCAGCTGACCACCATCAGCGGTAAAATCAAAACCACCTTCACCGCCGGAAATCGTTTTGTTCCAGCTGATCATGCTCCCGACGCTGGAAACAGAAGATTGGCCACCGGTTATATTAACCGTCCCACCCATAGAGATCAAGTTACCGCTGAATTTATGACTTGAACCATCAGCCGACCAACGAATGTGGTAGCCGGATTCGTCGCTCCAGATAAAGTAGCCAAGATCTGTCCCCGCCTTATAGTCGGGCTTGCCAACAAATGGCGCGCCAAGGATATTGGGGAAATATTTGAAATAAACAGGCTTTTCGTCCTGCGACTTGATAATCTCCACATAGACATTGGCTGGCTTGACGCTATTAATGAAGCCGATCGGCAATTTAACGGAGTCGTCGGACTTGAAGTCTACCGTAGAAGCCAGCGGCTTGAGCTTGATATAAGGAGAAGTCATTGCTGACGAGCTAAATGAATTATTATTAACGTTTACTTGTCTAGTAACCGACAGCGAGTCCCCACTTTCTTCCTCAACAATAACCAGAATGGTATATTCGCCATTCTCCAGGCCGTTGGTATTGAGGTAAGCCAAGGTAGCGTCATTCTGCAAAGGCCGGAGAGAGATATTTGAAGCGCCACCGCCTCTATTGATCAAAGGAACCTCGAGGGCGGCAGTTTCCCACCCCTCACCCACCATCGCCTGCGGCGATGGTCCCCCCTCTCCCGCCGGAGCGGGAGAGGGCCCTTTTTTATAGTAAACCCGGTACTGCTTGAACGGTTTATCGTTTGACCAATCGGGGTCCATAGCGGTGCCACGGATAGCGACCAGCCCAGAAATTTCGGCGTCTTCCGCCGGGAATGAGATAACCGGGGCGATCCCGTCTTTGACACACGTTGAATACGCAATCGCGCTGTTACCGACATCATCGGTCGCAGTGATTTGGAATTTATAGGCTCCTTTTAGCTGTTCGGTTGTTGAATGCCAGACAATTTTGTTTTCTTCCGTCAACGAAGCCGGGGCCGCTTCGTAGGCATCGGCCAGCAGACCAGTAGTGGCATTAAATATCTTAACTTTAACCCCTACCCCCTCCCCCTTATCTCCCAAGCCATTCTCTCTCAAGCTATACGCCAGTGTCGTTTTATAGGCATTAGCGCCAATATTGGTAAGAACATATGGATTGGCGATCTGCCCAAAAATGGTTGGCGGAGTACGATCGATCCGGACCGCTTCAAGGGTACGGGGGGCGCTTTCGTTTCCGGCCTCGTCACGAGCAATCACTTCGATCCGATAAAAGCCATCTTCCGGACCTTTGCTAAACGAGTTGTTGTATGACCAGGCGTAAGAAGAGGGAAAGTAGGCAGTCGGCAGGGGGGAAGCGGACGTTTGGGTTAAATAAGCTGTCGTTGTTTTATTAGATAAATTATTAAGCTTAATTATGACCATTGCTTTCTCGCTAACTTCAGCGTTCAGCTTCAATTCGTTGCTCTTTGAGGTCATTGGAGTTGGGGTCAAAGCAACTGGCCCAACCGTTGGAGGGGTGGCATCAATTATCAACGGCGTTTCGGCAACGGCAGCATTACCGGCCAAGTCAAAGGCTTTAACCTTAACTTTGTAAGTGCCATCGAGAAGAGAGGTATCAAGGGATCGAGGATCAAGAGTAAAATAGTTTTCGCCTTTAGAGAGAGAATCGGCGGTGGCGATGGTGGTTATCAGGTTATCGTTTTTGTCGTAGAGGTCACAGCGGACGGAGCGGAGATTGGGAGAGACTTCGTCGGAAACCGTATAGCGAATTGTCGTTGGCCCCCGCGGGCTATATGGTGTTAAGGGTTCGATCGAAATCGTTGGGGCGGTAGTATCGACATAAAAGGTCCAAAGTCCCTGGGCAACCCCGACATTTGATTCCGCTCTGACGGCAACTTTATGCTCCCCGTCGCTTAAGCCATTGGCTTTATAACTTGCTTTAGCCCACGGGTGGTAGGCTTCCAGGCTCGATTCAACCTGCGGGGCGACTTCTTCTCCGTCAAAGGTCATTCCTTGGATCGTAATTTTCTCCGAATCGTAATCCCCGGTATATTCCGATTTATTGAACTCAACCGAGATCTCGGGATTGGCAGTGGCAACGTAATATTCCGGCAGAGGCTTGAACTGGCTCGGTTGCATCGGAATGGTGTTGAGAATAATTTTGAGAATTTGGCTGGATTCGTAGCCAACTTTATTCTTTGCTCTAAACGCAATAACATTCTGGCCTTCAGCCAATTTAAGCCCATCAACTTCGAAGTTCCCCCACTCATCCATTTTGGGAACAGGTTTCCAGGCAGCAAAATTCTCGGAATATTGGAAATATTGCATTTTACTCGGCATGAAATCGCGCAAAACGCCGCTTATTTTCGTTGGGGCTTCTTTAACCGAGATCGACGTCACTTTTTGCTCCTGGCCATCGATAACAATTGGCACACTTGTGTTTGATCGGTTGTCATAAGAATACCCTTTGACCTCCACCGGATGGAAAGCGCTTAAAGGCGTCATTCTGCCGTCTGTTTCCTTTGTTAGATTAGAGCTAAGAACAAACGGAACTTGCCTTAAAGATGAGATGCTTGTCCCCCCAACATATGATGAATCAAATAAGGATTGTTCAAGAATTGTTGCTCCATTTAAATCTTCAATGTATGTTGGTTGGCTAGACGTCAATACATCATCTAATTGAGCCTCCTTCTGAACAATAGGATGTCGAATTATTACTTTATCTTTCATTGAGTTATGAGCCATCATGTAATCAGTTGCCTCTTCCATCGGCAGACACGCAAGCCCAGCCCCTACTGCAATCCATATTGAAACAGTACCAGGTAAAAAGTAAGTCGCAGCCAATACCCCGTCAATTACCGTTCCAAGAACCGCAATTGAGGTACTTCTATAAGTATATTCATAGACCTTCGCTGATTGTAAACTTGGAATCCCTTCCCCTTTCTGACTGGCGAAAGAGGAGACAAGATCTCCATCATCAAAAAATGGATACCCAGATGTAACTGTTAATCCAATACTAGATATTTTCTCTTCGTAATTACCCATTTCTTCATTCGATAAAGCATTAGATAACGAAGCTGCAAAACGAGAAATTATTACTGAATTACAAACCAGCCCAGCACTATCAGATACTCTGGTTGGAGTCGGAACGCCCTTGCAAGCTATTAGACTATAAGAAGGGAGTTCGTATCCAAGCGGTAGACTCAAGTTGTAATTCAATTCATTTAAAAATGCCCCCCCCGGCTTTTGTTCCTGAACTATTGGTTGACGAGCATGTCTATCTAAGCCTGTTAGCGCCCCTTCAGTTAAAGCAATCGAAGTTAATGAAGCTACCGCATTTGAAGCCACAAATACTCTTGACGGCGCTGTCCAAGGAAAGGCACACAAAGCCAGCGCTGTCCAAGGAATAAGGATTCTCGCCCCCGCATTTTCTTCCGACCAAATCGCGGCTTCTCCCGCCTGACTGCCAAGATGCGGCGTATCAATCGTTATTATTTTCTTTACATTACCTTCATATAGAGGAATGCCGTTCTCATCTCTTCCCATAACATAATGACGAGCCGCGAGCCCGCCAGCTGAGTGGCAGATTAAAATAAATTGGGAAGGCACCATGGAGTCAGGCACATCAGCAATTGTGTAATAGGAATCGTGAGGATCCAAACTCACAACATATTGCTTAAAATCCGACTTTGCCCATACAAACCAATTCTTAAGTTCCTTAGACCAAGTTTTGATACTGCCAAATTTGTCTGAGAATTTATATCGGTAGACATGTCCTGTCAACCCTAAACCACCATCAGTAATAGGCCGCTCCAGATATCCTTGCGCAGCTTTAAGACAATCTTCACCATCTCCTGTCCCATGGACCATTAAGATTAAATAATTACTCAATGATTCAATATTCCTAGCTCGATCGGCTCCTGAATCAGCATATGTCAAACCTGCTAAAATAAATATTAGAAAAACAAGAACAATATATTTAATAAGCCCCCTCACACAAAACCCCTTTTACTTTATCTTCTTAAAGCCAGAACCATCGATACTAATAACCCAAATTCCACTTTTGTCATATTCATTCATGTATATGCCACCAACAACTTGATTGTTATCTGGGGACAGCCTGGGATTTGTCCATGTCTTAGGCGATAGGTATCCACTAAGATTATGTGCCAAACTGTTAACTATTGTTTTGCTTAGCACATCAATTTTTAAAAAGCTCGTACTATTGCTTGTAAATATATAATTACCATCAGAATAATATTGAGGGTGTGAGCCTATACTTTCGTTCGAAAGAGTTGTGGTTTCAATGTTCGAACCATCTGCTCCGGTAAAAGCCAAACAATAGTAGCCATTTATAGCATTCAAAAAGGCTATCTTTGTTGAATATTTCCATGTGGGTTCAGCTGCATGAATTCCTGATATTTCAACTTTATTGCTTCCATCAATATTCACGGAAAATAATGGGATAACATTGTTATAAGGTGTATAAGTTAATATCTCTTCCCGATACACTAACTTATCCTCTTCCGGCCCCCAATCTAATTCTGCAACGGTTCCGGTTATTGGCTGAAAACTATAAACCTGGGTGTTGTCGGCCCTTCGAACAATATGAAAAGTCGAGGTATTATCAACATAACAAACATAAGTCCCCTTTGGAGAAAAATATGGATAATAGGAATAAGGCAACAATGCTTCATTATTACCATTAGTATCCATGGTTACATAGTAAGTGTCTTCTCCCGTTTTAGTTTTCTTTTGTCCACCAAAAAATAAGCCTTGCCACTCATTTTTGTAATGGGACACAACCATCCTAGCGTATATTTTCCCCTCCGGGGTCCAATTTGGGTTAAAATATGATATCTCGTCAAATACCGTTTCCCCACAACCACCCATCACCGTCGCCAACCCAAAAAGAGCCACCACCAACAACATTAATCCAACAACTTTATTCGTTTTCATTTTTCATCCTTCCTTTCGTTACTTATAAGTAATTTATTTACCCGAACTTAATTTATATCAAAAGTCCCCCCCTTATTAAACAATACCCAATACCATTTCCCTTGGGTCTCCAACCACCAAAAACCATTATTTTCCCTTTTTGCAATCACTCTAACTGGGATTCCTTTGTGAATATATCCCATCTTTCTTGAAAAACTTCCATTGTAAACAGACGTCTCATTAATAGTATTCGTAACATCTCCGGCTTCAGCAGAAATTAAACCATCGGTATCCGATTGTCTAATCCAACCCGCATAATAATCTTTATCATAAAAATCATGATCTACACTACTTCTAATTATTTGTCCAACAACAAAAACAGGCACTATAAGTACAATTGTTAAAAAAAGATACGTTCTTACTTCCGTATCTGTTGTGTAAGAGTAAGCGCATTTCTGGCAGATTGGGGAAAAACATATCATTAACACTAAAAATATTAAAATAGCCCGCATTTTAAAACGATTCATTTTTATCCCTTAATAAATTCTACGAATTATCCATTAATTACTTTATTTACTTATATCCCTCTTCTTATTATCGCCCATCTCTGTCTATAATTGCAATCGATTTTTCTTGTAAGGTGGCGATTTTTCGTCGCTCCTTTTTATTCATTATTGATTACATATTTATATGATATCTAAAATTAAGCGAAATCATAAAAAAGGATGTGGTTTGAGAATGGAAATAGTCATCAACGATCTCAAATGTCCATGGTTGGGCACTACTGGGAGAGCCAAATCCGGCTAACGCTCGCCACCCGGTCGCTAACCCACCCGCTAACGAAGTAAAATAAGCCCCAACTCCCATGCCAAAATAGCGGCCTTCATCTTGATCAAAAAGTAAGTCCAAGGTCACCGGAATAACGCCCCCCGTCGTCCCAAACAAATAGCCTGCGGATACCCTTGATCTCAAGGCAAATAATTGATAGTCATAGCCAAGGCCAACCTGCCAGCCTGAATTGGAACCATAATCATAATTTGTTTCATTATTGTAGCTAGCAGAAGAATAGCCAACCTGTAAGTTTAATCCGGAGACAGCATGGGGCAAAATAGTCGGAGACAACTCAACTGGTTCATTTGAAGGAATAACCGTTTGTTGATTTGCCGGAATCGAAATAACTGCTTCTTGGCTAGCCGTAACCTCAATCATCATCGAAAAATATTGTTGATCCCCCTTTTTCGCCGCTACCTGATGCCAACCAGCCCCCACTTGTGCCAAGCTGACCGGGGTCTCGCCGACCGCTACCGCGTCAAGATATATCGGCACCACCCCCGATTCTGAAGTAATCGTTAAAGAGCCAATCCCTTCCAGCGCGTTTACACTTGAACTCATTAAGACTAACAAAAGGACAATTAATTTACTCAATTGAAATATCATCGATATATACCCCCTCATAATCAACACTTGAATCGGTCACGTATTTGAACCTAATATAGATCGTCTGGCCAGCATAATCGTTTAGCGATAGCTCCTTTCTTGACCAGCTCAAATTAGTACCGTCATAGCTAGCCAAGGTCGTCCACGTTGCCCCATCAATTGACGCTTGAACATAA
>JBAZMB010000063.1:0-7107 GCA_041649975.1 Candidatus Margulisiibacteriota bacterium | reverse complement strand
GTCTTTGAGGCCTATAAGCTGGTTAAGAAACACGTTGATTGTCGCTTTATCTATGCTGGCGGGACTGCCAGCGACGATCCGGAAAGCAATCAGGTTCTGGCAGAATTGCAGGAACGGGTTGGCAATGACCAGGACTTTCACATCTTGCTTCTGCCTCCCCTGGCCGATTTTGAGGTGAACGCTATTCAAAGGGCATCGACGATCATTTTGCAGAAATCACTCCGGGAAGGTTTTGGTTTGACGGTGACTGAAGCGCTTTGGAAAGGAAAACCGGTAGTTGCTAGCGCGGTTGGGGGGATCCCTCTTCAGGTCATCCACAATTTGACTGGCTTGCTCGCTCATTCCATTGAGGGGGTCGCGTATCAGATCCGTTATTTGTTAAATAATCCGACCGCGGCCGAGAGGTTGGGTCGTTAGGGCCGCGAACATGTTAGGGAGAAGTTTCTGGTTATCAGAAAACTGCGAAACTACTTATTATTATTCATCGCGTTGAGGCATCAAGGCGAAGGCATTATTACAATTTGACCATGAAAAAACATTTCATAACAATGCTTACAATTACAATGTTATTTATTAGCCCTGTTTTTTCCGCGACCGGTTATGAAAGCCTCGACACGATCAATTCTTTCAACTGGGCCGGATATTTTGCCGACTATCTCGGCTTCCTCTACGACAGCCACGGCTGTCTCCATTATTCGCCGTCCGATATTTTCCTGCTGACTAAAACTATTCCGAAAGGGGCGCGGCTCGAGATCAAACAATATGCCGACAAAACCGTCCCTTTTGAGTGGCAGAAACTTCCTTACTTTAACGAAGAAGTAAAAGATTATAACGAAATTAGCTGGATCGCTAAACGATTCCGGCAGAACCAGACCAAGCTGTTGGTCTATCCCGCTTTGGCCCGCACTTTTATCCTGGTCAATGACCAGCCATACGTTCAGATCAAGACCCAGCCCGGTCCGCCGACTGATTTTATGATGGTCCTCTCTTTGAAAAATGGGGGGGCGATCCGTTGGGACTTTGGCCTATCAACTTCGACCGATCCGGGCGAATACAAGATCTTTGAGCCTCGGGACAATTATCGGAGCCCGACCTATTCACTAACGACCGCCGTGCCGTTCGGCGCCTGGATCATGAAAAGCGGCGGCTATTGGGTTTTCCAGCTGAACCAGAAGTGGTACCGGTTGCCGGGGTATATTGCCGATGATCTCGTCCGTCCGGAAGGGGAGCGGCTCTTTAATTATTACGACATTAATTATAACAATAAATTACAGGTTACGGCGGCCCGCTGGGGGAGCCATGATTTTGGGCGTTCGGTCCTGCTTTGGACGAGGGATGGGAAGTATTACTGTCCGGAAATGGGCTACGCGGAAGGGGAGCTGGTCTTTGAAGAGGTTACCTTGGTCCGCGACCTGGCCGAACTCCTGACCATGCCGGGAAAAGATGACTTGGACGACCTGGTCGCCAGGAACGACAATTTTAAATTATATAAGGCCTGCTTTGAATTTGTTGAGTCGGCGGGGGAGAAGGATTCCTCTCTGCTCGATCCGCTCTCCTGCAGTTACTATCGGTTATTCAACGGCCTGCCCTTGACGGCGGTCGATCGGAGGCGGATCGATCCCCGGCTGACGGAAGCGGTCAAGCTGGTCAAAGCGAAGCGGGCTGTGTCGTCTAAAATTCTGGGGCTTTATTATTACGTCCGGGATTACTCTTTAATGTTCCAAAAGCAGGCCAACTGGTACGGACGGGTGAAGAGTGAGTGGGCTTTTTGGCAAAAGCTTCGGGTTCAGCTCCGGACCGACTTTACGACTATGAGGATCACTTCGACCTTCACCCGGCAATTAATGGTCCAGGATTGGCTGGAAAAACGACTTGAGTTTCACCTGATCGAGGTTGGAGGTAAAAAATGAAAAGAATCTTGACGGTTATGATGTTTATGGTTCTGGCCGGAGCCAGCTTGGCGGCCGATTATCAGAGCCAGACCATGCTTAATAACTCGAAAATGGCTTCATATTTTAACAACACGCTGGTGGTCAATTACCAGGATGACGGGAACCTGATCTTTCAGCCGGCGGATGTCGCTCTTTTAGCCCGGACTTTGCCGAAAGGGACGATCCTGGAAGTGATCGACGAACGGAAAGTGACGACCAAGCTTGATTTGACCAAATTCCCTTTATTAGCGACGGTCGTTAATACCTCCCGTGAAGTGACTTTATTAGCCCGAACGTTTGCCAAGAAAGGGGTCCAGCTCGTCTTTTTTCCCGATCGTGAACTGATGACCGTCATCGTTGGCGACCAGCCGTTCGCCCGGCTCAAAGTCTTGACCGGCCTGAACGAAAACCAAAAACCGGTCTATGATCTTAGCGCTAAGCCGATCGTTTACAACGCGGTCCTGCCGCCGCTTAAACCGGGCGAATACGAGTTTACCGGCTCGACCGCCAATTATATCTATGATCCGAGCGCGGACGCGCTGGTCGTCCCGTTCGGCGCGAACCTTTTTAAACGCGACTCCGTCTGGTGTTATTTCAGCGGCCGGAACGTCTACCAGCTTCCCAAGACGATCGGTAACGATCTTGATCTCCCGTTTGGGGAGAACGCTGGACGTTATTTTGATATCACCCTTGATGACCAGGGGAAAATCGCGGCCGCCAGGTGGGGAGGGAACGACTACGGCCAATACGTCCTTTTCTTTTCCAAGACGAACGAAGAGCTGGAGATCCTCGGCTACTGTCCGGGGAGCAGTCTGACCGATTTGCAGGGCTACCTTAGTACCCTGGCCGATCTTCTGACTACGCCGGGGAGCGATGATAAGGCGGCCAACCTGGATAATCGTGACGATCTCCAGCTTAGCAAAGAGTATTACGACTTTATCATTTCCAGCGGCGAGGTTGTCGGCGCGGACCTCGATCCGCTCGCTTGTTCCTACTATCGGTTATATAACAACTATCCGCTTACCTCAAAAGATCTGGCCAATATCGATCCGTTGATCATGGAAGCATTTCGCGCTTATCAGACCCACGCGCTTCCCTGGCTTGCCTGGGAACAAGAAAAACGAGCCGAGTTCCTTGGACTGGTCTTCTCTCTCAAGGAAAACAGTCTCCGTTTTAAGGGGGAGGCGGCCTGGTATGGGCGGCTGGCCGGTGATTGGCCGTTCTGGTTGAAGCTTCGTAAAGCGTTGGAGAGCGATTTTGTCAGTTTGCGGATATTTTCCCAGGAAAATCGCCGGCTGATGGTCCGCCGCTGGCTGGAAAACCGGCTGAACTATTCCGCCGTCTGGGTTCAGGCCCCGCGGCCAAAGAGCGAGCTGACTTTTAATTCCTTCTTTCAGGAAAGCCGGCGAATTTTGCCTTTTACCGAGCGGGAACAGGCGGCGCTCGAAACTATCGTCCGTCAGGCCGCGTCCGGTGAAACGACCTGGCTCTCCCTTCAATCGATCGATCAATTGAACAGCTATAATTTTGGGCTTTTGCTCAACGATATGCTGGGTAATTTATACCGTTCCCACGGTTGTTTGCACGTTTCGCCGCGCAACAGCTTGCTGTTATATTTGCTGGTCCAGGACGGGACCAAGGTCAAGATCCTCGATTATTCGAAGAAGATTTCCGCCGAAGCGATCGCCGCTCTTCCTTATATTGAAGATTACATTAACTTTGAAGCCGATCTTGAACCGTTAAAAAAGAGATTTGCCCAGTATAAGGACATTGAGGTTGACGCTTATCCGGGGATGAAGCTCTGGGTCTTTTTAGATAAGAACCAGCCTTTCGCGAAAATGCGCTTGAGCGTCGGGCCGGAGACCGCGATGCGGCAGGTCGAGGACCGGGACGACCAGGGGCGGCCGTTATTTGAGGGGGCCAAAGCTTATCCGACCACCCCGGGGACTTATTACATTTTTAATCGGACCAATGATTACCAGTCGCGGCTTTATCCGGTGACGACCGCCGTGCCGATGGGGGGGACGATGACCAAAGAGAAGACCGGGTGGTTCTTTACCGACCGGAAGGGGAAACGGGCTAAAGTACCGGCGGAGATCCAGGCCGATCTTAATTCCGCCAGCGATCAGAAGATCTATCAATATTACGATCAGGTCCGGAACGATAAGGGTGAATTGACGCAGGTTAAATGGGGGGACCATCCCTTTGGGAAATATGTCCTGATGACCTCCAAAGACAAGCGGGTCCAGTCGCCGGAATATATCCACTCGTCGGGCCTCCTGATCGTCGAACAGCGGCAGTTGATCGACGACCTGATCCTGATGATGGTGGAGCCGGCCGATAGCTTTGAGGCCTGCGTCGACCAGAACGATAATTTTTCGTTCTACCGGAGCTGCAGCCAGTTCGTGGCCGACCCGCTCGGCAATAACGACGAATTGATCGATTCGCTGGCCAGCGGCGCGTATAAAATATTTTACGGCCTGCCGCTGACGACCGCGGAAGCGGCGATCGTGCCGGCCGATTATTTGGTCGTCAAAAATTATTTGAACAAGAAGCCGTTGACCGCCCAGGAGGTCACGCTCCTGATCAACGAAGGGTTGGCGCGGCGCCAGGGGAAAAAGATCGTTTACGATCTAGAAAAGATTAGCGGGGTTAATTTCGACAATTACCAATACGTCGTTTCCATGGTCAAGAATTCCAATCACTACGAGGCTTTGAGGACGAAATGGCCGGAATTGTCGAAGATCAGGCTGGCGATGCTGTATGATTTCAAGAACATGCTGATCAACAACGTCCCGATCTTCCAGCGTTTCGCCCGGGAACTGCTCGTGCAAAGGATCGACCTGAAGCGGGTGGAGCAGCAGGGGGCGTTCGAGTTCCTGGTCCGGTTACTCAATGAGAATAAATCAGGAGGGGATAAATAATGGTCTGGATCTATTCACTGGTCGCGGTCGTCCTGGTCAGCTTGATTTCACTGGTCGGTGTTTTTACTTTAGCGTGGCGGCGGGATAAATTAGGGGAGATCCTGCTGGTCCTGGTCAGTTTCGCGGTCGGCGGGCTCTTCGGTGACGCTTTTATCCACTTGATCCCCGAAGCGTTTGAATTGTTCGGCGATAAATTGACGGTTTCACTTTTAATCGTCGCCGGGATCCTTCTTTTTTTCGTGTTGGAAAAATTTGTCCGCTGGCGGCACTGCCACGTCCCGACCTCTGAGAATCATCCACATCCGGTCGTCTTCATGAACCTGATCGGCGACGGGCTCCATAACCTGATCGACGGGATGATCATCGCCGCCAGTTTTATGGTCAGTTTTCCGATCGGGCTGGCGACTTCGCTGGCGGTCATCCTGCACGAGATCCCGCAGGAGATCGGCGATTTCGGGGTCTTGGTCCATGGGGGGCTCAAGGTCCGCCAGGCTTTGCTCTTTAATTTTGGCACCGCTTTGCTGGCGATCCTCGGCGCCGTCATTTCACTAACCGTCGGGCCGTACATCAAAGACTACGCCGCTTACCTGATGCCGTTGACCGCCGGCGGCTTCATCTACATGGCCGGTTCGGATTTAATTCCGACCCTGCACGACCAGTGCGATCCCAACGAATCCTGGAAACAATTTCTGGCTATCGTCTTTGGTTTATCGATAATGGTCCTGCTGTTGTTCATTGCCAAATAGCTTGGAACCTTTTTTCTTGGCGGTTGTCTAAGTAAAGTGGAGGGGCAATGACCGATTTCGCGCGACTTTACGATGAGCATAAAACACTGGTCTGGCAGATCGTCTCCCGTTATGTTTTTTTCCGGGAGGACCGGGAAGATTTGTTTCAAGAGATCTTTTTAGCGGTCCACAAAGCGTTGCCGCGTTTCCGGGGGGAGGCCAGCCTCAAGACCTGGGTTTACCGGATCGCGGTCAATACTTCGATCAATCACGCGAAAAAGCAGACCCTTTACCGGAAGGGGCGCCAGATCCTGGCGACTTTACGGGTGATCGACGTGCCGGCGCCGGAAGTGACGGACGACCTTGCCGCCCCGCTGGCCAAGCTTAACCCGCGCCAGCGGATGATCTTGATCCTGGCCGAGGTTGAGGAGCAGTCGCTGGAGGAGATCGCCGGCTTGACCGGCTTGCCGGTCGGGACCGTTAAGTCGAATCTCCACCGGGCGCGCGAGATCGTAAAAAAGGAAGTGATGAGAAATGGATAAGTACGGCCACTATATAAACCGTTTGAAAAAAGAGTCCCAACGGCCCGATTTTAATCGCCTCTACCGGCAGATCGAAGAGAAGCGGGCCAAAAAGAGCTTGTTTTTCAAACAGTTTGCCGTTCCGCTGGCGGCCGTGGCCGTGATCTTTCTTCTGGCCTGGCCGGCCGCCCGTTATTTTGACCAGCCGAGCGAGCGGGGCGACCTGCTGTCGTTCGTTATTCAGGACGACAGTTCTAGCCGTCCGGAGCTCGATAGTTTTATCTTTGAAAATTAAGCGGAACTTTTGTTCGGCGCGTTTTGTCTAAAAGATTAAAAGGGAGGAGAAATCATGAAGATTAAATATGTTTTAGTTGGGGTTTTGGCGATTGGCTTGTTAAGCGGGTTGGTTTCGCCGGTGAGCGCGCAGCGCGGGCCGGGTTTTGGCGGACCTGGCGGGGGGATGATGGGACCGGGGAAGATGAGAATGGGACCGGAAAAACTATTTCGGAACCTTAATTTAACGGCCGATCAAAAAGCGAAATTGCTCGATGTGCGCCAGGCAATGGAAAAAGAACTTTTACCATATGAGCAAAAGAACGAGCCGCTAATGATTAAAATGAGGGAAGAGATGACCAAAGACAGTCCCGACCTTAAGACGATCGAAAATTATTTAAAGGAAAGCAACCAGAACCGCCTAACCGTTGAGCTGAAGCGGGCCGAGTTTATGCTTAAATCCTGGGTGATCCTGACCCCGGAACAAAAAGATAAATTCCGCAAGACAGAGAAAGAAATCTGGAATAAAATGAAGAAGGGTGATCGGTAAAACCGGCCAATAATGAGAAAACCGCTGAAAAAATCTGAGCTCGTAGCAATGGAAACTAGCGACAATATCGTCGCGGTTTCCATTGCGTACCCAAACAAGCTTATTTTGGAAGCCGAGACGATATTGTCTCAGGCTTCCAAAATTGTCGCAAGTTTACTACTGCTCCTCTTCCTGACCGGTCAG
>JBAZMB010000062.1:0-7176 GCA_041649975.1 Candidatus Margulisiibacteriota bacterium | reverse complement strand
GCTCCCCTCTTTTGAATACGCGGTCTCAACCTACTATCTTTTGGCGCCGGCGGAAGCCAGCTCCAATCTCGCCCGGTTCGACGGCGTTAAATACGGCCAGCGGACCGTTACTAAAGACCTCCTCTCAATGTATTGCGAAACCCGCCGCGCCGGGTTCGGACCGGAGGTCAAACGCCGGATCATGATCGGCACCTACGCCCTTTCGGCCGGTTACTATGACGCTTACTATTTAAAAGCTTTAAAGGTCCGGACCCTGATCAAACAGGATTTTGACCGGGCTTTCGGCCAGTGCGATGTCCTGATCTCTCCAACTTCGCCAACCGTCGCCTTTAAAGTCGGCGAAAAGACCGCCGATCCGTTAGCTATGTATTTGTCGGATATCGCCACCATCCCGGTCAATCTGGCCGGACTTCCGGCCTTATCCCTTCCCTGCGGAATTAGCGGGGAACTGCCGATCGGTTTGCAGATCATCGGCCAAGCTTTCGCCGAAGAAACAATCCTCAGAGTCGCGTTCACTTACGAGCAAAACACCAAATGGCACACTCAAAAAGCAAAATTATAATCGGTCTTTTAATTTTAGGCGCGCTGGCTGGAACGGTTTTTGCCGCCCCGAGCGAGGAAGACCTCAAGAAATTCCCGGCGATCTCCGGTGATGTTTCCGGCGTGGCGATCCCCGGATTAAAATCGATCTTTGTTAACGATAAACAAGTCAAAGTCCAAGCGGATAATTCTTTCGCCACCCGGGTCAATCTGAAAGCCGGAGAAAAATATCTGATCCTTAAGATCAATTACACCGGCTTGCGGGTGATCAAAAAATACCTTGTCCTCCGCTCGGAAAAGAGCAAACAATTTAAGGTTTTCGTCCCGAAAACCGAGATCGAGACCCCGCTCAAGGTCGCCAAGGCGATCAAGAAGCCGGTCAAGAAGAAACGGGTCAAGACCAGGGAAGAGATCGAACGGCTGAAGGCGGAGATCAAAGCGAAAGAACTGGCCGAAAAGCTGGAAAAGGAAGGTAAAACATACGACTTTACTAAAGACGAGTTCGGCCAGGGGACAGAGACTTTAAGAGGCTTATCCACCGCCATCGTCAACGACCAATATGGGATGAAACTTAAATCCCCCATCGGGACCCTAACCTATCTCAAAGAAATACTCCGGACCCCTAATTTCTACGACTATTGGAAAAAACGCTGGGGCGATAAGCCGGTCAGCGCCGAGATCTTGCATTTGGTCAACTTGACCCAAGGTTACCGGAACAAACAGTTCTCTCAACTGACCCCGGAACAACAGCTCAATATCTTGAAGCTCAACCGCCTCCTGCTGGAGCTGACCTATCCCGGACTTTGTCCGATCAGCGAACTAAAGAGGCTGATCCTCGATGAATCGTGGATGAGCGAAGTACCGCTAAAGAACAACGGTTACATTTACGTCTGGGAGTTCAGCCACGGCAAACTCCTGGTCCTGAAAGTGATCAGCCAGAAATTCTCGGCCGATATCTATATCCCGGAGACCGAAGAATGGTTCAACCTGCAGGACCTCTCTTATAAAGAGCTGAAAGAGCTGATCGCCAAACCGGTCTGGGAACTCGACGGTTTTTACACTGAGGATAAAAAATGAAGTATGAAATGGTAGCGGGGCTGGAGATCCACGCCCAAGCGCTGACCGAAAGTAAAATGTTCTGCTCCTGCTCGATCAAATTCGGCTCGGAACCGAACACTAACATCTGCCCGGTCTGTACCGGCCAGCCCGGCTCGCTTCCAGTCGCCAATAAGAAAGCGATCGAGCTGGGGATCAAGGCGGCCCTCGCCCTTAACTGCCAGATCGAGCCGAGCAGTATTTTCGCCCGGAAAAACTACTTCTACCCTGACCTGCCGAAAGGTTACCAGATCTCCCAGTACGACAAGCCGCTGGCAACCGGCGGTTACGTCGACCTCGACGTCGACGGGGTCAAGAAGCGGATCGGCATCACCCGGCTCCACCTGGAAGAGGACGCCGGCAAACTGGTCCACGTCGGCGCCGACCGGATCATGGGGGCGGAAGAATCGCTAGTCGATTACAACCGGGGCGGCACCCCCTTGATGGAGATCGTCAGCGAACCGGACTTCCGCTCGCCAAGAGAAGCGGCCGTCTACGTCGAAACCCTGGCCAACCTGCTCCGTTATATCGGCGTTTGCGACGCCAAGATGGAAGAAGGCTCCCTCCGCTGCGACGCCAACATCTCGCTCCGCCCGGTCGGCCAGAAAGAGTTCGGGACCAAGACCGAGGTCAAGAACATGAATTCCTATAAAGCGATCGAAAAAGCCCTTCTCTCGGAAATCAAGCGTCACGAAGAGGTCTTAAGCGAAGGCGGGAAGATCGTGCAGGAAACCCGCTTCTACTCCGAAGAGACCAACACAACATCAGGGATGCGAAGCAAAGAAGAAGCCCATGACTACCGCTACTTCCCGGAACCGGACCTCCCACCGATCGAACCGTCGGCGGAATGGGTTGAAGAAATCAGGCAGTCGCTGGGTGAACTCCCACAACAGCGCCAACAGCGACTGATCGATCAATTTGGCCTTAATGCTGAAAGCGCCGCGATCCTGGTCTATGACAAGCCGTTAGCCAATTTCTTCGAGGAAACAACAAAACTCTACGACAAAGGAGCAGTCGTCGCCAACTGGCTGACCGGCGAAGTCACCGCTTATCTCAAAGAGAAAAAGCAGACGATCGAAGAGCTGAACTTTAAACCGCCGCAACTGGCGGAGCTCCTTAAATTGATCGACGAAGGGACCTTAAGCGGCAAACTGGCCAAAGGGGTGCTGGTTAAAGTCTTTGAGACCGGCAAACAGGTAAAGGATATCGTCGCCGAATCAGGGGCCCAGATCAGCGACCAAGGGGAATTAAGCAAGATCATCGCCGAGGTTATCGCGGGGAACGCCAAAGTGGTCGCCGACTATAAAGGCGGGAAAGAGACCGCCCTCACCTTCCTGGTCGGCCAGGTAATGAAACTCTCCAAGGGGCGGGCCAATCCAGCATTGGCCAACAAACTGCTTAAAGAAGCGCTTAAATAAGTTTATTAAACTTGCCCAACATCTCTTTATATCGACGAATATATCTATTCCAGGCCTTAACGTTCGTCACGTTGTCTTCTTTCCGGGTCTCAAAAAAGAAGCCGATCTGCAAGAGATAAGAAGCCCCTTTTCTCAATTTCTCGATCTTCTCTTCCCTGGAAAGCGTAATATCGTATAATTTAGGGAATGCTTTTTTCAGACCATCGACCCGGCTCTTACATCTTGCCAGCCACGGTTCACGCATCTCGTCCCGCAAAAAGGTCGCCAGAAAACCGTCAAGCCGGTTTTCGATCCAGGCTAGCCAGCGCGGCTCGGTCAAACATCTTGGATCGGCCAAATTCTCAACGATTGAAACAGTAAATGACATCAAATGATCGATGATCTTTTTTTCCGCTTCCTTCTTAAGATCCCCGATCCGTCCGGCCTGCGTCTTTAAAACTGCTTGGCGTTTATTGAGCGACTCTTCCGCGACCCCCAGCAAATCTTGCGCCAACCGGACCGCCTGATCGGACCCGACCAGCGTAACATGCAACGCCGCTTCCAGCTCAACGCAGGCTTTATCTTTATACCAGGCGGAAAACGAAGTAAAGCGCTCATGAAGCTCCAGCAATTCCGACCATTGACCGAGCGGATCGGCCGCGATCGCTTTGATCCGTTCCAGATATTTTTTATTGCCTTCCAATTCCTGGGCGATCTTTTCCTGCTCATGGCCGATCATGCTCAACAATTTGGCGGTCGAGACCCGGTGCGGGATCGACTCCCGGCGTAAAACGCCGCTCGGTGTCAGTCGATAGCCGACCTGGTTGATGATCCAATCCCCTTTATTTTCACTCTTCTCGATCAGCGAGATCTTCCAGTTTTGGGCCGGACGGGTGTAGCGCAAGCGCTTGACCATTAGCTCATCGAGTCGCGCGACCAAACGGCTGGTTAAATACTGCAGGCCGGTGTCGGCGGCAACATTGTTCCCCCCACGCAGACAGTTGACCGCTTTTCGCAAGCTTTCTTTGTCCCGATCAACGCTGAAAGGAAAATTGTCTTGGAAATACGAGAGGACTTGGTTAACTTCTTGAAAAGGATCGGCCGCGAGCGACAAACCCTGTTTCTTGCCGGCGGAACGTTCTTCCCCTACCCTATACAACTCTACCCTGACCCGCAGAATTGCTTTGTAAAGGAACAAGGCGGCATATTCCGGATCACCGGCAAACGCTTTCTGCTCTTTATCAAAAGAGGTTATCAATTCCGCCAATGCCTGGGGTTCGTAAGGAAGGGCTTTTATGGCGCCGTTTTGGGCGCGGGGCGCCTCGTTACCTAAACGAGCCACCCCTCCTTTAACCGAAAAAAGCAAAGCAAACCCGTCTAAACCAGATGGCACGATGATCTTTTCGATCCGCTCGCCGCCCCGGCGTAAACCGGCCATCGCCTTTTCCGTCTCCTGGGGATGCAATCTAACCAGGGCTTCAAGATTCGCCCGTGATTGATCGGTAATTTGAGCCGCACTCCGCCGGACAAAGTTCCCGACCGCGGTCCAGGGTTTGGGTTCCGCCATTCGTCTGTTTTCTATCCTTTGCAGCTGAAAGTATCTCGATCTTAAGGTTTCCAAGAGTTGTGTTTTCATGCTTATCTTTCGCCAGCTAAGCCGGGAAATTTCAGCTATGTTATAATTCTGTCATGCAGACAATCGCTTATCCGGTAGGGGAAAACCTCTACCTGAACATCACCAACCGCTGCACCAATGAGTGCGTTTTTTGCATCCGCAACAAAGCCAGGAAATTCAACCAGGAGTATTCTCTTTGGCTCGACCGCGAACCGACCGTCGATGAAGTCATGGCGGCGATCGGCGACCCGAAAAAATATCCGCAGATCGTCTTTTGCGGCTACGGCGAACCGCTCGTCCGGCTCGACGTGGTCAAAGAAGTTTCTAAAAGGATCAAAGCAGGCGGAAAAGGCCCGACCATCCGGATCGATACCAATGGGACCGGCAACCTCTTCTGGGGCAAAAATATCCTGCCGGAACTAAAGGGACTAATCGACGCCATGTCGATCAGCCTTAACGCCCAGAACGCCGAGCTTTACAATCAGATCTGCCAACCTGCCTTAGGCGAGAACAGCTACCAGGCGGTCCTTGATTTCATCAAGGAGGCCAAAACCTATATCCCGGAGATCGAGATCTCGGCCCTTAACCTCCCCAGCGTCGACGTTGAAGCCTGCCGCAAGATAGCTGAGAACCTGGGTGTTAAATTCCGGGTCCGTCAGTATTACGAGGAGAAATATGTCAAATAACTACGACTTGGCAGTTTTAGGCGGCGGGCCCGGCGGTTATGCCGCCGCGATCCGCGCCGCCCAGCTTGGGGCCAAAGTCGCCCTGATCGAACAAGATCAAGTCGGCGGGACCTGCCTCAACCGGGGTTGTATCCCAACTAAATCGCTTATCGCCTGTACTAACCTTTATGAAAAGATCCAAAAAGCGGAAAGTTTTGGCCTCTCGGTCAAGGAACTTTCTTTCGATCTCCCCAAGATCGTCGCCCGCAAGAACGAAGTCGTCGCTAAATTGGTGAAAGGCTTGGCCGGACTGATCGAAAAGAACGGTATCGAGCTGATCAAAGGTAAAGGGGAAGTCCAAACCCCAGGTTTGATCAAAGTCGGTAACCGCGACGTTCAGTCGCGAGCTACGATCCTAGCCACCGGTTCCCATCCCGCCCCACTCCCCGGCGTAACCTGTGACGGGAAAAAGTTTCTCACCAGTGACGATATTTTAAACCTGACGACCGTGCCGGAAAAGCTCGACATTGTCGGCAGCGGCGTGATCGGGCTCCACTTCGCCATGATCTTCAGCTCCCTGGGGACCAAAGTCACCATTTACGAAATTCTCCCCGAGATCTTGCCGGGAGTTGACGAGGAAGTCGTCGCCTTGGTCAAACGGCTCTTCAAAAGAAAGAAAATCGAGCTCAAGACCGGGACCGCCTTTAACCCCGCCGATTCCTGCGGTAAAACCCTGGTTTGCGTCGGCCGCCACCCCAACCTGGCAGGACTTGAGGCTTTAGGCCTAAAGCTTGATGGTAAGCGGGTTTGGGTTAACGAAAAAATGGCGACGTCGCTCCCCAATGTTTACGCCGTGGGAGACCTGGTCAGCCTAAAGCAGTTTGCTCACGTCGGCTACGAGCAAGGGGTCATCGCCGCTGAAAACGCCTTAGGCAAAGATCGCCGCTTCACCTATGACTTTGTCCCCTACACTATTTACACCCAACCGGAGATCGCCGCGGTCGGCCTCTCGGAAAAACAAGCCCGCGAAAAGTATGGGGAGATCAAACTCGGCAAATTCCCGCTCGGCGCCCTCGGTATCGCGCAAGCTATGGGGGAAATTGAAGGGTTCGTGAAGTTCATCTGTACGGTTGACGGTAAGATCGTGGGAACGCACATTGTCGGCGCCGAAGCCTCAGCCCTGGTCAGCGCGGCGGTCTTGGCAATCAAGAACAGGCTGACGATCGAACAAGTCGGAGAAACTTTTCAAGCCCACCCTTCCTATCCGGAAGGACTTCAGGAAGCGGCCGAAGCGGTCTTAAAACGGGCGCTGCATATTATTTAAAGACCCCAGCGGTTAGAAAAGCCCCCGGTTAGGTCGAGAAGATATTCCATCGCCTCCGGCCTGGACAGCGCGGCCCAGGCGATCCATTGCAAATCCAATCCTTTACTCGATCGGTAATTTTTCTGAGGCTTAGTCACTTCGGTCACGGAAATCGGATAAGTCGGCATTCTAAAGCAACCTAATTCATTATCTGTCGGCACAACGGTCAAAGTGTAAAACACTCTGTTTTCCCGGGGCAAAACATTTTTACCATCTTTCATTTTGGCCATCGTTTCCATGGCCCGAGCCCTTAAAGACGGCGTCCTATTAACTATTCTACTAATAACACTCATAAGTTCCTCCTAGAGTTGGATGGCCAATTAATTGTCCGGCTAAACACCGGCAAATTTCAGCTGTTTTAGCAATTAAGCATTGGCGACATATTTAAAAACCTTTCTTTTTGAGGTATAATAACCACATGTACAGACCGGAAATCAAAGTTCTCGACTGCACGATCCGCGACGGCGGACTGATCAACGAACATCAGTTCGAAGACAAGTT
>JBAZMB010000061.1:0-7391 GCA_041649975.1 Candidatus Margulisiibacteriota bacterium | reverse complement strand
CCGATAAAGGTTATAATCACCAAAAGTTTTTTCCAGCCGCAACTCTTTAAGTTTAGCCGCTTGAGCCTTGGCTTCCGGGCTTCTGGCCAAATATTCCACGACGTTAAAGAGCCGCAACCGGGGGAGGGCGGCGGCCAGATTAAGCTGTCCATAAGTATATTGAGGAAAAGGGGCGGAACAGTTTTTTGAATATAAGGACTGGAGATAAAAGATGAACGGTGAGCTGACCGACGATTGCATGTAGAGCCCTTCCAGCGTTTCCCGTTTGGCGAAAAAGGGGAGCGATTCAAACGCCCTCTCGGTCCCGAAGTCGTTGTTTTGCGGGGAGTGTTCGTAGGCGACCCGCCCCGGGCCACTCTTACTAAGATAAGTATTGATCTGCTGGAAGAGCGGCCAGCTCTTTTTTCCTTCAAAACCGGAGTAATTCCAATCGATCCACCCCTTTATATATGTAACGTTGGCGCTGGTAAAGAGGATCGTCGCCAGGAGGATGATTGCGGGAAGGAGCTCCAGTTGTTTGAGCCGCTCTTTTAACGGCAGGAGTAAGGTCGCGCCGAAAATCGCCAGCAAGATCTGCAGGATCGGGATAAATCTGATGTCGAGCAGTCCGATCCGGGGACCTAGAAAATAGAAACCCAGGCCAAGCCCAAAGCAATAGGTGAAATAAGCGGTCCGCCGATCATGCCGATTAAAAAATAGGGCAGCCAAACTTAAGCCAAGGCCCGGCCAGAGGATGACCGGAACGATCTCCAGGAGCGATTTGATCTGCCAGGCGGTGACGTATTCGGTCACGTACGGCAAAGTGAAGAAGAACGGGACCAGCCAAAAAGAGCTTAAGAGAAAACCCAGGCCAAAGACTTTGGCCAGATACCATAGATTACGGCGAAAGCCGGTCCGGTCCAAGAGAAAGTAACTGCCGATGATGACGGCGAAAATCACCGCGTAGCCGTGGCAAAGCGCCATCAGGGCGACCAGGCAACCGTTGACGATGATCATTTTATTTTTTTTGATCCCGGAGTAAAGCGAGCCGAAAAAGAAGAAGAGAATTGAGATTCCCAAACCGTAAGAAAATTCTCCAGCCAGCGTGCTGGGAATGTTGGCCCCCCACATGCTGTTCGCTTCCATAAAAAGGAAGGGGAGGGTCAGGATCGCGCCGCAAACCGGGACCGGAAAGGGATATTGGAGCCGGCGAAAAAAAGAATAGACGGCTAGCGGCAAAAGAAAGATCCCAATGATTGTGACCAGCTTAAAAGCGATCGGCAAAGTGATGAGATAACCGAGCAGGACGATCAGCAGAAAGGGGAACGGGAAGTAGTGGTAGAAAAGGGGGAAACCGGCGTAGTTTCCCGGCAGCCACCCCATGATCTTACCGTGGGGCAGGAGATAATCCCGTAAATAGACAGCGGTATAATAATGAGAGCCGGTATCGCCGCCAGCGGTGATCGTCGCCGAAAAAAGGAGCCGGGGATCAAAAAAGGCCAGGAGATAGACGAAAAGAAGCCCCAAGACGACCAGATCGATCAGCTTATCTTTTGTAAATTTGAGCCGCAAGAAAAAACGCCCCCAATCCAACCAGAATAATGATCAGCCAGGTCCGATCTAATCCCAAGATCGCGTTACCGGCTTCGATCCGGATCGTGCCGGGAATAATGATCGTTTGTCCAGCCCCTTGCGCGACGGCAAAGAGCTGGTAGCTGCTGCCGGGTAAAGCGGAAAAATTGGTCAGTTTGACTTTGATGGTTCGGTCGGCGTTTGGCGCTAGTTTTAACTTCGTTGGCTGGAAATCGGTGGTCAGCTCTTCAGGAAGAAAAAGCTCAATTCCAATTTCGAGCGGCCGGCCCCGCTGGTTTTTCAAGGCGATCGATAGTTCACTGGCCGAAACGAACGAGATCGGGCGGATTGCCCCTAAAAGCGGCGAGGGTCTTTTTTCTCTGCCGACAACGATCGCCGATAAAGCCGAGAATGGATATTGGTTGGCATCCTGGTAGTGCATGGTCAGGAGGAGCGGATCATTATTAAAGCTGTCCGGCAGTACGATTGTTTGTTTGGCCCCATAAATAGCCAGGGGTTCAACCACGGCTTGTTTCCGAAGGGGAAAGCGTTTGCCTGGCATCCGCAATTCCCCCCAGACGTTGTAGGCGCTTTCGTCCCCTTTATTTACGGCGGAGACGGTGATGAAAAGCTGTTGTTTGTCGATGATTGGGCGGAGTTCCGTTTGCAGGCTGATAAAACTGGCTGAGGCTGGAAGCGTTAAGGCAATTAAACAGAAAAAAAACGCGAACCGGCGGGTCATTTTTTATCGCCGTCGACAACGATCTTGCCGAAATCGGCGATCAGGCGATAAGTGTTGGCCAGCGATTTAAGCAGGGCCAGGCGGTTGCTCTTGATCCGTTCATCCTGGTGCATGACCAGGATCTTATCGAAAAAGAGGTCGACTGCCGGGGTTAATTTGGCGAGTGCCAGCAGGGCGGCGCCCCATTTGCCCCCCTGGACCGCTTCGGCCGTTTCCCAGTTGATCTTAAGATGGAGATCGTGGAGTTCTTTCTCTTCTTTTTCCACCAGGTCTTCGGCGATGACCGTGTCCCGTTTAGAATCTTTGGCGATCCGGCCGATCCGGTCGGCGGAGCGGACGATGTCGAGAAACCATGGCTCAGCCGCTGCTTTCATGACCGCTTTGGCGATTGCCGAGCAGCTGCTCATGTCGGTGCAGTCGGCCAGGACCGCGTCGGCAATGTCGTAGCGGATCCCCTGGTCGATCAGGGTTGGCCGGAGGCGGGAGAAAATAAATTCCAGGACCTGCTTCTTGATCTTCGGAAAATCCTGATAACCGATCTCGCCTTGAGAAAAGAGATATTCCTGGAAGATCTTTTCATACAGCTTGTAGCTCTGCCCGATCGCTTCGTCGAGCGCCAGGCTTAATTTGTTTTCCAGCAGGATCCGGATGATCCCGAGCGCCGCCCGGCGCAGGCCGTAGGGATCTTCGGAGCCGGTCGGGATCGCGCCGACGCTAAAATAACCGACCAAAGAGTCTAGCCGGTCGGCCAGCGCCACGGCTGCCCCTTCCATGGTCGCGGGGAGCAGGTCATCGGCAAACCGGGGGAGGTAGTGTTCAAAGATTCCCTGGGCGACGACCTTGTCCTCGCCGTCGATCAGCGCGTATTCTTTCCCCATCGTTCCCTGCAGTTCTGGGAATTCGTAGACCATTTTGGTCGTCAGGTCGGCCTTGCAGAGCTGGGAAATCTTTTTGACCCTGGCGATCGCTTCCGGCTTCAGTCCCAGGTGATGGCCGAGATGTTCGGCCAATTTTTCCAGCCGTTCCGTTTTGTCGGCGATCGAACCGAGCTTTTCGAAGAAGGCGACGCCGGCCAGATCAGTTACCCTTAATTTCAAGGGGAGCTTTTTGTCCTCCTCAAAGAAGAAGCGGGCGTCCGACAATCTGGCGGTCAGGACTTTCTGGTTCCCTTCGACCACCCCTTGATTGTGGCAGCCGTTGGTGACGACGATAAATTTGGCGGCCAGTTTTTCCGTATTATCCAAAAGCGGGAAATATTTCTGGTTCTTTTTCATCGAGGTGATCAGGACATCTTGGGGGACTTCCAGGAATTTTGGATCGAACGAGCCGACGTAGGCAATTGGGTTCTCGACGAGGAAGTTGACTTCCGAAAGGAGCGCTTCATCGATGAGCACTTTCAGCTTGCTGGCGGCGGCCGCCTGCTCGACTTCCTTTTTGATCTTGAGCTGGCGTTCGTTCTGGTCGACCGTCACGCCGAGTTTGGCCAGCTGCGCTTTATAGCCGTTCAGGTCGGCTGTTTTAATTGTTAGTCCAGCGGCAGTGGCTTTAATGAAGCGGTGGCCGGCCGTTTTGGCGCCGGTTTTGATCCCGGCCAGTTCGAATTTTACAACCTTGGGACCGTAAAGCGCGACGATCCAGTGGATCGGGCGAATGAATTTAAAATCGAGGCCCCCCCAGCGCATGGCTAATGGTTGGTAGAGGCTGGTCAGGATCTCCGGTAAAAGGGCGGGGAGGAGCTTGGCGGTCTTTTCCCCTTTCTTTTCAACCTTGGCAAACAAATAGTTTTTATTGCCAACCGGTTTGATGACGATATCTTTTAGGTCTATCCCCTGGCTTTTGGCAAAACCGGTCGCGGCCGGTTTCGGGTTCCCCGCCTGGTCGAAGGCAATGTCGGCGGGCGGCCCTTTGACCTCTTCGGCAAGATCGGCCTGGCTGTCGGCCAGCGCTTCAACGTACAGGACGAGGCGGCGATTGGTGCCGAGGGTCATGACCTGGCCGAAAGCGAGGCGTTCCCGACGGAGTTTTTCTTCCGCTTTGGCTTTCAGGTCGCTTAGGAACCCCGGCATGAAACGGGCCGGGATCTCTTCGCAGCCGAGCTCCAGTAGTAAGTTAAAGTTTTTCGACATATAACCTCGCGCAGTTGCGCGCCATCTTCCTGATCTTTAGGATATAGCCCATCCGTTCGCAAACCGAGATCGCTCCCCGGGCGTCGAGGAGATTAAAAGCGTGGGAACATTTCAGGACGTAATCGTAAGCTGGGAGGTACAGTTTTTGGTCGATCATCGCCCAGGCTTCTTTTTCGTAAAGTTGGAACAATTGCAACAAACTCTCGATATTGGCGACTTCAAAGTTGTATTTGGACTGTTGCTGTTCCTGGGGGAGGTAGATATCGCCGTATTTGACTTCATCATTCCACTTAATGTCGTAAACGCTGTTCACTTTTTGGATGAACATGGCGAGCCGTTCCAGCCCGTAAGTGATCTCGCTGGCGACCGGTTTGCAGGGGAAGCCGCCGCATTCCTGGAAATAGGTGAACTGGGAGACTTCCATCCCTTCCGCCCAGACTTCCCAGCCTGTTCCCCAGGCGCCGAGGGTCGGCGATTCCCAGTTGTCTTCGACGAAGCGGACGTCGTGTTTGGCCGGTTCGACCCCGATCGCCCGCAAAGAATCGAGGTAGAGGGCCTGGATATTAAGCGGTGAAGGTTTCATGATCACCTGGTATTGGAAGTAATGGAAAAGACGGTTTGGATTTTCGCCGTAGCGGCCGTCGGTCGGGCGGCGGACCGGATCGATGTAGGCGACCTTCCATTCTTTTGGCCCCAGGACCCCGAAAAAAGTGGCGGGGGACATGGTCGCGGCCCCTTTTTCAAGATCATATGGTTGGCGGATAACACAACCCTGGTCGGCCCAGTAGCCGTTGAGGGTGGCAACTATTTCTTGAAAATTTAGAACTTTCACGAGGAAATTATACCACGGGACAGGGCAGTAGGGAACTGGCGAGTGGAGGGAGGGGGATTTTTCCGTGAGTTTAATAGATAGTCAAAGCGATACGGCAATTATTGTTAATAGCGGTAAATGAGACGGAAAGACTGTTAATGGCATTAAAGACCTGATCAACCGGAATATGAAAAGCCATCCTTTCGCCAACCCTTGAACCATCAAGATAAACGGCGGTTTGCTCTTTAATAGAGACAGGGAGGGGGAAGGGTTCTTTGTAGTCATTAAAAACAGCAAGCTGCGGTGGGTCAATCGGTTTGTCGCAAAAAGCCTCGATTTTGATTCCCTGGAATTTCAATTTTTCCCCGCTTTCAATCGGTTGAACGGTCAGCGAATGATGAAGTTTGTCATTCCCGCTCTCGATCATCAATTGAACAAAATTACTTTTTTGATCGCTACTTGCCTGCTTAATTGTGATTTCGGAGGGGATGATCCTCGGTTGGCTTATACTTTGTTTTGGCTCAAGCTTGGTTGCCGCGCACCCGCTGCCTTTTAGCAGGGCAATGGCTAGGGTTGATCGGCCAATAAATCTTGATAAAGCAGTTGTTTTCATCTTGGTCTATTATCGATCCAGGAGGGAACGGATTTCAATATTTCTTGAAAAACAAAGGATTTCACGATACAATCGTGACATGCCTTTTTATGATTACAAATGCGGTAATTGCGGGAAAAAATTCGAGGTCCAGAAAGGGATGAATGACGCGTCAATCCCGCGTTGTCCGGATTGTAAAGGGCTGGCCGAGCGGGTCTTCAGCGCCCCGGCTTTGGCCACTGGAAATGGCGGTTCTTGCGGCAGCTGCAGTTCCGGCAGTTGCGCACCCGGTTGTGGAGGGCACTAATGATCAAAGGCACGAAAAAGGATTTTGACTGGGTTTAGATTTTATTTCGCGCGTCAAAAGCCTTCAAAGCCTTTGCGAATTTCGCCCGAATTTGGCAGCTAAGTAAATACTCCATGTCTTTTTCGATCAATTCTGGCGAACAATTTTCAAAATCATCCCAGCCTTTAATTATCGTCTTGATCGCTTTTTCTCTTTTTCCCAATTTATCCAACATAAAAATCGCGATTTCCTGAAGCCTGTCATCATCAGTGCCATAACTTGGATTTCGTGAGAGTGGATTTTGCGGAATACAATCGATCGCTTGGTCCATAAGAGCTTCCGCCGAGACTGTTTCGCCCAGCTCGAATAGTTTTTTAGCCGCGTTGATCAAGCGGTCTACCCTAGTTCGGCGAGGTTCAACTTCTTTTATGTCGTACGCCTCGGTTACGGCGCAACTGGCCAGTAAAGCCTTTATTGCTGAGGCGCGGTCTTTTTGGCGAAGAAACGAATTGGCAATAGATTCGAATGCCCAGGATTTTTTTAGAGGGCTTTCGATTCTATCAACTAGAGCGATTGCTTTTTCCATTTCACCTAATATCGCATAGCAACTTGATACGCGAAATCTAATGGCATCTTTAGAGTCCGGTTCTTGAACGGTTTCAGCTTGACCGAGAATTTTGCTTATTAAAGCCAAGGCCTCGGCCTTATCAACTTCAAAAAGCAAATTAGCAATTAATAGACCATTTTCATGATGATTTTGGGGGTTATTCGCGTTAACGAACATTGATTTGGCTTCAGCTAGGCATCTTTGCCCGGCCGCTTTATCCCCGTCGCTAGCCTGATATTGGATCTTAGCTTCACAGATCAAACTAGTTAATGCCCTGTTCAGCTCCCCCTGCTTTTCATATTTTTGTGCCTCAGCGATTTTAGACTGAACTCTGCTTGGTAATGTGCCGGATGATCCTCCGGCAAAACAAAGGCCGGGATGTCTTTGAGGGATAGTAAAGACAAATCGGCGGCTTCTTCCCATCTCGTCCATATTTATTTTGTTATACATAATTTCTTAGCTTGCCTTAAATGCACGGCAAAGCTATAATTCAATCGTAGGAAGGACAGAGAAATTTCACTTCTTATAAGGATTTATTAATGATCGACGCGATTAGAAAAGTAGTTGATGGCCATAACCTGACCCGGGAAGAAGCGGGGATAGCGATGGATACTATAATGAGGGGGGACGCGACCCCATCCCAGATCGCCGCTTTTATTACCGCTCTCCATACCAA
>JBAZMB010000060.1:0-7405 GCA_041649975.1 Candidatus Margulisiibacteriota bacterium | reverse complement strand
TGAAAGACTTTCTGACCGCTTATCAAGGATTAGCGCCAGGAAGCAACCTTATGACCGCTTACGTCTTTTTTCTTATTACTTTTCTGATCAATTTCTATTTTGTCTACCGCGGCGTGCAGGGAGGGATAGAACTTCTCTGCAAAATTGCCATGCCAATACTGTTCATCTTTGGTTTTATCCTGGCGGCCAGAGTGCTGATGATGCCGCATATTACCGATGGACTTGGCTTCCTCTGGAATCCCGATTTCTCGGTCCTAACCAGCGCCAAGGTCTGGATGGCGGCGGCGGGGCAAATATTCTTCACTTTAAGCGTCGGGATCGGCGTGATCTTGACCTACGCCAGTTACCTAAAAAAAGGGGATGACGTCGCCCTCTCCGGCTTAACCGCCGCTTCAACCAATGAATTAGCGGAGGTCGTCCTGGGCGGTTCAATCGTTATTCCGGCCGCTTTCGTCTTCTTTGGCGCGGCCGGAGCGGCGGCCGCCGCCGCCAGCGGCTCGTTTAATCTTGGGTTTGTAACTATGCCGTTAATTTTCGGCCAAATCGACTTTGGCGGTTTTTTCGCTTTGCTTTGGTTCGCCCTCCTCTTTCTAGCCGGGATTACGTCTTCCGTCTCGCTCCTGGAACCGGCGGTCGCTTTCTTTTCCAATGATTTCGGGCTGACGAGGAAAAAAGCGGTCGTTTGGCTTGGAGTAATTTTATTCGCCCTCTGTCAGTTCCCGATTTTCTTTCTCGGCCAAGGGGTCGTTGATGAACTCGATTTCTGGGGCGGGACCTTCGCGCTGGTCCTGTTCGGCACGATTGAAACGATCATCTTCGTCTGGTTCTTTGGGATCGAAAAAGCGTGGGCGGAAATTCACCACGGCGCGGAAATGAAGATTCCAGGCTTCTATAAGCCGATCATCCGCTACGTCACCCCGCTCTTCCTTATAATTATTCTCAGCTTCTGGTTTTTCCAACAAGGTTTGCCGGTCATCATGATGCAAGGGGTCCCAACCGCTAACCAACCCTATATTTTAGCAACGAGGATCGGCCTGATCTTGTTGTTTGCGGCGATCGCCATAGCGGTCAGAATCGCTTATTATCGTAAAAAACAAGCGGGAGAAATAGAATGAACCTTTACGGCTGGATCTTTATGCTCGGTTCCTGGGGAACGATCATTACGCTTTGCGTCTACTGCTTCTGGCGGGTCTTCACGACCCCTGATAAAGACCTATAAACTATCAGCCGCCCGTCGATCTCTAACGAAGAAAAATCAAACTTTGTCTTGATCCACTCCAGCGCCTGACGGCTATAAAAGAAGCGATGGGTCGGGTCATTTTTGTAAAACCAGGCCGAGAAATCGATCCCCTCCTCGTACAATCTGGTCAGGCAAAAAAGGGCCCCGCCCGGTTTGATCATTTTACGCAGGCGCGCGAATTCTTTGGCCGGGGAGCGGAAATGCTCGATCACTTCGGAACAAACGATATAATCGTAGGCCGGCTTTAAGCTGTTATCGTTAAAAAACGGGTCATACGATTCAACCTGATACCCTTGCTCGCGCAATAGAGTCGTGATGATCGCGCCTGGACCGGAACCAAAATCAAGCCCCTGGTCGCCGGGCTTAAAGCTTTGCGTCACCGCCGTCACTAGCGGCGCGACATACTCCCGATAACCGGGATCGGTCGGGTCGTTGTGGTGGGCTTCATAACGTTTTTTCTCTTCGGCTGGCGAGAGGTCATTCTTTGGATCACGAAAGACTGACCGGCAGCCGCTACATTTATAGAAGATAGTCCCGCGGTGTTCCTGGAATATTTCGGCAGTTGAAGAACATAAGGGGCAAGTTGTTTCCATACAATATTCTACTACTTTGAGGGCTATTCGCTACAATAGCAGGAAAGCCAATAAATCGGCCTTCCTGCTATTAAACTATAAAACTACATCTTCAACGATTCAAGGAGACGATAAACCAGCATCGCCGGCCAGACCAGAGCCTTTAGAATGCCGATAACCCCATTCCAAAAACTGGTCGAATGCTGGATATAATAGACCAAAGCCCCAATGAAACCCAAACCGTAAACCGCGCCGTTGTCACACTTCATAATTAACCCCTCCTATTTAATACATTTAGTCGGACACTTATTGATCGCGACACTACAATCGCGCGGCGCCTGGGTGTAATCGACAACCGCCAGATTGTCGACCACCTTAAAGATTTCCGGAAGCTCTTTCTCGCAGATCTTACAGCCGATACAACCGACCGAACAGATCTTGCGGACAACCGCCCCCGGATCCTTAGAAGAACAAGCCACAACCGCCCCAAATTCGTGCGGAACAATGGAAATGATTTTCCTCGGACAAGCGGTCACGCATTTGCCGCAAGCGGTGCACTTTCGCGGATCGATCTGCGGCAAGCCGTCGACCATCTCGATCGCGTCAAAAGGACAAACACAATCGCAATCGCCAAAACCCAGGCAACCATAAGAGCAAGCCAAGCCTCCCCCGCTCACCAAATTAGCGGCGGCACACTTAGCCACCCCTTCATAGCGGTTGATCCGCTGGCGGATCTTTTCGGTGGCACCGCAATGGACGGCGGCAACTTTCTTGTGATACCCGGCCGGCAGTTCTACCCCCATGACCGCGCCAACTTTCTCGGCCACTTCTTTCCCCCCAACCACACAGCCGCTGAAAGCGATCTCTCCATGAATAACCCGTTCGGCAAAGTTATAACAGCTGGCCGAACCGCAGGCGCCGCAATTGATCCCCGGCAGGACCGCGACGATCGCCGCGACCTTCGGATCGGCTTCAACCTTAAAATAGTCAGCGGCCAAAGCGAGCAAAGCGGCAAAAATAAAACCCAAGATGCCTAATACTACGATCGAAGTTAAAAATATCGTCATAGCCCGAACATCCTCGTAAAGCCTAAGAAAGCAAGCGACATTAGCGCCGCCGTCATGAAAGCGATCGGATACCCCTGGAACCATTTTGGGACCGGCGCCAGAGCGGTCCTCTCCCGCAGGTAAGCGAACAAAATGATCGCCAGCGAATAGCCGCCGGAAACCCCAAGCGAATAGACCAACGACTGAATAAACGAATATTTATAATCGATCGCCAGGAAAGCAACCGCCAGGATCGCGCAGTTAGTGGTAATGAGCGGCAGGTAGATCCCCATCGCCCGATAAAGCGAAGGGATCATCT
This sequence comes from Candidatus Margulisiibacteriota bacterium, assembly GCA_041649975.1. GTDB lineage: Bacteria > Margulisbacteria > WOR-1 > O2-12-FULL-45-9 > XYB2-FULL-48-7 > XYB2-FULL-45-9. Next base: position 4,228 of record JBAZMB010000060.1, on the reverse strand, counting down.
TTTTAAGATAAAGCTCTTCCAGCTGGACGAGAGAAGCGATCGTTAAAATAAAGACCGCCGTCCGGAGAAATTCCAAATGGAATGGGACCAGGACCGAATGATAAGCGACCCAGGAAACGGCGGAAGAGATCGTCATGACAAAGATTACCGCCGAACTCATTCCCAGCGAAGTTTCCAGCTTGGTCGAAACCCCAAAAAACGAGCATAGGGCGATGAACCTGATGAGCAAGATGTTGTTGATCAGGAAAGCGGCAAAAAAGATGCCCAATAATTCGGTCATTGGACTTTATTCTCCCATTTATTAAGTAGGGCCATCAAGAAACCGATAGTAATGAACGCCCCGGGCGGCAAGACCATGATCGTCGCCGCTACCGCCGGATTATAAAGCGAAACACCAAAGATAGCCCCCGCCCCCAGCAGTTCCCGGATCACCCCGATCGTCAGCAAGGCCAGAGTAAAACCAAGGCTCATCCCGATCCCATCCAGGGTCGAAGCCAGGACCGGGTTTTTGTAGGCAAAGGCTTCCGCCCGGCCCAGGATGATACAATTGACGACGATCAGCGGGATAAAAACCCCCAGCGCCCGATGCAGGTCGGGCGTATAAGCCTGCATAACATAATCGATGATCGTCACAAAGGTCGAGATGACGATGATGAAGATCGGGATCCGGATCTGGTCGGGAACGATCTTGCGGATCAGCGCAACGACTAAATTAGAAAAGATCAGGACAAAGGAGGTCGCCGCCGCCATCCCCAGGGCGTTAACGGCGCTGGTCGAGACCGCCAGCGTCGGACAAAGCCCGATCATCAACCGGAGGACCGGGTTTTCCGAAACTATCCCGCGATTAAAATCCTGCCAAACACTCATTTAGTTATTTTCCCGCATTGGTCCATCGCTTCCCTGACCCCATGGCAAACCGCCCGGGTGGAGATCGTCGCCCCGGTCAAAGCGTCAATGTCCTGTTTAGGCTCGACCTTGTCTTTGCTGGTTTTGCCGACGAACTGTTTGAGAAATTTCTGGTCCTCAATATTGGAACCAAGCCCGGCCGTCTCTTTATGGCCCAAGACCTTAACCGCCAAAACCCGCCCCTCTTTATCTAAACCGACCAGCATTTCGACCGGACCGCCGTAGCCTTGCGGCTTCACGGCAAAAGCATAGCCAACGATCTCTTTCCCTTTGATCGCGACAAACGTGTTTTTTTCTTGTTTGAACGAATCAGCCGCGATCAAGCCTTTCAATGAAAGGTCGAATGATCCCTTGGCATTTTTAACGATCAACGGCTGGGTCAAGTTATAAACATACGCCAGCAAACCGGCGGAAACAATACAGAAGACCGCCAAGACAACCGCCATCTTTAAATTTTTAGCCACGTTTATTACCTCCATAGATCCTGGGTCGGCTGTACTTATCGATCACCGGGGTCAGGATATTCATCAGCAGAATCGCGTAGTTTACTCCTTCCGGAAAACCGCCGTAAAACCTGATCAGAACAGTCAAGACGCCGCACCCCAAGCCAAAAATAAAACGGCCTTTCGGCGTGACCGGTCCGGTCACGTAATCGGTCGCCATAAAGACCGCGCCAAAGACCAAGCCGCCGGTCAGCACCTGAAAGAGCGGGTCCTGGCCAAGGAAATAGGATAAAACAAAAACTGTGCCGATAAAAGCGACGGGAGCCGGCCAGTCGATGATCTTCTTCCAGAAAAGAAAAGCGGCGGCGATCAGGATCAATAAAATTGAGGTCTCCCCGATCGAACCGGCCCGGTTGCCAAGGAAAAGAGCCCAATAATCAGGGACCGCCCCGCCAATCTTCGCCAAATATAAAGGTGAAGCGGTCGTCACGGCATCAAAAGGACGGAGCCAACTGGTCATGGCAACCGGCCAGGAAGCCATCAGAAACGCCCGACCAGCTAAAGCGGGATTAAAGATATTAAAGCCCAAACCGCCGAACAGGCCTTTGACGACGACGATCGAAAAAACCGCGCCGAGCCCCGCCATCCAAAAAGGAAAACCGGGCGGCAGGACCAGCCCTAAAAGAACGCCGGTAATAAAAGCGCTCCCGTCCCGGACCGTGACCGGTTGCTTGGCCAGCTTCTGGAAAACCGCTTCCGCCGCCATTGCCATTAAACCGGTAAAAAGAACTAAGGCCAAGGCGCCAAGACCAAAGAAGTAGGTCCCAGCAATAGTTGGAAAAATCAGGGAAAAGGCAAAAGCCCGCATCAGGTAATCGGTCCCCTCTTTACTTCTGATGTGGGGGCTAATCTGGACGATCAATTTGTTTATCGGCATACCGCTTTTTTCTCCGCTAATTTTAACGCCCGAACGGCATTTTTCGTCAATTTAAAATACTGGACCAGCGGGATCCGGCTGGGACAAATGTAAGAACAACAGCCGCACTCAATGCAGTCGTTGATATTATATTTATCGGCTTCCGTCCAATTCCCGGTCTTGGCGAATTCCGCCAAAAAGTTCGGCGTTAACCCGATCGGACAAGCTTTAATACAACGCCCGCAACGGATACAATTCCCTTCCGGATAGTTTCTGATATCTTGATCGGTCAGGGCTAGAATGCAGGTCGTCGCTTTAACGACCGGGACCTCCAGATTCGGAACGGTAAGCCCCATCATCGGCCCGCCCATGATCACCTTCTCAACGTTATCGCTCAAGCCGCGGCACTGTTCGATCACTTCGGCAAAGGAGGTCCCAAGTCTGACCAGCAGGTTTTGCGGTTCTTTGATCCCTGGACCGGTCACGGTCACGACCCGGCGGGTCAGCGGCACCCCTTGCGCTACCGCGTCGGCCACGGCAATAGCCGTACCAACGTTGCAGACGACCGCGCCGACATCCGACGGCAAACCGCCGGAGGGAACTTCCCGGTTAAGCAGGGCTTTGATCAGCATTTTTTCTCCACCCTGGGGATATTTCGTCTGGAGAGCGGCAACCGTGATCGCGAAGATCTGCCGGGCTTTTAACCGTTCAAAGTTGATCGCTTTAAGCGCTTCCGGCTTATTGTCTTCGATCCCGATCATGATCCGGCGGGCGCCGACCGCTTTAGCGATCGCCTTGGCCCCCAGGATCAAAGTCGACGCCTTTTCGACCATCAGCCGGTAATCGCCGGTAATGAATGGTTCGCATTCACAACCGTTAATGATCACGACGTCGATCGCTTTGCCGACCGGCGCGGTCAGTTTCACGTGGGTCGGGAAAGCAGCCCCGCCGAGCCCGACGATCCCCGCTTCACGGACGATCTTCTTGATCTGTTCCGGGGAAAGCTCGTCAAAGGTCCAACGGCTCCCCGGTCGGGTCGCCTTATCGATCGAGTCGGTCGCTTCGATCACGATCGACGGAACGTCGAAATCGCAAGCGTTGGGAAAATATTGAATAGCAGTCACCCGGCCGGAGATCGAGGCGTGGATCGGCGCGGCGACCAGGAGCTTGGAATCGGCGATCTTTTGGCCTTCGGTCACTTCGTCGCCGACTTTGACCAGCGGTTCGCAGGGACAGCCTAAATGCTGTTGAAGAGGGAGGACGACCCGGCGCGGAGCGGCCGCTTCTTTGATCGGCCGTTCTTTGGTGACGTCTTTATAATATGAAAGATGGAGGCCGCCATTAAAACTTCTCACGAGGCCATATTAACATTTAGAGTCATCTTGTCAATTGCTTTATCAGCCAATCGGCCAGCGGCTCGAGCCCGGTATTTGACCGGCAGGAGACGGAAAAAACCGGGGCCCGGTCGTTCAAAACCTTGACCCGGGAGGCAAAAAGGACCGGATCAAACTCGACTTGTCCCAGAAGATCGGTCTTGTTGACAACTATCGCGTCGGCGGTCTGGAAGATCCCCGGGTACTTCACCGGCTTGTCGTCCCCTTCCGGGACGCTCGCTTCAACCAGCCGGAGGCTCTCCCCCAGGTCAAACTCGGCGGGGCAGATCAGGTTGCCGATATTCTCGATGAAGACGATCCCCGGCCCTTTGAGCCCTAATTGGTCGAGGGCCGGACCAATCATGGCGGCGCTTAAGTGGCAGCCGCCGTCGGTGTTGAGCTGGACGACCGGATAGCCGGCCGCTTTGATCTTTTCGGCGTCGATCGACGAAGCGACATCCCCCTCGATCACCCCCACCGCCATCTTCGGCGCGAGAAGAGCTAACAAACGAAGGAGGAGACTGGTCTTCCCCGCTCCCGGCGAAGCGAGGAGGTTAACCGCCGCCAGTTCCAAACCGGCCAGTTTTTTT